>NZ_CP040871.1:1007500-1343333 GCF_006337105.1 Thermomonas aquatica | reverse complement strand
CCGATTCAGCAGTTCATCCAGATCCCGAGAAGGCTGTGCCTCGCCATCGTTCGCGGGTGACGAATCAAGTGTGTTGTCAGAAGTCATTGGAGAACGCCAGGTCAATTCGGTACGCCGCGCGCAAAACCTCTACGCTGGTCGCTGCATCGCGCCCTACGAGGTAGTAGTCCTTGTGACGATCATAAGAGCCCGACCGCACAGTCAAAAAGATCTGCTTGATGCGCTCCGCCAACACCGCTGAAGTGCTATCGAATGTCACCGTCGCCTCATCGCTGATCAGCGTGTCGCCGTCGCGCAAGGAAATTTTGAGGGTTCGTGGACGTACCTGATGACTCACTGGTTCCGACTGGATCAAGTCGAGTCGCTGCTTGTTGGTCACGATCTTGCTGGAAGCGCCTACTACGCTCACTTCCACGGAGCGGCTGCGTGCTTTCTCGGACTCAGACACGCGTACGGTAATCATCGGCACGATGACTTCTTGTGGCATCGCCGATCCATGCACAAAGCGCGCGCCACCTGCGAAGTGGAAGCGCATCGCGCCCTTGGGCAACCAGAAGTCCACGCTACCGGCGCCAGGCTCGGTACCTGCTGTTGTAGCAGTGGATCCTTGCCATACAGCGGTGTTTTTTGCCAGATCACGCCCAATGAGATAGCGCTTCTTCGCCCGCAACGTGCCTGCGGGCTTGTCGCCAAGCGAAGCCTTGCTGGCTTGATCCAGCGGCGACTCCTGATAGAGAAAGCCGTGATCCGCCGTGACCAGCACCATGGAGCCGTTGAGATTGTTGATGATGAAGGAAATGATTCGATTGAGCTCAATCAAGGTCTGCGACACCGCATCGAACGTCTTGCCTTCGGAGCCCTGCTTGTCGCCGGTCATATCGATCAGGTCGTGGTAGACGTAGATCACCCGGTGGTCACCGACCAACTCACGGCCCTTGGTCTTTCCGAGCTCCATGAGGTCGGCGGCACGCACGGCAATGCCGTCATACCGACCTAGCTGCGCATTGCGCGCATCGAGCGTCGCGGCGGGCTGTCCGTCTACCAGGACATCAAGGCTTTCGCCCGGCTTGTACGCCAAGGTGTGATGCGGCAGCAAGGCTGACATGCCAAGGGCGGTGTAGCTGGGCAATACGCTCAGCATGGCGCTTAGTTCGGCGGTGAAGCGATTCTTGCGGCGCAGCTCCCGCGTAAGCTCTTCGCCGGCTTCATAGCGGAACGCATCCGAGATGACGACATAGACCCGCTTGGTGGTCGCCAGTTGATTCGCGACGTGATCGTTGAAGAACTGCTGCTGCGGCAGGAGTCCGTTGACGTTCCAGTGCTCAAGCATGCCGCCTTCGTTCTCGACGATGCTGGCCCAAGCCGAAGACAGCATCGGGATAAACCAGCCTGAGTAGGCCGACTCGATCAGGGAGTCCAGATCATGAAGCACGCTCCAACCCATGGGTTCCACCAGGCTGGAGGCATGGTGGAAGTGCCGATACAGCTGGTCGAAGCGATAGAGCTCGCCCCGGTACTGCTGCACCGCGTGTTCGGCATTGGCGAAGGTCATGCCGGTGGCGTGACGTTCCTTCAGCGCCAGGAAGTCAGCGGCTGCTTCCAGTGCTTCATAGCAACTGGCTACTGCCCGGAATTCATCGTTGTCGTCGCCCAGCCGGACATCGGCCCAATGCCCGTCACGACGGCGGTCAATCAATGGCTGGATCGAGTCCGCAGCGGCCCCGCCCAACTGCAACACGCGCCCCTTGAGGTCATGAATGACGCGCCGCTCGACTTGGGCAAACGTCATGCAATCCAGCAAGTCCTCTGCCGAATAACCACTGACCAGTTCGCTGATTCTGAGATCCTGCGCGACCGCTGCCGATAGCCCCGCATACGCGCGGTAGCGATTGAGGTCGCTGCGCCAGCGCGCGGCCAGCACAGACGCGTTCCCGGAGAAGGATGGATGCTTCAGACGAAGGTGTGCAAGCGCCTCCGGCGGGTCACCGGTAAGGCTGCGAGCGAAGTCAGTCACCAGGATCCGACGCAGCAGATCGGCCAAGCTAGGTTCCGGTGACTCGTAGCCGAATGTGTCCTTGATCAGCTGCCAGAACGCTTGCTCTAGTCCATAACCCTGCAGATCGCTCCAAGCCTTCGGTGGTTCGCCGATCGCGGCGTCGCCTTCCGAAAGTCCGCTCAACAGCTGGAGCGCCAAGGACAGGGGATCGGATTCGTCACAGCGCAGGGTGACCGCGATCATCTTGCGGTCTACATCAGCTGCGCCATCCATTGGCTGCAACAAGCGCTTGAGCCGATTTCGACGGGATTCCGCTGCAAGGAACTTCGCGCGCGCTCGAATATGCGGCGCCAGTGCCACGCTGCTGAGCCCCAACTCTTCCAATCGGATGGATGTCAGGTCCGCCCGGAAGGAATGGGAGCGCAGGCGGATATCCAGCAACCAATCGGCCGTTGGATCAGGCTCAGCGCGATTGCTGTACAGCAGGAAGCGACCGTCTCCGTCGGACTCAATGCGCCGCTTGACCTCCAGCGCAGCAGTATCCTGCAGACGAATTACCTTGACCGGGTCAAGTTCCAACTTGTCCAAGACATCGGCAAACTCGCCATCGATGTCATGCCAGAAGATGATGTTGGCACTGGCGAACAACGCTGCTAGCGCTTCGCTGATTCGCTGTTCGTTGAGTTCCGTCGCCACGGTCAGTCTTCTTCCTGCTTACCGACCACTGACTTTACGTCCGCAAGCAGGTCGCCGAACTTACCGTAGTTCACCTTCACCCCGTCGTCCAGGTCCAGCGTAATCCGCTGATCAGCGTAGTGGCGCAGCTGCTCGTCGTAGGCCAGCAGTTCTAGGTGCTGCTTGCGCAGCTTTTCGAGCTGCTTGGTGAGCTTGTTGCGTTGTGCGGTAGAGCTGGACGCGGCAATGTCTTGCTCCAGCGCTTCGATCTTGCTCTGCATCTTCCCGGTCAGCGGCACCACGTATTCCGCGCGCAGGCGCGACAACGTGCCGGCGTTGTAACGGTGCAGATACACCAAGGCCTGGAACGCGCCCTGCCTGCCGCTGGAGAACAGCCAGTAGATCGGACGCTTCTTGTACGTCTGCAGGTGATCCTTGAAGAACATGTCCGCCAGATAGCGGCGGATCGCCTGCTCAGGCGATTCGCTGGACTTGCGGCCCAGATTGTCGGCCAGGAACGCCATGTTCTGTTCAAGCGAGTCCTTGCCCCACACGGCAAGCAGAAATTCGCGAACGCGCAGTGCCGCGTCATCTTCAAACCACAACTCATCGGTAACCGGCACGATGCCGTCGGCGTCAGCGTGAAACTTGGTGTAGCGCGAAGCGTCGAAGCCGACGTTGCCGCTGTTGGCGTAGATCAGGCCCGGCGCGTCCAGACTGTAGCGGCCCATCATGCAGCCGATGGCGTAGGAGACCAGCTCGGCCATGGTGTCTTGGCGAAAGCGGATCCACAGCTCTTCATCGTTAAGGTTGCCGCCATAACGGTAGGCAGGGTTCGTTGTAAGAGCGACCTGCTCGAGCGGGACCTCCGGAGTGAGCTCTTCACCTAAGCCATAGCTATCGATGAAGAGGCTGTTGTTCGCCTCTTCAAGGCGCTTCATCTGAGCGATGCACTCTCGGTTCTGAGTAATCCACGTGGTGTAGCTGGCTTCCAGGCTAGACGCGGATTCTTCTGAGTTAACCAAGACTGGAAGGCACTGAAAGTGCGACGAACGTTCGTACCCATTCCAGTCGTTAACGCAAAGCTCTACGCATCGCTCGGCTTGCTCTACGCTATCAATGGCGTTGAAGATAGGTAATGCCAGTACATTGCTGACATTCAAGGCCAACGTCGGATTCATAATGCGCAACAAGTATTGAGCAACACAGCTATTGAGAAATGCGAGCGTTGCGAACTGCCCTCCGCCAAATTCGCCACCTATTGGGAATATTGCCGGCGACACTGAGTTAAAAAGCTCATCTTCAAGGAGCAATCGAAATCCGCGCTCCGCCTTGGCGCTAATAATTGGCCAAGTAATTCCGCGTTTGTCTCGCGATTCTTCAGAAGTGATTCGCGCTATGGGATCGCTTCGGTAATGCAACTGGTCGCTTTGCGTCCACCTCAAAACATGATCGACGTTTCCAAAGTACTTCCTGAATTCTCCACCTTTCGAGCAGAATCTCCAATTCGATGTAGCCCCTATATATCGGCTGTCGACCTCCCAGTGACTACGGAGATAGATTTCATCGTTACCACTCTTACATGGCCCCTCTGAATACCAGCCTCCAGAAAGCGGAGGATGATTCTTGAAAACGTCACGCACCCTGGTGCTTACCCAGTAAGCCAACGGACGGCCGGGCACACTATTAAATTCTGAGGCAGATAGAGAATTTAAACGCTCATTAGCTGTAGGGAATTCGATGGGAACACCATCATCATTCAACTCGTAATATCTAGAACAGCAATACTGAGCTCGGTAACCTGCAACAAAAGTCTTTTTGCAGCACATTACGTTCACGCCAAAATTTATTCCCATTACTGTCGGCCGCTTACTGTCGTATGGGAAGTGCGCAAGGCAGGCGATAGTATGCTTGTCGAAAATTATCGCCCTGAATTTCTCGTAGCTAGATAAAAACATCCAGCTTTCCATGGTTACCATGGCGTTGATGCCCTTATTTTTCGCAAGCGAAAATCCTCTTTCAAGAAAGCACGAAAAGAGGTCGCTCTTGGCATCAGTGAAACGATCCTTAGCAAATTTCTTCACCAAGGGGTTCATTCCCTTGCTCCCCATATACGGTGGATTTGCAACTACCGCCTCGTATTGAGTAGCAAGCAACCCCGCCTGCTGTACTAGCGGCCCCAAGCATTTAAGTGCATCTGACACAAAGAGATCTTGACTGGGCGCCTCGCTCAGCAGCTTCAGTGCCCGTAGCTTCTTCGCCAGCCCCTCCGGCACCTGAATCAACGACCCAAAGGTCTTCGCGTGCTCAAACAGCCGCTTCAGCTCCGTAAGATCACTCGATTGCAACCCGAAGTCGCTCAGCTTCATGCTTTGCGCGAGCCGATCGGCATCAAACGGCGTGCTATCCACCATCGCCATCACATTGAGCTTCACCCCGCGCTCAAACAGCTGCCGATCATCTGCCCGTGCTTTCATCATCAAGGCAAAACCGGTCAGCTGCGCCGCACGCTCGTCGATGTCTAGACCAAACAGGTTCTTCTCCAGAATCAGCTTTGCCACATCACGCTGGCGGTACCCGCGCTCCAGATAGATCGCCTTGAACAAGTCATAGGCCTCGACCAGGATGTGACCGGAACCACTGGCCGGGTCGATCAGCGTCAGTTCCTCGGGATTGAGCGCGCTTGGCGTGATCGCCGCAAGCTGCGCATTGACCTCAACGGTCTGCTCAGCCGGCTCGATGTAGTACGCCATCTGCGCCTTGAGTGGCGAGTCCGGATAGGTCGCCAGCCACTGCGCGCCCAGCGAGTTCTGCACCATGTACTTCACGATCCAGTTCGGCGTGAACAGCTGGGTCGCCGCCGGGATGTCTTCGGACCTCACCACCTTGCCGATGACCTGGTCTTTCTTCTCCGAGATGTAGAACTGGTACAGCCAGCCGATGATCTCGATCTGCTGCCAGTCCTCTTCGGGGATGGACTGCACCAGCTTGGCCACTACCGAATCGGTGAGTAGCAGGTTTTCCGGCAGCAGCAGCTCGGTTTCGTCGCCCAACTGCTCGAACAGGAACGGCATAGCCTGATGCAGCGCGTTGCACTGGGCGATCAGGATCAGGCGGTACAGCTCGGGATCCTGATTGGCCAGCGTGAGCTCGCGAACGGTGTCGGCGGACAACCCCGGCAGCGCGTTCGACTCGGCCAGATCCAGCGCGTGTGTTAGCACTTCTGGCAAGCCACCCTGAGGGTTCGACAAAACGCGGCGACCATGGCCAAGGTAGTCGTGTACCTCCATGTAGCGCAGCGCGGCCAGCCTGTTGAACCAGGCGTAGGCCACGGCTTCGACGGTATGGCTGAAGCCCTGCGTCTGCATCCGTGCGATCAGCTTGCTGCGTTTCTCGTTGACTTTCACCGGCCATGGGCGGCCAGCAATCATGACGAGATCGCCGCTAATCTTGGCCTCGGCCACAACGAGCTGACCCTTGGCCTCACTCAGTCCGAGGAGATTGGCTCTGCCGGTGACGGCGGCAATGAAATCCTTGCGCGCCTGCGGGGCATAGCTCTTGAGGTTGCTCGTGTTCATTACTGGATCCGAATGCGCTTGCCCGAGGCCAGGATGGCCGCGAACTTGTCCTTGAGTCGCTCCAGATAGGCATCAACCTCGGCCTGCGTTTCAAGATAGGGCCGCTCGGCCAGCTCAGATGGGTTGACCGTCTGCGACGCTCTGGGTGTATTCGCCGGGGGACTGGTACTGGAGCCGCCTGATGTCGACGTTGCGTTGCTGGTGCCGCCGGCGGTGGTTTGCTGGCTGTGCATCCAGCTGATGAGGTGCTCCATCGCCGCATCCAGGAGTTGACCGGAGTTCATTTCGAGGTAGCTGATCTCAGGAATGCTCGCTGACTGGCCTACGCCGAGCTTCAACTGCTGCAACGGATACAGCGCCGAGTTACGGACCGCGTCGGGAGCGTGCGCTTGACTCAGCGCCTGCGTGACCTCAGCAATCTTTAGGTCAATTCCTTGGATCGCGGAAACACGGGCAGCTTGCACCAGAGTGGTGTTGCTGGCCTCGATCGTCGAAATCAAAGGCTCAATCAGATTGACCCTGCCATATGGCGCTTGATCCTCACGGATCGCAAGCAGCTCATAGAGAGCCTTGCTGGCTTTGGGGTCGCTTGCCAACGCAGACTGGTTGGTTGAGAACCGTGCGGCGGCAGCGATCATGTTTTGCCACGCAGTCAGCTGACTTCCGTAGAATCCCTTGAGGTCAGACACGTCATCCCCCGCGTCTAACCACGCGTCGCGATCCTTGTTCATTGCCTCAATGAACTCGTAGGGGTCGCGTATGGCCAGCTGCTTGCCCACCATGGTCAAGAGGGTTTCGATCCTGACGCGTCCCGGGTAGTACGGCAGCGAGGCGCGTGGCAATGCGCTCTTCATCTCGTCCTGCCATTCCAGTAACTTGGCTCTGAAGTCGTGGACCACGCCATCCTCGTCTTTGCGGGGCAAAGACGAGAAGAGCTTCTGATAGAGGTCTGCGATCCGGTTGATGCTGCTGGTATCTGCAGTCTTGCGCTTGAGAATCGAGATCTGCTTGTGCTGCACCAACTTGGACAACGGCTCAAACGCTGATTTTGGATCCAGGTCAGAGCCGCTCAGCGTCAACTTGATCTCGCCAGCCATGAAAAGCCGAGTGACCATCAACACCACTTCCCAATCCGGCTTCCAGCCGAAGGGAATCCCAGTGAAGCGGTCAATCACATCCGATAACAGCACTCGATTGTGGGTGGCAGTGAGCTGCAGATACTGTCGTACTTCTTCCAGGGCTTGTGGATTACCTTCTTCGCCGGCCAATGCCAGTTGCCGCTGGCCAATCTCGTCAATGGCGAGCAGCGCCTTGATCTCGGACAGCGGATCGTTCTGGCGCACCTTGAGGTAGGGCAACTTGTTGTAGGTGTTGGTGATCAAGTAGTTGATCAATTCGTCCAGCAACGTCGAAGCCGCAGATGCCTTCGACTGCACGCGCTGTCCCTTCGCATAGAAGTCTCCACGCACCAACAGATCGCCAATTTGGCTAACCAGACGTGCGCGCCGCTCACGGTTCTCGTCCTTTCGCTCCAGCAGGATCTTCTTGAGCGACGGTGTTGCCGTGCTGGCCTTCGGGCTGTCGACAAACTTTTCGATCTGGCGATACAGCGTCAACTCCACATCCAATCGCTCGCCTTCCGCCAATCGGATCAGCGCACAGCCATGTCCTTCCGCGCTTCGCAAAATGCATACATTTGACTTCTGCAGCTCGTAATCATCGCCAAGAGGCGAGAGCACCTCCAGCGTTAGGGCATGGGTCGCATTGCGGTAGGGCACAGCGTCGAGCAGGCGGTTGAAGTCGTAATCACCTTTCGTATCCCGATGGCGCACTTTGGTCTGACCGCCCAGCACCTCCTCGAAAATGATATCTGCGAGCAGGCGTGACTTCTCCGAGGACGACACTTCGACGTGGCCAATCTCGCGCGCAATGTCGCGTTCCTCGTTGGTCAAGAAGAACCAGAGATCACCATTGCGATTGACCAGGCGCTGCCGCTCGAGGCGCTCCAGGCTCTGCTGAATTTCACGTTTCAGTTGCAGTTTGTCCGCATCGATCTGGGACAGGCAAAGTGTCGCCAAGTTATCGATGCTGGGCTTGATGACATCGGCAATGTGGCGAATCAAGAACAGCACCTTGAGCAACCTGATGTCCTGCGGCTCAAGTGATGCGTCCTCGGCGGCTTGATCGATGGCACGTTTGACGGCGGTGTCTAGGAAGCTCTCGATGGAGGGGTAAAAGTCATACAAGGGCACCAGAACATCGGTCTCCTTGTCGGCGTTTGCTTTCGCCGCAGATTGGAATGCATCCAGCAGTGATCGCTCACCCCGAGATAGATGCTGTCCAGTGGCACCAACTTTTCGAATTGCTTCAAAGATCTTCTGCAGTAGCGTGAATTGGTAAGGAGCGAACGGGTAGGCCCCCACGTAGTCAGCCGCGTCGCGATATCCGCGCATGACAACCGAATTGCCGACGAACGACAATTGATTGTTGATGATGTCGCCTTGGGTCTCGTACACATCCCGCAGGATGTCGTGCGCAGCCGTAGTCTTTGCAAGCAGGCGCTCGCCAATCACTTCGTCCGTATTGGAGCTCGCCAACGACAGGCGCGTGTGGAAGCGTCCTTGAATCTTGGAAAAGTCCTGGGAGCGCGCGCGGTTGGCCTCACCAATGGCTGCTTCGATATCTTCCTGGCTAGTGACGATGACCCAGGCACGGCCGTTGCACAGAGTTCCCAGCTGCTCGGTAATAGTTTGCAAGCTGAGCATCAGGTGGGTGTCATTGCCGATGAACTGCCCAACTTCGTCGACAAGAAAAATTATGCGGCTGTCGGGTCCTCTGGAATCCAGGTAGTCACGCAAGAGCTTCGCGAATCCTTCGATGTTGATCGAGAAATCGTTCTTCGCATCGTCGAACCACTTTGCAGCCGATGCATTCGACATCTTCAGCGCAATGGCCAGCGCAGCGACGACCTCATCGCGCAGGAAGCCAAAAGCGTCACGCTCATTGACCCAGGCCGTGCCATGAATTTTCTGGAACTCGTCCTGAAAGGATTCGTAGGCACCCTGCGATACCAGGTATCGCTCCATGTTGGCGATATAGGGGGCATCACCGGAGAAGCCGAGCTTTTCGTTGAAGACGCGCAAGAACACTTGCAGGATCTTGTCCCGGTCCGAATTCTTGTCGGCCTTCGCATCAATGTTAAAGAGGATGACCTCCGCTTTGCTGCGTGTCGCGCGCTGGATATCAGCGAGCAACAGCGGATCCTTGATCTTGTGCTCATCGAAGAACGTCGCGGCAAGGCGCTTATTGCCCGTCGTTGGGTCGACTGCTTCGTAGTTCTCAAGCAGGTAAGACAGGATCTTGATGAAATGTGACTTACCAGATCCGAAGAAGCCTGAGACCCAAACGCCCATGCGATCGGTCAGGACCGGATCGTGTGGGTTGTCCATCGCCGCCAAATAAACGTCGAAGAACTTGCGAAAATGTTCGGACAGTTGCTTGGTGACGACGTATTCGTCCAGCTCCTGCCAGATGCTTCCCGCATCCTTTTGATCGGCCTTGATCACCCCGTTGATGGGGCGGTCGATAGGCTTGCGGAAAAGTTCGCGAATCTTCATTCGTAGTGCCCCCTGATTCATTCCACTAACCGGAAGGCCCGGTAGTAGTTGTCGTCGTCCAATTTGTTGAACAGTCGCAAGGAAAAGCCGTCATAGCGCCCTGGATAGAACATCACCAGTGGCTTGTCTTTCATGGTGGCCTGCAATGCCGATAGCAGCGTGTGGGAACGCAGCATTGGGTAAGCAGCGCCTACACCGGTCAGCAGCAAGACATCCATCTGATCGAAATCGATGCGACTGGCGATGCGCTCGGCGAACTTGTCTTCTTTCAATATCGGACGCAGCGCCTCAAGGGCTTCTGCATCACCTTTTTTCGCCTGGATGTCGATGACCCGCTTATAGAGGTTGCGGTCCTCGAGCATCTCGATGATCAACGCAAACAAATTTGCCACGGCAACTCGAACCGCTGGCTGGCGCTTGGACATGCCGGGCAAAAGAACGCTATCGATGAACGTGCGCACTTCCATCTCCCGTTCGGGCGGATAGTCGAAGATCCAGAAGCCGATCTCGTTGCCCAACCCTTTGTTGGTCAACAGATCGTCTGACGACAGGCGGTCGGCGATCTTGTTCAGTCGAACCCGAAAATCGTCGGTCATACATGCAACTCCATGAGCGCAAGCAGGCGTTGCTCGCCGGCGTCCTTCAAGGCGCTGGCAACGTCTGGGTGGGTGTGTGGCTGAATCAGGCGCAGGGTCTTGGTCGACTCCAGGTACCTGGCCTCAGCAAGGATCCGCAGGACGACCTGGAGGTGCTTGCGTCGGGTGGATTCACTCCATGTGCCAACCGCAGGGTCCCGGGCTTCGCAGTCGGCGAGGAATTGCTCCCATTCGCGCGGTGCAAGCGTCATTTCCAGCCTCCGTACATGGTCAGCGACCACATCCATGACAAAGTCGCGCAGCAACACGCTGTGGCTGAGTGCGGCGGCGAACAGCGCTTGTGTCGCTACCTCCTTGTCTCCACTGGCAACCAAGGGCCACAGCGACGAGCTGACCGACTCAAGCCGAAGGCGGATCAGGCGAGCCTGGCGGATTGCGGTAGCCGGGGATCCCTTCTGCAGGACGTTGTCGACACGCATGGCATGCCCCCACTCGCTGTCGTTGACGCCGGCAATCAGCAAGCGCGCCACGATGCGGCTTTCGGGGAGCATGAGCGAGCCTGCAGAGAGGTCGGCTTGATACTTTTTCACGCGGGCACCTTCGGACAAGCGCCCAGCGCTCTGAGCGCGCCCGAGCGGGCCACCGCCGGGCTACCCCTTGCCCCCCTACAGGGCGTGGCGGCGATCATCGCAAGGAGGCGGGGGCGCCGCACGTGTAGGGCATCACTGTTTCGCGTTGCACGGCGGTACGGGGCACCGTCATTGAAGACACTCACCCGGATCGACCTTGCGCAGGGTCTGTCTGAGCCGCGATCCAATTGTCTAGGTCGAGTTTGCGAAAGCGCCATGACCCCCCTACCTTGAACGCAGGGATACCGCTGGCGCCCGCCAGCCGGTAGATGGTCCGCTCGGTCACGTGCAGATATTCCGCGACCTGCCTGATGGTCAGGATTTCGGGTTCCACTGGTGCCGCCTTCTTCCCCATGATCGCTCCTGTCACTGCGGGCAAGATAGTACAAAATTTTCAAGGCTCCTCGATGCAGCGCACAAGAAAAAGCCCGCCGATCAGACAGATCGGCGGGCTCGTGGTGGGTCGGGTCTATGTGCTCCGTCGGCTCCGGAACGTGGCCCGACTGCCAATCCGGCCCTGGGTCTCGCTGCAGCCTTGGGACGTTGGGGTTCGGTTGGCTTGAATCGTTCGTCAGAAGGTTGGGGCGATTGGTCCGGTGTAAAAAATCCCATGGGTGGGCCCGACCGCTTGGATGAACGCCGGGATTAGCAAGGTGATCTTCGTCGGCTTGCCCTTCGAGACCGAAATCGCGCCCTCGTTCACCAAGATGTCTAGAAGTTGATTAAATTCAGCAACGTCTTTCGGATGGAAGCCTTGTAACACCTCGTTCTTCGTAACCTCGGTGGGTTGGCTCGCGCCCAACCAGTGGTGCCGATGTAGGAACGCCTTCAGATTGGATGCCTTACGCCGCAGCTCCTCGGCCTTCAGCTCCTCCGAGAAAAACCGGCGGAATTCGCAGGCGTGGAACCAGACGATCCGGGCGGCGCGCTCAAGTGTTTCGGCCAAAATCGGTCCCGGCACGCCACGGGCGTAGTGCTGTCTGGTCGCAACTCGGCCAGCTAAGCCCATGAACTTGGTGGCGAATTCAGCGGTATCAGCGAAGAAGCCCCCAGGCAATTGCTGGCGTTCAAGCCATTCCACCTTATCGAACCAAACCTCCTTGGCCTCGTCGGAGAACTCGAGCACCTCGACTGCCGTCGTGCCGGCCAGCAGCTGTGCCTCTCGCAGTTCGAGTCGCGCTCGGATCCGTTGAGAAAACCGGTTCAGTGCGGGCATCTTGTCCGGCAGCCCACGCACGTTCCTGGTTCCCTTCTTGGGAGGAGGGGCCGCCACCAGGTAACGCGCATCGTGCCCGGTTCCCCGTGACAGCTTGCCACGCTTCTTGCGGCGATCCTGGAACGCTACTGGGTGCGCCATGATGCTGACGGTAACCTTCGGATCTCTGCAATCTAGGTCCTGATCCTTTCGACGCCATTTCAACGGCTTATCCCCATCGAAGAGTTTGTTGCCAAAGCCTTCGCTGCGCATCAGGCCCGCTTCGTAGAGGACATCAGCCTCGTCAGTGACAAAACCAATCGACTCACCGGTTCCCTCGAGCGCTTCAAGGATTGCGACCTTGGTGGCGTCCTGGAAAAGGTGCTGACGCAGTCGAGGCGGCTTTGGTTCCAAACGCTGGTGAGCTTCCAAGCGATCCTTTGACTGGGCGTACTTCTCATCCGCGGGGTCCACACTGGCATGCCGCCCCCTAAAGCCCTTGGCAGCAGCTTTCCACGCCTCGAGTTCAACCTTGTAATTGTCCTGTGCCACCGCATGAAGTTCCATGGACCGGGCGTCATGCGCATAGATTTCCCTCATGAAGTAGTCGTCGATGGTGCTTCGCCATTCACTCGGTTCCAAAACAAGAAGAAAGAACTGGTTGGCCGGACAGACCAGGCCGGTTGAAGGATTCCGAAATGCGACAAGACCTTGGCAGGAAATAGCATCGGCGGCTTGCGCTGACATTGCCGCTAATGGCTCCGCAACGCCCGTGCAGGAGAGGATTTCCTTCACGGCATCTCGTGTCACGGGGTCCAAGCAGTCAATCGGGTATCGAGCAGGGTCATGCTCATTCATTGGTGGCCTCCCCGACAATCAAGCTGCCCGAGTGGTTCGGATCCGATTCGGGGGCAACCTCCTTGGCTTCGATCTTCATGAGCTTCAGCGGCTGCCCGCAGGAGTGACAGCAGATCCGATCCCCCGCGCGGTTACGCTGGGCGCGCTCCTGATCGAGGAGATCTTTGAACGTACGGGCGCACATCTTGTTCTGGGTGACCTCGTTGAAGGCTGCCAGGATGTCTTTCAGCGGCTTGCCGGCTGCGATATGCAACTCAAGGCTTGGGTACAAGTTGCGAAATGATTTCAGCGCCTCCTCGCGCTTGGTTGGCTTTGCCTTTGCCATAGCGCGGTCGAACTTCTCGTGTAGGGCAAACGCTGCCTTGCCTTCCTTGTCGGTGAGGTCGTGAACGATTGTTGCGAGCACCTGTTCACTCATATGGACAGTACCAATGACTCCGTGCTGATCCTGGAGGGTGATGGAATTATTGTTGGGGTTCATCGCTAATCTCCGTTAGTGGGTGCGACGGGCGCTGGCACGGGCTTCGAGGTACGCAAGAACCTCGTGCTCCCACCAGACGGAGGGGCTTAGTGGAGAATTACCCAGTTTGAAGGGCTTAGGTGCCTCAGGGTCGTGGCAAGCAGAACGCGTGTTCTGAAGCGCGTACCAATGGCTGCGCCCGCAGCCAACCAAGTCGAGGACGGAGGGGAGACGCAGCGCACGGCGAGGGAAACCTTGCTGAAGCTCGTCAATAATTCCGATTGGGAATTGCTGCGTAGTGGTGCAGGAAGCGTTGCTTCCGGTGGCAAGTTCAAGAGCGGCCCGGAGAGTGGCGTTACGAGGGCCGATAGCAGAGCGGCTGGACGTTCCGGCCATCGGCTGAGAACAGGTAGCGGCGAGTGAAGGGGTGCGATGATTCGATACGGCGTACTTCATTTGGTTAACCTCTAAAGTTGGCGAGTGATGTGCTGCATCGCTGCAGCGGGGCCATCTTTGGAGGTTTTTGGCTGTGCCGGAATTCCTATAGAAATAGGATTGACACTGGATCCGTAGTGTGATTCGCGTTAGCTATTCTTGTCGGGTCGAGGGGCCTTGGGGATCGAGACAGGGCTTGAAAAAAGGCGCCATGGGTATGGGTCGCCCGCGCTTCGAGCACTCGGGGCGAATGAGCGTAGCAGCTCCGCTCGCGTCATTGAGTTCGTCGAAGTCACGACGCAGGAAATATTCCATCTCCGGCTTGGCAGGGTGGGTTCCCGGCAGCTCGGCTCTGACATAGGTAGGTGACCAGTAAAGCTTTGCGGCAGTGAGAAGTGTTAGCAGCTTAGTGGGAACCCGGGAGTTCCGATAGTTTGAAGAAGGGTCGACAGTGGGGTCACAGATGTTGGCCGCGAACTTGACCAGATTCCGATGATCTTTGTCTTCTGACAATTCTCGAAAGGCTGCTCCAAGATGACTCAGCACTGCCCCGCGGGTCCGATTGAAATCAACCACCTCGTTCTTTTCTGGTTCCTTCCACAGCGACTTACTTACTTCGATCATTTTGATCAACTTGGCGGACAAATACGTCGGAGGATCTGACGTGAATTCCATGTTTAGAAACAGGTCCGAGATAAAACTGTAAGACGCCAAGGCACTCAGAAATGACGTGATGTCGCGATCGCGAATGCAGATCTGATCCGGACGTACATAAAAGGTCACTGGGTCGGGGAGTGTCCCGTCAGTAGGCAACAGCAGAGGCGTTGTCGAGTTGTGGTCATCTAACAGATAGCAAAGCTCTCCGTGAGCGTATGCCCTAATCAACCAGCCTACCGGTCTAACGGTGCTCCAAGGAGCCCCTGGATGTAACCCGCGACACGGATCCCAATACAAATTTCTACAGATGGCATTCTCAAAGGCATCCACTTTAATTACTCCATCCCGTATCAACACTTCTAGCTGATCCGTGCTCGGGACGAAGCCTGCCAACTCATCGTTGCTCAAAGGAACAAGCGACGCTTCCTCTAGCGGGCTAGCGGTTGGGTCTGTTCGAACGATGAAGTAACGGACCGGTTGAAAAGGACGTTGGACAAATACAGCAAGTCGTCCTTGAGTGGCATGATGAAGTAGTGTTCTCGCCGGAATTCGTAACTTTTTTTCCCACTGCTCCAGTGTGCGGAAGGCAAATGGACCGTTGTCCAGATCGATTCCGAACGCATTGCTCTTTTCGGGCGTTGAAGCGATGGATTTTGTACTTCGCCGATAGTATGCCGCCACGGTGATATCGGCCTTCTCACAAGCCTTCTCTACCGAAAGCCCGGCCTTGACGTGCGTACGCGCTAGTTCTAATTGTTCTTCGGTGTACTTGGAGCGCTTACGCATAACGTCTTCGGCGGCTGAATTGCAGAAGACTCTCATTTCCCCCAACCAAGCTCAATGGGGAAGAGTGGTAGGTATTGCTATGACGTTGCACGCAGTTGTTGATAGGTTGCGGACAAAACTGCCTGACGCGAACTGGGCGTGGGCTCGCGATGCATAGCGGACTCTGGTTCAACCCACCCCCTCGTTGTTGCTCGCGCGGCGGAGATATAGTCATTAGGATGAATCTAGCGGAGCACGACGATCCGGGTACTGGACGCACGCTACCCGAAGCTGGGCGTGACCCAGGCCCGGATCGAAGGATCTAAACCGATGTCGAACTACGCCAAGCATCTCAACGTCCATCTCGCCAGTTACAAGGCTAGGTGCCTCGGCGCGTTCGAGCCAGGAACGTTCATGTACCGCGGCCAAGAGCTTCGATACGACCACATCCTTCCGAAAGAACAGGGGTGGCTGAACCTTCTTGGCCCGTGCCGGTCCGACATCCAGAGGTATTTGGCGGCTCGCCCGACGATCAAGCTTCACCGTTACTTTCATCACCTGAACTCTTCCCAAGCGTTCGCGCTCAACTTGTTCTTTCCGTATTTCGAAAAGGGCGGCGCTCCCCAACTGCTAGCGGCAATGGGCTCCGCTGGCCATCTGTCTTCTTGGGATCCGGAATGCATTGTCGATGTGGAGGAGGGAACGAATGTCGACGTGACTTGGCAATCCGGCGGTACGCGGACCTACTGCGAGGTGAAGCTGTCGGAGCAGGAGTTCGGGACTGCAAAGGACGACGAACGCCATCGCGGGAAGCTCGAACGGATCTACCGGCCAGGCCTTGCTGGCGCTTGCTCTCCGGAGTGGTTGCAGCCTGAAAAGTTTTTCCAGAACTATCAGTTGTTCCGTAACGTGTGGCTGGTTGCGAGAGAGCCTGGATCGAATCTAGTCTTCCTCGCCCCGAGGGCGAACACGAAAATCTGGCGCCAGTTGACCGCGTTTTTCGGGAAGCTTCATGAACCACTCGCGACTCGCGTTCGGGCTGTAGCCATCGAGGATGTCATCGGCGCGCTGGCTGCAGCGGACGCTCTACCTCCGGCTTTGCGCAACTATGCCGAGCTCCTCCGCGAGAAGTACGTCTTGCCCCCATTGGCCTGACCCCTCCGCTCAGGGGCATCCACGTCCGCTGCTGGCCGCTCCTCGACCTACCAAGGTCTAGGAGCATGCGTCCTTAGCTCAGACATCCCTCTGATCGGCAATCAGGCTGTGCAGGAGTGCCAGCGCTTGAGGGCCATCCTCGCTCCAAGTGCCTGGTGGCACACTGCTGTGCGCGCGCGAGAATCCATTGGGCGGGGAGAACTTGATCTGTTCTAGCGGAGGAATCGCCTCGGGAGTATGGAATTCGTAGGGCACGCCCAGCGCATCGCCAACGAGCAGGCTGCGCGCCTGCCGTTCGTAGACTATCCCTGGGTTCTCTTTTGACGTCGCTCGATCTCCGGAATGAGCGCGCTGCAAAGGAACGCGATGGGCCCCTGAAACGTTGCCATCATTCTTCATTGCCAGCACTGATGCGCTTCGCGGACTGGGCACTGCGGTCAGCCGACGCTTGCCCGCATCGTTCCCACGTGGATGTCGACCACCTTCGCGAGCGGCTTCTGGTAACCGCCAGCCAGGTCCCAGGCCACCGGGGTGCCGCGGGCGCGCAGGCCCTGAAATACGAGTTCGTCGCGGCGCTGCAATTCGGTGGTGGTCAGGAAGCCGCCGAGCGGGTCCTCTATGTGCGGGTCGGCGCCGGCCTGGAACAGCACCAGGTCGCAGTGGGCGAGCGTGGCCAGGTGTTCGGGAATTGCGTCTAGGAAGGCCGATGCGTCGGCGCCGCGGTGCCAGTCCGCACCGGCGGTGACGTGGGTGATGCCGGTGCGGCCGACCCGCCGGAGGATGTCTTCGGTGCCGTCGCCGTAGTGGTAGTCGTAGTCGAGGATCCCTACCTGGAGACCAGGCGCATCGGCACGCAGCGCAAGCGCCGCGACCATCAAACCGTTGAAAGTGCAGAACCCGCCTCCCCGTGCCCAACAGACGTGGTGGAAGCCCGACACAGGCGCGGCGACCGCGCCTCCATCTTGCAGCGCCCAGCGCGCCGCCGTCAGTAGGGCGCCGTTGGTGTACCGCAGGCTGGCGGCCACCTCGGCGTTGAGGGTGCCGAATCCGTTCGGGCGGCGGAGCGCAAGCACATCTTCGACGTAGTCGCGGTCATGCGCACGGCACAGTTGTTCTACGGTCACTGGCACCGGTGGCCGCACCTGCAGCGCCGGCCAAGCGGCCCGCCATGCCGCGACCACCGGACCCGGCTTGCCGGCACTGGGCGAGCCACCCTGCGGCGGCGCTGTCATCGCTTCTGAATAGACGACCCTCATCGCCTTGGCCGCGCGCGGCGAACTACTTGGCGTCGTCTTGCGCCGAGCGATCGGCAGCATCGAAAGCCACCGAAGGTGCGCCGGTGCGGCGCTGGACACTTTTTTCCGCCACCGAAGCCCAAGCGTGGTGACTGCCCTTCGCGGACTTGCCGAAGTGCAGGCTGGCCGCGGCATCCACGCCCATGCCTTGTGCATCCGTCAGCGCGCCGAGATCGGAGCTCAGGAATACGAAGTCCCAGCCATCTTTTTTCTTTGCGTCGATCAGATTCATGACCTGATCACGGCGGAACTGCTTGCTGGCGTTCTCCTGGCCATCGGTAACGACGACGAAGATGATCTTCTTCGGTCGCCACCCCGCTGGCGTCGCCGTCAGCTTGTTGTCGAGCGCGCCAATGGCCCGGCCCATCGCGTCGTAGAGCGGCGTTGATGCCCGCGGCACGTACTGCGCCAGCGTCAGTTCCGGGACGTCCTCGATCGGCAACGCGGCGTACAGGAGTTCGTACGAATTCTGCGAGTCGAACTGCACCAGCGTCAGGGTCGCCTCGCCGGGCGCCGCCTTATGGGTGTCGACGAAAGCATTGAAGCCGCCGACAACATCGGCACGGATGTCCTGCATCGAACCGGTGCGGTCGAGCAGGACGGTGATGTGGGTGCGGTCGGTCATGGTGGTGGCTCCGGTGATTGAAAATGCCGTGGCGGCTTGGACAGCGCGGAACAGCTGTTGCACTCGGGTTTGGGTCAGTCCAGCGCGCTCCGGCGCAACAACAAGTTCCAGTCCGTCAGCGAGGATCAGGTGCGATCGGACCTCGATCGACCCCGCCCGCGCCGGCGCTACGGGCGCTTCTCGCTTAGCCTTCAGCAGCTCGTCAATCGCGTCCAGCGAGAGCCCGGCCTCCTGCCACTGCTTCACCCGGAGAAGGTCTGCAAGATGACCTTCGGTGTAAAACGCTGCCCGCGTCTCCCCCTGAGGCCGTGGTATCAGGCCCTTTTGGATGTAGAACCGTATCGATCGCTCCGGAACACCCGACCGTTCGCTGAGCTGCTGGATGCTGAGCTTCATAGTGACACCTCAAATGTCTTAATAAGTGTCACTATGTTCTAAGCGCCGGTCAAGCACTGCGTTGATACGGAACGGCGTGAGAAGATTCTTGATGATTGGCACGGCATCCCATCGGGCTTGAAGTACCCGTGAAAAAAGCGGGTATCAAGGCGGGTATCAAATGATCTGATCGGGGTAGAGGCCTAATATAAACAAGGCGATAGGCCATATATGCTGCTGATGATCGACAACTACGACTCCTTCACCTACAACCTCGTCCAGTACCTGCAGGCACTGGGCGCCGAGGTGCGGGTGGAGCGCAACGATGCGCTGACGGTGGACGAGATCGAACAACTCGCGCCTCAGCGCATCGTCATCTCGCCCGGCCCGTGCACGCCGAACGAAGCGGGCGTGTCGATGGCGGTGATCGAACGCCTCGGTGCGAGCACGCCGATCCTCGGCGTCTGCCTGGGCCACCAGAGCATCGGTCAGGTCTATGGCGGCGACGTGATCCGCGCCGGACGGATCATGCACGGCAAGACCTCACGCATCCGCCACCAGGGCAAGGGCGTGTTCGCCGGCCTGCCGGACGGCTACGAGGCCACCCGCTACCATTCGCTGGTGGTGGACAAGGCCACGCTGCCCGCTGCGCTGGAAATCACCGCGTGGACCGAGAACGAGGACGGCTCGATGGAGGAGATCATGGGCCTGCGCCATCGCGAGTTCCCGGTCGAGGGCGTGCAGTTCCATCCCGAATCCATCCTCACCCAGCACGGCCACGCGCTGCTGAAGAACTTTCTGGAGCGCTCGTGAGCGCTTGCGCGAACGACAAGGAGATGTGCTGATGCCGTTCACCCCGCAAGACGCCCTGCAGCGCGCCATCGAGCACCGCGAGATCTTCTTCGACGAAATGGTCGAGCTGATGCGCCAGGTCATGCGCGGCGAAGTCTCGCCGGTGATGACCGCGGCCATCCTCACCGGCCTGCGGGTGAAGAAGGAAACCGTGGGCGAGATCGCCGCCGCGGCGACGGTGCTGCGCGAATTCTCGCTGCCGGTCGAAGTCGCCGACCGCACCCATCTGGTCGATATCGTCGGCACCGGCGGCGACGGCGCGCATACCTTCAACATCTCCACCGCGTCGATGTTCGTGGTCGCCGCGGCCGGCGCGAAGGTCGCCAAGCACGGCAACCGCAGCGTGTCGTCGAAGTCCGGCAGCGCCGATGTGCTGGAGGCGCTGGGCGCCCACATCGAACTACAGCCCGCGCAAGTGGCCGAGTGCATCGCGCGCTGCGGGATCGGCTTCATGTACGCGCCGGTGCACCACCCGGCGATGAAGGTGGTGGCGCCGGTGCGCCGCGAGATGGGCGTGCGCACGCTGTTCAACATCCTCGGCCCGCTGACCAATCCGGCCAATGCGCCGTCGATCCTGATGGGCGTGTTCCATCCGGACCTGGTCGGCATCCAGGTGCGCGTGCTGCAGGAACTCGGCGCGCAGCGAGCGCTGGTGGTCTGGGGCCGCGACGGCATGGACGAGCTCTCGCTGGGCGCGGGCACGCTGGTCGGCGAACTGCGCGACAGCGTGGTCCGCGAATACGAACTGCATCCCGAGGATTTCGGCATCGCCATGGCGCACAGCCGCAACCTGCGGGTGGAGAACGCCGCCGAGTCGATGGACCTGCTGCGCCAGGCGCTGGACAACCGCGACTGCCTGCCGCGCGAGATCGTGGCCTACAACGCCGGCGCGGCGCTGTATGCGGCGGGCGTGGCGGACGGCATCGGCGACGGCATCCTGCGCGCGCGCAATGCCATCGCCTCCGGCGCGGCGGCGGCCAAGCTCGACGAATTCGTGAGGACCACCCAGGCACTGGCGGGCGCTTGACGCTGCCCCGGTCGAACCGCACCCTGCCGCGATGACCGCACCCATGCTCCTGCTGCGCAATGCCGACGTGTACGCGCCCGAGGCGCTGGGCCGCCGCCACCTGCTGCTCGGCGGCGGCAAGCTGCTGTGGATGGGCGAAGCCGAACCGGCCTTGCCGGACGCACTCGCCATCGACACCATCGATCTCGATGGCGCGCGCCTGATCCCCGGTTTCATCGACGGCCATGTGCATGTCAGCGGCGGCGGCGGCGAGGCCGGTTACGCCAGCCGCGTGCCGGCGCCGTTGCTGTCACGCTACACCCGCGCCGGCGTGACCTCGGTGATCGGTTTGCTGGGCACCGACGACGTTTCGCGCGGCACCAACGAACTGCTCTCGCATGTGTACGCGCTGCGCGAACAGGGCCTGGGCGCATGGGGCTACTGCGGCGGCTACCACCTGCCGCCGACCACGCTCACCGGCACCGTGCGCGGCGACATCGTGTTCAGCGATGCCTTGATCGGCGTCGGCGAAGTCGCGATCAGCGACCATCGTTCCAGCCAGCCGACCTTGGACGACGTGCTGCGGCTCGCCTCGGAAGCGCACGTGGCCGGGCTGATGACCGGCAAGGCCGGCATCGTCCACCTGCACCTGGGCGATGGCGTGCGCGGGCTCGAACTGGTGCGGCAGGCGCTCGATACCAGCGAGCTGCCGCCGCGCGTGTTCCAGCCGACCCACGTCAACCGCAAGAAGGCGCTGTTCGAGGAAGCGGTGGCGCTGGCGAAGCGCGGTTGCCACGTCGACATCACCGCCTTCCCGGTCGAGGAGGGCGAAGACGCCTGGCCCGCCGCCGAGGCCCTGCTGCGCTACCTCGACAGCGGCGCGCCGCCGGAGCGGGTCAGCATCAGCTCCGATGCCGGCGGCTGCCTGCCCTGTTTCGACGAGCACGGCCGGGTCTGCGGCATGGACGTCGGCCATTCCGGCGCGCTGCTGGACACGCTCAACGAACTCGTCGCCCGCGGCCTGCTGCTGGAACGCGCGTTGCCGGCCTTCACCCGCAACGTGGCCGACCTGTTGCGCTTGCCGGGCAAGGGCCGGATCGCGGTGGGCGGCGATGCCGACCTGGTGGCGCTGGATGGGCAGGGCGCGGCCCGCCATGTCTGGCTGGGCGGCGTGGCCCATGTCCGCGCGGGCGACGTCGTCCGCCGTGGTATGTTCGAGCGCTGATAGAACCAAGGTTTCAGGGGAACCCGCAACACATGCCAAGCAAGGTGGCCGAAGGCGCGCAGCGCGGCTGGATCGTTCCCATCGGCGGTGCCGAGGACAAGCAGAACGACATGCGCGTGCTGCGCAAGTTCTTCGAACTGTGCGGCGGCCAGGGCGCGGAGATCGCGGTGATCCCGACCGCGAGCAAGCTCAACGATACCGGCGACCGCTACGAACAGCTGTTCGGCGGGATGGGCGCGCGCAACGTGCACGTGCTGGACTTCGACACCCGCCGCGACGCGCGCGAGCGCAACCGGGTGGCGCGGATCGAACAGGCCAGCGGCATCTTCATCACCGGCGGCAACCAGCTGCGGCTGTCCACCATCCTCGGCGGCACCCCGGTGGCGCAGGCGATCCGCGCCTGCAATGCGCACGGCATCCCGGTCGGCGGCACCAGCGCCGGCGCCGGCATCCTCAGCGAGCACATGATCGCCGGCGGCGACAGCGACAGCGCCACCCCGCGCGCGAACAGCGTGCGCCTGGCGCCGGGCCTGGGCCTGACCAACCGCGTCGTCATCGACCAGCATTTCCGCCAGCGCGACCGGCTCGGCAGGCTGCTGGCGGCGCTGGCCTACAACCCGTTCGCGATCGGCCTGGGCGTCGACGAGGACACCGCCGCCTTCATCGGCCCGGACAACGTGATCGAGGTCGAGGGCAGCGGCGCGGTCACCGTGGTCGATGCCGACGACTTGCAGTACTCGTCGATGGCGCAGGTCGATGGCGATGCGCCGGTGTGCATGCTCGGCGCGCAGATCCACATCCTGACCGCCGGCGCCACCTACAACCTGGAAACGCGCAAGGCCGCTGCCGGCACGCTGTCGCCCGTGAAGGAATGATCGTCGTCGCACGCTGAACAACACGAAGAATCGAGCAAGGGGCTATCGATGCGGATCCTGAGTCGCAATGTCTACGTGGGGCCCTCGCAGTACGCGAAGTTCCCGGTCATCCGCCTCGAGCTCGACCTCGGCGCGCTGGAGCAATGGCCCACCGCCAAGCTGGGCCCCGCGTTCGTGGATGCGCTGGTCGCGGCGCTGCCGGGCCTGGCCGAGCACGGCTGCTCGTACCGCGAGCCCGGCGGCTTCATCCGCCGCATGCGCGAGGGCGAGGGCACCTGGCTGGGCCACGTGCTGGAACACGTCGCCATCGAGCTGCAGAACGTCGCCGGCGAGGACGTGACCTTCGGCAAGACCCGCAGCATCTCCGACGACCGCCCCGGCGTGTATTCGGTGGTCTACGAATACGCACAGCGCGAGGAGGGCATCGCCGCCGGCGAGCTGGCGCTGAAGCTGCTCGATTCGCTGTTGCCTGCGGAATTGCGCAGCGCCACCGACGATTCGTGGGACTGGGAAGTGGAGCGCGACGGCTTCATCCGCTATGCGCAACGCCGTGCGCTGGGGCCGTCGACCGCCTCGCTGGTGAAGGCGGCGGTGGACCGCGGCATCCCATGGCTGCGCCTCAACGAACAGTCGCTGGTGCAGCTCGGCCACGGCAAGTACCAGCAGCGCATCCAGGCCACCGTCACCGGGCGCACCCCGCATATCGCGGTGGAACTGGCCAGCGACAAGGAAGAGACCAACAAGATCCTGGCCTCGCTCGGCCTGCCGGTGCCGCAGCAGCACCTGGTGACCAGCGCATCGGAGGCGGTGCGCGCCGCGCGTCGCCTCGGCGGCGGCGTCGTGCTTAAGCCGTACAACGGCAACCATGGCCGCGGCATCACCATCAACGTCAGCGACGAGGACGAGATCCGCGCCGGTTTCGAGGCCGCGCGCGAGCATTCGCGTTCGGTGATCGTGGAGACCTACCTGGCCGGCGACGACCATCGCCTGCTGGTGGTCAACGGCGAGCTGGTCGCGGCGACCCGGCGCACGCCCGGCCACGTGGTCGGCGACGGCAAGCGCACGGTGGCGGAACTGGTCGAGATCGTGAACAGCGATCCGCGCCGCGGCGTCGGCCACGAGAAGGTGCTGACCAAGCTCAAGCTGGACCGCGAGGCCGAGCTGATGCTGGAGCGCGCCGGCTACACCGCCGATTCGATCCCGAAAGCCGATGAAGTGGTGCCGCTGCGTTCCACCGCCAACCTCTCCACCGGCGGCACCGCGACCGACGTCACCGACATCATCCATCCCGACAACCGGGCGATGGCCGAACGCGCGGTGCGCGCGATCGGGCTGGACGTCGGCGGCGTGGACTTCCTCAGCACGAACATCGCCGAAAGCTACAAGTCGATCGGCGGCGGCATCTGCGAGGTGAACGCGGCGCCCGGCTTCCGCATGCACATCGCGCCCAGCGAAGGCACCCCGCGCGACGCCGCCGGTCCGGTCATCGACATGCTGTTCCCGGCCGGCGCGCCAAGCCGCGTGCCGATCGCCGCGGTGACCGGCACCAACGGCAAGACCACCACCGCGCGCATGCTGGCGCACATCGCCAAGATGGCCGGCTACACGCCGGGCCTGACTACCACCGACGGCGTCTACATCGACGGCCAGCGCACGGTGGAAGGCGACATGACCGGGCCGGTGTCGGCGCGGATGGTGCTGGCGGACCCGCAGATCGATTTCGCCGTGCTGGAAACCGCGCGCGGCGGGCTGGTGCGCGCCGGCATGGGCGTGGACGGGGTCGACGTCGGCGCGGTGATCAACGTCGCCTCCGACCACCTGGGCATGAAGGGCATCGACACCCTCGAGCAACTGGCCGAGGTCAAGCGGATCGTGGTCGAAGTGGCCCGCGAATGCGCGGTGCTCAACGCCGACGATCCGAACGTGCTGAAGATGTCGGCGTATACCGATGCCAAGGTCATCTGCTACGTGACGATGAACCCCTCGCATCCGCTGGTGCGCGAGCACATCCGCGCCGGCGGCCGCGCCTGCGCGCTGGAGCAGGGCGTCAACGGCCACATGATCACCCTGTACGACAAGGGCAGCCACATCCCGCTGATGTGGACGCACCTGGTCCCGGCCACGCTGGAGGGGCGCGCCTTGCACAACGTGCAGAACGCGATGGTCGCGGCGGCGATGGCCTTCTCGCTGGGCATCAAGCTGGACGCCATCCGCCACGGCCTGCGCACTTTCGACACCACCTTCTTCCAGGCCCCGGGGCGGATGAACGTGTACAACGAGCATCCGTTCAAGGTGGTGATGGACTACGCGCACAACGCGCACGCGGTCGGCGTGATGGCCGACCTGGCGCAGCGGCTCGATGCCAGCCGCCGGATCGTGGTGGTGGCCGGCCCCGGCGACCGCCGCGACGAGGACCTGCGCGAGATCGCCAGGGTGCTGGCCGGCAAGTTCGACCATTACGTCTGCCGCCGCGACGATTCCCTGCGCGGCCGCGACGGCGACGAGGTGCCGCGGATCATCGCCAAGGCGCTGCAGGCGGCCGGCGTGGAGGAAAGCGCGATCACCGTGATCCCGGACGAGCAGCAGGCGATCGATGCCGCGCTGCGCATGGGCCAGCCCGGCGACCTGCTGCTGGTGTTCGCCGACGCGCTGACCCGCAGCTGGAAGCAGATCATCCGCTTCAAGCCGGACGGCGACATGCCGAAGGCGGCGCCGCGCGCGGAAGTGCCCCAGCTCGAAACCACGCTGGACGAACAGCTGGTGGCGGCGATGGAAGGCGTGGTGCGCGACGAACGCGGCCTGCGCTTCGAGCGCGAGGAAAGCGATTGAGCGGCGAACCGTTCGAGGATTCGCGCCGGTTGACCGGCGCCAACCTGTATTTCGACGGCACCGGCGCGGCACTGGAAACCGCGCCGGGCCTGGTGTTCGATGCCGCGGCCTTGCAGCGCTGGCGCGACAACATCGCGCGCGTGCGCAAGGCACTGGCTTGGCCGGATGGCGCGCTGTTCGTGCGCGAACACGCGAGCGGCGCGTCGCTCGCGTTCGAGGCGCCGCTCGACCAGCTCTACATCGCCGCAGAGGCCAACGAATGGGCGCTGTTCTCCGCGCTCGGCATGCGTGCGAGCGACGCGCCGGTCGATGAAGACGGCGAATCGCCGCGTCCGCATGTCGCCCATTTCGACGATGAAGACGCGCTGCGCCAGTTGCGCGCCTTGGCCGATGCGGAAGCCAAGCCGGCGATGGCCGCGTTGGTCGAGGCCGCGCGCGCGCATGGCGTTCCCGCGCACGCCGACGACGAGGCGCTGTCCATCGGCGAAGGCGAAGCCGCGCATGCTTGGCCGCTGGACGCATTGCCCGCCATCGATGCCGTGCCGTGGACGCGTTTGCGCGCGATCCCGAAAGCCGTGGTCACCGGCTCCAACGGCAAGACCACCACCGTGCGCCTGCTCGCCGCGATGCTGCGCGCGCACGGCCTGCGCGCCGGCTACAGCAGCACCGATGGCCTGTTCATCGACGGCGAACGCGTCGAGGCCGGCGACTATTCCGGCCCGGTCGGCGCGCGCACCGTGTTGCGCGATGCGCGGGTGCAGGCGGCGGTGCTGGAAACCGCGCGCGGCGGCCTGCTGCGGCGCGGGCTGGTGGCGAACGATGCGCGCGTCGCCGTGGTCACCAACGTCAGCGCCGACCATTTCGGCGAATACGGCGTGCACACGCTGGACGACATCGCCGCGGTCAAGCTGGTGGTCGCGAAGTCGCTGGCCGCGGATGGCTTGCTGGTGCTGAACGCCGATGATCCGTTGCTGGTGCGGCATGCCGCAGCCACCGGCAAATCGATGATCGGCTGGTTCGCGCTGGCGCTCGAAGATGCGCTGGCGCGTGGCGCGCTTGCCTGCGGCGTGCGCGAGGGTCGCCTGGTGCTCTCGCTGGATGGCAGCGAACACGACCTCGGCGCCATCGCCGACATGCCGCTCACCCTCGGCGGCAGCGCGCGCTACAACATCGCCAACATCGCCGCGGCATCGCTGGCGGCATCCGCGCTCGGCATCGCGCCGGCCACCGTCGCCGCGGTGCTGGCGCGCTTCGGCGCGAGCCATGCGGACAACCCCGGGCGCCTGCAGCGCTGGACCCTGGGCAATGTCGAAGTGCTGCTGGACTACGCGCACAACCCGGACGGCCTGCGCGGCCTGCTGCAGGTCGCCGACGGCCTGCGCGGCAACGGCCGGCTGGCCCTGTTGCTGGGGCATGCCGGCAACCGCCTGGAAGACGATTTCCGCGCGCTGGCGGCGGTCGCCGCGGAGGCGCAGCCGGATCGCGTGTGGCTGAAGGACATCGGCGGCGACTACCTGCGCGGCCGCGCCTCCGGCGAGGTGGCGGCGATCCTGTTCGGCGCGCTGCGCGCCGCCGGGATGGAGGCCGCCGCGCTGCCGGTCTGCCTGGACGAGGCGCAGGCCGCGCGCGAGGCGCTGCAATGGGCGCGTCCCGGCGACCTGCTGGTGCTGCCGATCCACGAGCCGGAACGCCGCGACGCGGTGGTGGCCCTGCTGGATCGCCTGCAGGCCGAGGGCTGGCGCGCGGGCCAGCGGCTGCCGGAAGACTGAGCCGGCTCGACTAGAATGGCGCACCCCCGCGCCGTCCCGTCCCATGCCGGATCATCGTTTCGCCGACCTGCCGCCACCGCCGTACTTCGCGGTGATCTTCTCCTCGCTGCGCAACGGCGAGGACGAGGCGGGCTACCAGGCCGCGGCGTCGCGCATGCTGGCGCTGGCCGCGCAGCAGCCGGGTTATCTGGGCGTGGAAGGCGCGCGCGGCGCGGACGGCTTCGGCATCACCGTGTCCTACTGGGCCAGCGAAGCCGCGATCGGCGCCTGGAAGCACCAGGCCGAACACGCCGCCACCCGCGCCCACGGGCGCACGCATTGGTACGACCACTTCGAACTGCGCGTGGCGAAAGTCGAGCGCGCCTACAGGAAGCCGCAACCGCGATGAGCACCATCCTCGACACCATCCTGGCCCGCAAGCGCGACGAAGTCGCCGCACGCCGCGAGCGCGTCTCGCTGTTCGAACTGAAGGCGCGCGCGGCCTCCGCGCCGCCGCTGCGCGGCTTCGCCGATGCGGTCGCGGCGAAGATCGCCGCCGGCGATGCCGCGGTGATCGCCGAGGTGAAGAAGGCCAGCCCGTCCAAGGGCGTGATCCGCGCCGACTTCGATCCCGCCGCCATCGCGCGCAGCTACGAAGCCGGCGGCGCGGCCTGTTTGTCGGTGCTGACCGACATCGATTTCTTCCAGGGCGCGGACGAGTACCTGGTCGCCGCGCGCGATGCCTGCGCGCTGCCGGTGCTGCGCAAGGACTTCATCGTCGATGCCTGGCAGCTGTACGAATCGCGCGTGCTCGGCGCCGATTGCGTGCTGCTGATCGCCGCCGCGCTGGACGACGTGCAACTGGCCGAATACGCCTTCATCGCCGGCGAGCTGGGCGTGGACGTGCTGGTGGAAGTGCACGACCTGGACGAGCTCGAACGCGCGCTGCCGGTGCCGGCGCGCCTGCTCGGCATCAACAACCGCAACCTGAAGACCTTCGACGTCTCGCTGCAGACCACGCTGGCGCTGAAGCCGATGGTGCCGGCGGACCGCGTGCTGGTCACCGAGAGCGGCATCCTCGGCCGCGCCGACGTGGCGCTGATGCGCGACAACGCGGTCGACGCCTTCCTGGTCGGCGAGGCCTTCATGCGCCAGCCCGATCCGGGCGCGGCGCTGCGCGCGTTGTTCGCCGCATGAGCTACCCGGGGCCGCGCGTCGATGCGCCGCTGGTGGTGTTCGACTTCGACCACACCCTGTACGACGGCGATTCCGGCAGCCACCTGTTCAAGTGGCTGCTCGACCGCGCCTGGTGGCGGCAGTTGCTGGCGCTGCTCGCGGCGCCTGTCGCCGGGCCGATGGTGGCCTGGCTGCCGACGCGCCGCGCCGGGATCTCGGTGTTCGTGTGGATCGGCACCATCGGAATCCACCGTCGGCGCGACCTCGATGCATTGATCGACCGCTATATCGAAACCCATGCGCAGGCGATCAAGGCGCGCCTGCTGCCGCTGGCCCTGGATGTCCTGCACAAGCATCGCGAAGCCGGCGACCGCGTCGTCGTCGCCACCGGCGCGCCGCCGGAACTGGCGCGCGCGATCCTGGCCTTCGTCGCCCACGAGGACGTGCCGGTGGTCGGCACCCTGGTCGGGCCGAAATTCGGCGCGCTCGGCGCGCTCCGCCACTGCCACCACGCGATGAAGATGACCATGCTGCGCGAGGCCGGCTATACCCAGCCGGTGGCCGCCGCCTACAGCGACAGCAGCGCCGACCTGCCGCTGCTGCAGGCCGCGCGCAAGCCGGTGGTGGTGAATCCGAAGGCGAAGCGGGTGGCGATGTTCCGCCGGGTGCTGCCGGCCGGCACGCCGATCCTCAACTGGGGCTGCCCGGGGCGGGGCGGCGATCCGGCCGCCTGATCAATCGCGGCCGAACAGGCGTTCCAGGAACGAAGGGTCCTCGCTGACCTGGCGGAATTCGCCGGCGTCGTAGTAGCGGCCGTAGCATTCCTTGCAGCTTTCGAAATGCAGGTCGGGCTGTTCGACGTCCACCATCCGGATCAGCGGCACGAATTCGCATTGCGGGCACATCAGCGTGCGCGGTTCCGGGCCGGACGAACCCCGGTACTGCTCGGGATCGATCTGCTCCGCCCGTTCCTCCAGCTGCTCGTGCGCCATCAACGGCAGCCACAGGCCCCTGCAGCCCTCGCAGCGGTAGGCATCGTTCTCCGGATAGCGCTGGATGCGCATCTGCGCTTGGCACTTCGGGCAGGTCAGCGCCTCGGGGAGGGTGGCGTCGTTCGGCATCTCAGGCTCCAAGCAGTTTCACGAAACGCACCGAACTGTCCTTGTAGCCGCAGGCGCGATAGAAGGCGTGCGCCTCGGTGCGTTGCGCGCCGCTGGTCAGTTCGATGCGTGCGGCGCCGCCCACGCGGGCGCGGCGTTCGGCTTCCTTGAGCAGGGCGCGGCCGATGCCCAGGCCCTGCGCGGTCGGGGTGACCACCAGCGCGGTGACCCGGCAGGTGGTGGTGCCCAGCGGCAGGTAGTACATGAAGTCCAGCGCGATCAGGCCGACCACCGCGCCGTCGCGGCGGGCCACCACCAGCGCCTGGCGGTCGTTGTCGGCGATGACCGAGATGCGTTCGACCGCCTCGTCGGTCTCGCAGGGATAGCCGAGGTCGCTGAGCAGGCGGGCGACATCGTCGGCATCGGCGATGACCGCGATGCGCAGGTCGGTGCCCAGGGGATGGTGGCCGGTCGAGAAGGCGCGGCTCATGCGGTCGATCCCCTTTGCGCAGGCGTCATCCGGCGGTCTCGTCCTAGCGCGTGCCGTACACGACCACGGTCTTGCCGCGCGCGTGCAGCTTGCCGTCGGCCTGCAGCTTCTTCAGCACGCGCCCGGCCATCTCGCGCGAGCAGCCGACCAGGCGGGCCAGCTCCTGCCGCGAGACGCGCAGCTGGGTGCCCTGCGGGTGGCTCATCGCCTCCGGTTCCTTGGCCAGGTCGAACAGGGTGCGGTAGATGCGGTCGCTGACGTCGAGGAAGGCCAGGCGGCCGGCCTTGCGGCTGGTGTGCATCAGGCGCTGGCTGATCTGCGCGCCGATCGAATACAGCAGGCGCGCGGCGTCGTTGGCCTGGGTGGTCAGCAGCAGCTGCAGGCGGTCGTAGCCGATCTCCGCCAGTTCGCAGACGGTGCGGGTGCGCAGGGCGACCCCGCGCTGCTCGGTTTCCACGAACAGGCCCATCTCGCCGACGAATTCGCCGGGGCCGATGTAGCCCAGCACCAGCTCGCGGCCGTCTTCCTCGCCGGCGATGATGCTGACCGAGCCGGAAATGATGTAGTACAGGGTGCCGGCCGGGTCGCCGGGGCGGAACACATCGGTCCGCGCCGGGTACTTGCGGCGATGGCAATGCGCGATGAAGCGCTCGATGGTGGCCGGGTCCGCGCCCAGGGGGTTGGCGATCCGCGGCGGGGTCGGTTTGGCGAAAGTGGCGCTCATGGCGTCTCGGCAGGTTTCGCCCGCACTGTAGGCCGATCCGCGGTGGGGGGCAAACCCCGCGCACGCGCCGGCCGGCGCTTTGCCGCATAATCGCGGCCCTGTTCGTGCCTTCCGGAACTCACCGCCGTGGTCAAACCGCTGCCGCGCCTGAAGCTGCAAGGCTTCAACAACCTCACCAAGTCGCTGTCGTTCAACATCTACGACGTGTGCTATGCCGCCTCCGAGGACGAGCGCCGGCGCTACATCGAGTACATCGACGAGGAATACAACGCCGACCGCCTGACCCAGATCCTCACCGACGTGGCGGAGATCATCGGCGCCAACATCCTCAACATCGCGCGCCAGGACTACGACCCGCAGGGCGCCTCGGTGACGATCCTGATCTCCGAGCAGCCGGTGGTCGACAAGGCCGACGCCAAGGGCGTGATCTCCGACGCGGTGGTCGCGCACCTGGACAAGTCGCACATCACCGTGCACACCTATCCGGAAACCCACCCGGACAACGGCATCGCCACCTTCCGCGCCGACATCGACGTGTCGACCTGCGGGGTGATCTCGCCGCTGAAGGCGCTGAACTACCTGATCGAGTCGCTGGAAAGCGACATCGTGGTGATGGACTACCGCGTGCGCGGCTTCACCCGCGACGTGAAGGGCCGCAAGCACTTCATCGACCACAAGATCAATTCGATCCAGGACTACCTGGCCAAGAACGTGAAGTCGCGCTACGAGATGCTCGACGTCAACGTCTACCAGGAGAACATCTTCCACACCAAGATGCACATGAAGGAATTCGACCTCGACACCTACCTGTTCGAGGAGAAGGCGAAGAACCTGTCGTTCAAGGACCGGATGAAGATCGAGGCGCGGCTGAAGCGCGAGATCGAAGAGCTCTACCACGGGCGCAACCTGGTCGACTGACCACCTGCATCCCGATGACGAAGAGCCGGCGCAAGCCGGCTTTTTCGTTGCGGGGCTCAGCCGGCGCCGGGCCGGGCCGGCATGCCCAAGGCGCTGGCGACCAGTTGCATCGCCTCCATGTCGCGCTCGTGGGTGATCCAGCCGGCCAGCGTGGGTTCGCCGGTCTCCATCGTCCACAGGCAGTAATGGCGCTCGCGCAGCTGGGCGAAGGCGGTCTGCAGCAATTCCGACGTGTCGGGCAGCTCGCGGGCGTCGTCGTCCAGCGCCCAGTCGATGTGCAGGCGCCAGCGCCCGGCCAGTTCGTCCAGCGCCTCCATCAGCGCCTGCGCGTCGACTTCGCCGACGTGGAAGCCGGCCTTCCAGTCGATCGCGTCGCGCAGCAGCGGCACCGGGTCGGCGTCGCCGCCGGCTTCGTCCAGCGCCAGTTGGAAGGCGGCGAACTGCTGCAGCGCCGCGTCCTCGTCGTCCGGGTTGACCAGCAGCAGGAACTGCCAGGCCACCGCCTCCAGCGCGTCGTCGTCGTCCACGCCGTGCTGTGCATGGAAGGCGTGGCCGAAATTGTCGTCGGGATCGTATTCGTGGCTGGTCATTGGGCGCGTCCGGGGCTGGCGTGTCCTGCGCAGGCATGCAGGATACGGCGGCGGCTCCGGCATGGCATCGGCCTGCCCCTAGAATGGCGCACCTTCGATCCGGCCCCGCGGCCGCGGGACGCGCCATGGCTGCCAATGCCACCATCTACAAGGCCGAGCTGCAGGTCACCGACCTCGACCGCCATTACTACGCCAGCCACGCGCTCACGCTGGCCCAGCACCCGTCGGAAACCGAGACCCGGCTGCTGGTGCGGCTGCTGGCGTTCGCGCTGCACGCGGACGAGCGCCTGGAGTTCGGCCGCGGCCTGAGCGACGAGGACGAACCGGCGCTGTGGCGGCGCGACTACACCGGCGCCATCGAGCAATGGATCGAGCTCGGCCAGCCGGACGAGTCGCGCCTGCGCAAGGCCAGTGGGCGCGCCGCGCAAGTCGTGGTGGTCGGTTATGGCGGGCAGGCCGCGGAAGCGTGGTGGAAGCGCAACGCGGCGGCGCTGGCGCGGTTGCGCAATCTCAGCGTGATCGAGCTGGACGATGCCGAGGTGGCCGCCGCCACTGCATTGCTGGCGCGCGGGATGCGGGTCACCGCGATGATCCAGGACGGCGAACTGCAGCTGATGGATGCCGAGCGCAGCGCGAGCCTGCGCCCGCGGATCCGCATGCGCGACGGCATGGCGGCGGCGGACTGAGTTTCAGACCCGGTAGGCCACCGATTTCATCAGTTTCGAGGCCAATGCCATCACCCGCGGGATCGGTTGCGGCAGGATCTTGGCGCCGGCGGCTTCGGCGTGCTCGGCGTGGCGCGCTTCGTCGTCCTTCATCGTGCGCAGGATGGCGCGGCTGCGGCCGTCGGCCTCCGGCAGGGTCTGCAGGTGTTCTTGCAGGTGCGCCTCGACCTGGCGCTCGGTCTCGACCACGAAGCCCAGGTTCCAGCCATCGCCGCGCAACCCGGCCAATGCGCCGATCGCGTAGCTGCCGGCGTACCACAGCGGGTTGAGCAGGCTGGGGCGGCTGTCCAGCTCGCGCAGGCGGTCCGCGCACCAGGCCAGGTGGTCGGTTTCTTCCTGCGCGGCGGCCAGCAACTGTTCGCGGGTGGCGGGATCGCGGGCGACCGCGGCCTGGCCGATGTACAAGGCCTGCGCGCAGACCTCGCCGACGTGGTTGATCCGCATCAGGCCGGCGGCGTGGCGGCGTTCGGCCTCGTCCAGGACCACCTCGGGGGTGGATTCGCCGGGGTTGGCGCGCTCGGCGCGCGGGCGGCCGGCCACGGTGGACAGGGCGTTCTGCGCCGAGTCCAGCAGGCGGTCGAGCGGGCTCAGGATGCGCGAAGTCGACATGCGGCCATTCTAGGCCGCCGGGGAGCCGGCTTGCACGAACCCGCTGCCCGGGCTATCATCCCGCTCCTTTCGCGCCGCATTCTCGTCAGAGATGCCCATTGGGCCGCGCCGGAAGAACAACGCGAGGCGACGTTCCGCAGCCGGGCATCCGGTTTCGAAACCAGCCCGACCATGCACCCCGTAGAAGAGTTCCCATGAAGACTTTCATCGCCAAGAACGAGACCGTCCAGCGCGACTGGTACGTCGTCGACGCCGAGGGCAAGACCCTGGGTCGCCTGGCCGCAGCACTGGCCTACCGCCTGCGCGGCAAGCACAAGCCCGTTTTCACCCCGCACGTCGATACCGGCGACTACCTCGTCGTGATCAACGCCGAGAAGATCGCGGTGACCGGCAAGAAGCTGCAGGACAAGATGTACCACCGCTTCACCGGCTACGTCGGCAACCTGAAGACCGAATCCCTGCAGCAGGCGCTGGAGCGCCACCCGGAGCGCGTGATCGAGATCGCGGTCAAGGGCATGCTGCCGAAGAACACCCTGGGCCGCGCGATGTACCGCAAGCTCAAGGTCTACAAGGGCTCCGAACACCCGCACGCTGCTCAGCAGCCGCAGACGCTGGACATCTGATCATGGCGATTACCCAGAATTACGGCACCGGCCGTCGCAAGTCCTCCACCGCCCGCGTGTTCCTGCGCAAGGGCAGCGGCAACATCACCGTCAACGACCGTCCGCTGGACGAGTTCTTCGGCCGCGAGACCGCGCGCATGATCGTGCGCCAGCCGCTGGAGCTGACCAAGCACGTCGAGACCTTCGACATCCTCGTCACCACCACCGGCGGCGGCACCACCGGCCAGGCCGGCGCGATCCGCCTGGGCATCGCCCGCGCGCTGGTCGAGTACGACGAAACCCTGAAGGGCGAGCTGCGCAAGGCCGGTTTCATGACCCGCGATGCGCGCGAAGTCGAGCGCAAGAAGGTCGGCCTGCACAAGGCACGCCGCGCCACCCAGTTCTCGAAGCGTTAATGGTTTCGTTGCGCCGGTCCTCGCGGCCGGCGTTACAATCCGCTGCATAGCCCCGTCGCCAAGCGGTAAGGCACCTGACTCTGACTCAGGCATTCGGTGGTTCGAATCCATCCGGGGCTGCCATACAACGACGAAACCCGCCGCAAGGCGGGTTTCGTCGTTTCGGCATGCGCATTCGCCATGCCCGCCGTGGCGACGCGATGCGACAATGCCGCTCTTCGCCGGAGGTGCCATGGTCGCCAGTTTCCCCGCCCCCTATGCCGCGCTGGACGGCCTCGACCGGGCCTTGCGCACGCGCGGCTACGCGGTGCTGGCCCCCGATGCGGTGGCGGCGCTTGCCGGCGTGGATCGGGCCGAACTCGCAGCGCTGACCCCGAGCTGGGACGACCTGCGTCCGGACGAATACCTGAAGGACGGCGGCCGCTACCGCAAGCGCCGGCATTCCTGCTTCGTCGCCGAGGACGGCGCGTTGCGGCAGGTGCCGCACCGCATGCACTGGCAGTCGCTGGACTACAACGCCCTGCACGGCGGCATGCAGCGCTGGTTCGAGCCGATGGACGCGGCGGTGGTGGCGCAACCGGCATGGGCGAAGCTGCTGCTGGCGCTGGCGCAGGTGTGCTCCGCGCGCATGCCGGTGCCGCGTTGGTCGATCGAAGCCCACCAGTTCCGCATCGACACCGCCGATGGCCTGGGCCGGCCGACGCCGGAGGGCGCGCATCGCGATGGCGTCGATTTCGTCGCGGTGCTGCTGGTCGCGCGCGAGGGCATCAAGGGCGGGGAAACCCGGGTGTTCGAGGCCAACGGCCCGGACGGCCAGCGCTTCACCCTGAGCGAGCCGTGGTCGCTGCTGCTGCTGGACGATGCGCGGATGATCCACGAGTCCACCCCGATCCAGCCGCTGGGCGCGTACGGGCATCGCGACACGCTGGTGCTGACGTATCGCGCGGCGGGTTTCCAGGGCGATGGCTGACGCGATCCGCGCCGGCAATATCGTTACAATTGCAACTATCGCAACGAAGCAGATACCGAGGTCGTCATGAAGCTGGGTTCACTCAAGGAAGGCGGGCGCGACGGCACCCTGGTCGTGGTCTCGCGCGACCTCGCCAAGGCGGTGCGCGCCACCGGCATCGCGCCGACCCTGCAGCGCGCGCTGGAAGACTGGGAAAGCGCCGCGCCGCGCCTCAACGCGCTGTCCGATGCGCTCAACGACGGCAGCGCCGACGGCGTGTTCGACCTCGACATGCAGGCGCTGGCGGCGCCGCTGCCGCGCGCCTACGAATTCGTCGACGGCAGCGCCTACCTGCCGCACGTGGCGCGCGTGCGCCGCGCGCGCGGCGCCGAGGTGCCGGAGAGCTTCTACGTCGACCCGCTGATGTACCAGGCGGTCAGCGCTGGCTTCTACGGCCCGCGCGATGCGGTGAAGGTGGTCAGCGAGGATTACGGCATCGACCTCGAGGCCGAGATCGTGATCGTCACCGACGACGTGCCGATGGCGGTCACGCCGGAACAGGCGGCATCGCACATCCAGCTGGTCGGCCTGGTCAACGACGTCTCGCTGCGCAACCTGATCCCGCCGGAGTTGGCCAAGGGCTTCGGCTTCCTGCAGTCCAAGCCGCGCAGCGCGCTGAGCCCGGTGTTCGTGACCCCGGACGAACTCGGCGATGCCTGGCAGGGCAACAAGCTGCACCTGCCGCTGCTCACCCACATCAACGGCGAATGGTTCGGCGCGCCGGAAGCGGGCGTGGACATGCAGTTCGACTTCGCCCAGCTGGTCGCGCACGCGGCGAAGACGCGGCCGCTGTCGGCCGGCACCATCGTCGGCTCCGGCACGGTGGCGAACGAGGACACCTCGCTCGGCGCGTCCTGCTTCGCCGAACGGCGCACGGTGGAAACCCTGCGCGACGGCAAGCCGTCCACGCCGTTCATGAGTTTCGGCGACACGGTGCGCATCGAGGTGCTGGACCGTGACGGCGCCAGCATTTTCGGCGCGATCGAGCAACGCATCGAGCGCCAGCCCGCGGACTGACCGCACGGGCGGTCGCAACGGGCCGGCGAACGGTCGTTCGTGCAGTGGGTGCGGCCGCTAATGTGCCGCGACGGGGATCATGCGAAAAGGCGGATGGGGATCCGATGAGCGAACCGCTGCAGCTGTATTCGTACTGGCGCTCGAGCGCGGCGTACCGCGTGCGCATCGGCCTCAACCTGAAGGGGCTGGCCTACGACATCGTGCCGGTGCACCTGCTGCACGACGGCGGCCAGCAGCATTCGGCCGAATACCGCGGCATCAACCCGCAGCAGCTGGTCCCGGTGCTCGGGCACGGCCACCGGCGCCTGAGCCAGTCGTTGGCGATCCTGGAATACCTCGACGAGATGTGGCCGACGCCGGCGCTGCTGCCGAGCACCGCGCGCGAGCGCCAGCGCGTGCGCGCGCTGGCCTTGCTGGTGGCCTGCGACATCCACCCGCTCAACAACCTGCGCGTGCTGCAGTACTTCGAGCAGGAATGGAACGTGCCGCAACCCGAGCGCGACGAATGGGTGCGGCACTGGATCGTCGAAGGCCTGTCCGCCGCGGAGGCGATGGTCGCCGACCATCCCTCGACCGGGACCTATTGCGAAGGCAACACGCCGGGCATGGCCGACTGCTGCCTGGTGCCGCAGCTCTACAACGCGCGCCGTTTCGGCGTGGACATGGCGCGCTTCCCGGCCCTGCAGCGGATCGAGGCGGCCTGCCTGGAGCTGCCCGAGTTCGATGCCGCGCGCCCGGAGCGACAGCCCGACGCGCCCGAGAAGGCCCGCTGACCCGGCCTCAGTGCGCGGCGCCGGCGTTGAACACGTCGGCGTAGGGGTCGTGCTCGCCGCTGGAGCCTTCGGACAGGCGGAACTTGAGGGCGAGGCCATCGCGCGAATCCGCGGCCTTCAGCGCCTCCTCCATCTCGATCTTGCCTTCCTTGTACAGGCGGAACAGGCACTGGTCGAAGCTCTGCATGCCGTCTTCCAGCGACTCTTCCATCGCGATCTTGATTTCGTGGACCTGGCCGCGGCGCAGCAGGTCGCGGATCATCGGCGTGTTGATCAGGACCTCCGCGGCCGGCAGGCGGCGGCCGTCGAGGCCGACCACCAGGCGCTGGCTGACCACCGCCTTCAGGTTCAGCGCCAGGTTCATCAGCACGTTCTTGTGCGCGCCCTCGGGGAAGAAGTTGAGGATGCGCTCGATGGTCTGGTCGGCGTTGTTGGAGTGCAGGGTGGCCAGGCAGATGTGGCCGGTCTCGGCGAAGGCGATCGCCGCCTCCATGGTGGTGGCGTCGCGGATTTCGCCGATCAGGATCACGTCCGGCGCCTCGCGCATCGCGTTCTTCAGCGCGGCGTGGAAGCTGTGGGTGTCGAGCCCGACCTCGCGCTGGTTGACGATCGACTTCTTGTGCCGGTGCAGGTATTCGATCGGATCCTCGATGGTGAGGATGTGGCCGGAGGTGGTGGTGTTGCGGTGGTCGATCATCGAGGCCAGCGTGGTCGACTTGCCGGCGCCGGTGGAGCCGACGATCAGCACCAGCCCGCGCGGCGCCATGATGATGTCCTTCAGCACCTGCGGCAGCTGCAGCTCCTCGATGCTGGGGATGTCGCTGCGGATCGCGCGGATCACCATGCCGACTTCGCCGCGCTGCTGGAACACGTTGACGCGGAAACGGCCGGACCCGGCCACCGCGATCGCCATGTTCAGCTCCAGCTCGCGCTCGAATTCGGCGATCTGGCGTTCGTCCATCAGCGAATAGGCCACCTTCTTCGACATCCCCGCCGGCAGCGGCGCGCTGCCCAGCGCGATCAGCTCGCCCTCGACCTTGATGTTCACCGGCGCGCCGGAACTCAGGAACATGTCCGAGGCGTTCTTTTCCGACATCAGCTTGAGGAAGTAGTCGATATCCATCGTCAGCCCCGTTCGTTGCCGGCGATTTGCGCATGCGCCGCCGGATTCCCACAATGACCGCACGCCACCACGCACGATCCCCTTATGCGCAAAAGCTTCGCACACTTCCTGACAACGCGGCACGCGGCCGCCTGCGGCCTTGCGATGGCGCTCGCGCTCGCCGGTTGCGCCAGCCTGCCGCCGCCCGACGCAGAGCTGGACGCGGCGCAGCAGGCCGTGGCGCGCGCCGACGCGGCCGATGGCGACCAGTACGCCGCGCCGCAGCTCGCGCAGGCGCGCGCCGGCCTTGCCCGCGCGCAGGCGGCGATGGCCCGCGGGCGCGAGGATGAAGCCCGCGCTGCCGCCGTCGCGGCCACCGCCGATGCCGACCTCGCGCACGTGCTCAGCCGCGCGGCGGTGACCCGCGCCGAGTTCGGCCAGCAGCAGGCGCAGATCGCCGAATTGCGCGGCCGCCTGCAGATCGAAGCGGCGGAGGCCGTGCAGAACCCGCTGGACGCCTTGCCGGCCGCCGCGCCCGCAGCGCAGCGCCTGCAATTGCTGGATGCCGACACCCGCCTGAACCCCTTCGCCCAGTACGAGCGCCTGCAGGCGCGCCAGGCGCTGGCGGCCGCACAGGCGGCCGGCAAGCGCGAACGCCTCGCCGCCGAGCAGCTGGCGGAACGCCGGGTCGGCATCGCCGAACAGGCGGCGCGGATCGAAGCCGCGCGCCGCGTGATCGATGGCATGGAGCGCGAGCGCAGCGAGCTGCTGGTGGAAGCCAGCCGTCGCGACGCCGAGCGCGCCCGTGCCGAAGCCGAGCGCCTGCGGATGGAAGCGCAGGTGCAGGCCGAGGAAGCCGCGCGCCTGCGCGCGCAGGCGGAACAGGCCGAAGCGGTGCTGGACACCGCGCAGATCGACCAGGGCGCGCGGGTGGCCGCCGCGCGCGAGAAGGAGGCCGCGCTGGCGCGACAGGAAGCCGAACTGGTGGCAGGCGCCAAGCTGCCGCCGTCGCGCAAGGGCGAGCAGGGCGAGGTGTTCACCCTCGCCGGCGACGCGTTCGCGTCCGGGCAGGCGCAACTGACCGCGAAGGCCGCGGCCAGCGTGCAGGCGTTGGGCATCTACCTGAAGGCCTTGGGTGCCGGCAGCGCGCAGGTGCTGGGGCATACCGACAGCCAGGGCGAGGCCGACGCCAATCGCGCCTTGTCGCAGCGTCGCGCCGACGCGGTGAAGGCCGGCCTGGCGGATGCGGGCTACAGCCGCAGCCGGATCAGCGCGCAGGGCGAGGGCGAGGACGCCCCGGTGGCCGACAACACGACCGCCGCCGGGCGCGCGAAGAACCGCCGGGTGGAGATCGTGGTTGCGAATTAACCCAATGAAAACATGCGGTTAACGGGAATCCAAGATTCGCTGCAGGCGCTGCCGACCGTTCGTCGCCTGCACTTGCGGAGCTGAAAACGCAGGCGTAGTGTCGGTGATCCAGATGGCGCGTCATCCGCAACAACCATCTGGCCGGAGATCGGCCGATGCATGAGCTGCTCGACAATTCGGAGACCGCCGCCGCAAGCCAGGATCGCGGCGGCCTGTCCGGAGGCCGAGGCCGCATCGCATCCCAGGACCCAAGCCTTTCCCGTACGCCCCGCGCTGCACGCAGCCGGGGCGTACGCGTTTCCGCACCCATGGTTTTTGCGGTCCGCGGCATCGCGGATCGCGCATTCCGGCAGGCCCCACCTGCCACCACCCGCGCCGCCCCGGCCTGTCCGGCCGGGCTCCGCATCGTTGAAACCGAAGGAGGTTTCCATGTTCGAAGGACAACCGCAGGCGGAACTCGAAGCGATGATGAAAGCCAGCCCCGAGTTCCGGCAGCTCTACTACCGGCACCAGGAACTGGACAAGCAGGTGCTGGACGCCGAACTGGGCGTGCTGCCGCTGGACGACGCCACCCTCGGCCAGATGAAGCGCGAGAAACTGCACGCCAAGGATCGCCTGATCCGGATGTACGACAGCACGCATTGAAGCCTCGCCACGGGCGGTGGCCGGCCTTCCTGTCGGCCGCCGCCGCCCGTTCGCGCGCCAGGCCGTTGCCGTCCGGGACTCGCCGGGCCGGCTGGTAGAATCGCCGGCTCGACGTCCAAGCCAACCGGGCCCCGCATGGCGATCCACGATTCCATCCTCGAACTGGTCGGCGATACCCCGATCATCCGCGCGCGCAATCTCGATACCGGCCCCTGCACGCTGTACCTTAAGCTGGAAAGCCAGAACCCGGGCGGCTCGATCAAGGACCGCATCGGCCTGTCGATGATCGAGGCCGCCGAGCAGCGCGGCGACATCCAGCCCGGCGACACCCTGGTCGAAGGCACCGCCGGCAACACCGGCATCGGCCTGGCCCTGGTCGCCCAGCAGAAGGGCTACAAGCTGATCCTGGTCGTGCCCGACAAGATGTCGCGCGAGAAGATCTTCAACCTCAAGGCGATGGGCGCGCAGGTGGTGCTGACCCGCAGCGACGTCGCCAAGGGCCATCCCGACTATTACCAGGACATGGCCGCGCGGATCGCGCGGGAAACGCCGGGCGCCTACTTCATCAACCAGTTCGGCAACCCGGACAACCCGGCCGCGCACGAATTCGGCACCGGCCCGGAACTGCTGGCGCAGCTCGGCGGCCAGCTGGACGCCATCGTGTTCGGCTGCGGCAGCAGCGGCACCATGACCGGCCTGTCGCGCTTCCTCGCCAAGGCATCGCCCGCGACCGAGCTGATCCTGGCCGATCCGGTCGGTTCGATCCTGGAGGAATACATCAACCGCGGCACGCTGAGCGAAAAATCCGCCAGTTGGATGGTGGAGGGCATCGGCGAGGATTTCCTGCCGCCGATCTCCGACTTCACCCGGGTCAAGCAGGCCTACGCGATCACCGACAAGGAAAGCTTCCTGACCGCGCGCGAGCTGCTGGAGAAGGAGGGCATCCTCGGCGGTTCCTCCACCGGCACCCTGCTTGCCGCCGCGCTGAAGTACTGCCGCGCGCAGACCGAGCCGAAGACCGTGCTTACCTTCGTCTGCGACACCGGCAACAAGTACCTGTCGAAGATGTACAACGACTACTGGATGCTCGACAACGGCTTCCTGGAGCGCGACCAGCACGGCGACCTGCGCGACCTGATCCTGCGCCCGTTCGCCGCGCGCGATACGGTGGTGGTCGGTGCGAACGATCTGCTGGTCACCGCGTGGCAGCGCATGAAGCTGTACGACGTCTCGCAGCTGCCGGTGATGGACGGCGACAGGATCATCGGCATCGTCGACGAGTCCGACGTGCTGCTGCACGTATACGGCGACGAGGCGCGTTTCCGCGATCCGGTTTCGACCGCGATGGTCAGCAAGCTGGACAAGGTCGACGTGCGCGCGCCGATCGAATCGCTGCTGCCGGTGTTCGACCGCGGCCACGTCGCCATCGTGATGGACGGCGAGAAGTTCCTCGGCCTGATCACCCGCATCGACCTGCTCAATTTCCTGCGCCGCCGCGTGCAGTGAGGATGCATCCGTGGCGATGATCGCATGCGCGAGCCCGCCGCCGGGGAGACGCCAAGTCGCTCCCCGATACTCGCTTTGTTGGCGTCTCCCCGGCGGCGGGCTCGCGCTCGAGTACTCCCGCTGGCGTGCGATTCCACTTTCACTTCCACGAAGATTCTTCCCATGACCAGCAAGCGCGACGACCTCGGCCTCGGTACCCTGGCTATCCACGGTGGCCAATCGCCCGATCCGACCACCGGCGCGGTGATGCCGCCGATCTACGCCACCAGCACCTATGCGCAGTCCAGCCCAGGCGTGCACCAGGGCTTCGAATACTCGCGCACCCATAACCCCACGCGCTTCGCCTACGAGCGCTGCATCGCCGCGCTGGAAGGCGGCAGTCGCGGTTTCGCCTTTGCATCGGGGCTGGCCGCGACCTCGACCCTGCTGGAATTGCTCGACAGCGGCGACCACGTGATCGCGATGGACGACCTCTACGGCGGCAGCTACCGCCTGTTCGAGCGCGTGCGCAAGCGCAGCGCGGGACTGTCGTTCTCGTTCGTCGACCTCACCGATCCGGCGCAGTTCGAAGCCGCGATCACGCCGAAGACCAGGCTGGTCTGGATCGAAACCCCGACCAACCCGTTGCTGAAGATCGTCGACATCGCCGCGATCGCCGCCATCGCGAAGCAGCATGGCCTGCTGGTCGCGGTCGACAACACCTTCGCCTCGCCGATCCTGCAGCGCCCGCTCGAGCACGGCGCCGACATCGTCATGCATTCGGCCACAAAATATCTCAACGGCCATTCCGACATGGTCGGCGGCATGCTGGTGGTCGGCGCCAACGACGAACTCGGGGAACAGCTCGCGTTCCTGCAGAACTCGGTCGGGGCGGTGCAGGGCCCGTTCGACAGCTTCCTCGCCCTGCGCGGTCTTAAGACATTGCACCTGCGGATGAAGGCGCATTGCGAGAATGCACAGGCGCTGGCCGAATGGCTGCAAGGCCACGACGGAGTGGCCGAGGTGATCTACCCGGGCCTGGCCTCGCATCCGCACCACGCGCTGGCGGCGAAGCAGATGGATGGCTTCGGCGGCATGCTGTCGATCCGCCTGCAGGGCGGGTATGAGGCTGCCAGGCGCTTCTGCGAGCGACTCGAGCTGTTCACCCTGGCCGAATCGCTCGGCGGCGTGGAATCGCTGGTCAACCATCCCGCGGTGATGACCCATGCCTCGATCCCGCCGGCGCGCCGCGCCGAACTCGGCATCGGCGATGAACTCGTGCGCCTGAGCGTGGGCATCGAAGCACTCGATGATCTGCGTGCGGACGTGGCGCAGGCGCTGGCCTGACCCCGCTGTTTCAAGCGTCGTAGCGGATGCCGTAACGCTCGCGCATGTCGCGCAGTTCATTGCGCATCAGCCAGCGCAGCAGGCGCGCGCTCGGGCCATCGCGCGGTATCGGGGAATAGTCGCCGGCGAACACCGTTTGCGCGCGTAGTTCGCCATCGACCGGTTCGATCCGCAGGAACGCGCAGGCCTTGCGCAGGGTGCCGGTCGGGTCGTCGCGAAGCTCCCGGTTGGACAGCAGCAGCACCTGCTCGCGCGGAAAGTGCGCATGCAACGCGTCGAGCTGGCGAGCGTAGTCGCCGCGCAGGCGATAGCCGTGCCGGCGCAACGGCGATTCGCGCGAGAAATCCTCCGCATGCCCGCGCAACCGCCAGCGTTCCAGCAGCAGGGCCGGCCATAGCGGCCAGTGCTCCTTGCCGCGCTGGCGCTCCATGTGGAACTGCGACAGCGCGCGCTCGACCGGGTCGCGCAGCAGCACGATCCAGCGCATTGCCGGGTTGTAGCGGGCGATGCGTGCGACCACGCGCGGGTGGACCAGGTAGAACGGCGTGGCGTCGCCATGCAGGGCGCCCGCATCATCGTGTCCGTCGAAGTGGCCCGCGTAGCGCTGGTCGAGCTGCGCCGGCGTCCAGCGTTCGTCGAAATCCGGCGCGTCGAACACGTGTGCTTCCTTGCCGGTCGGCAGGCGCAGACGCGGGTGCAAGCCCAGGTACTGCGCCAGCGCGCTGGTGCCGGCTTTCTGCACGCCGCCGACCAGGAAGCGGACCAGCGGCTCAGCTGCGGTCGTCATCGCTGGCCAGTCGCTGCACGACGACGTCGGCGGGCAACGGGAACAGGCCGCTGAAGCGTTCGATGGAATTTTCCACCACCTCGAACGACAGGTCGGACTCGTAGCGGCACAGCACGCGACGATGGTGCTGGTGCCGATCCGGCGCCTGCACCAGCCGCGCCCGCACCCGATAGATGCCGCGCGCCAGCTCGGCGCGGAACGCGATGCGCAGCCGCAGGTGTTGCGCGCCGTCGTTGCCGTCGGGCAGGCGGATGCGACGCCCGCTCAGCGGCACGCCGCGTTCGTCGAGGATGTCGACGATGCAGGCGGCATCCGCCAGCGCCGCACGCAGTTCGAGGTCCGCGTCGATTTCGACCGCGTCGCCGTAGTTGAGCGCGAGGTGGCGCGCGCCGCCGGGGAAGGCCAGCCCAAGCACGCCGCCATCCTCGCTGCGGAAGCCTTCGGCGATGCGGATCGGCTTGGGCTGGCCTTCCTGCGTGGCTTTCGCATGCACGCGGAACAGGTATTCCTCGATCACTTCCTCGGGTGCGCCCAGCATCGCCATGCGGCCGTTCTCGAGCAGGATCCCGCGCTGGCAGAACGCGCGCAGCGCGTTGAGGTCGTGGCCGACGAAGAGCAGGGTGGTGCCGCGCGCCAGGATCTGCTGGATGCGGGTCATCGCCTTGGCCTGGAAGGCGGCGTCGCCGACCGCCAGCGCCTCGTCCACGATCAGGATGTCCGGGTCGACATGCACCTGCACCGAGAAGGCCAGGCGCACGGCCATGCCCGAACTGTAGGTCTTGACCGGCTGTTCGATGTAATCGCCGATGTCGGCGAAGGCGATGATGTCGCCGATGATCGCGTCGATGCGGGTCCGTTCCAGGCCGAGGATCGCGCCGTTGATGTAGATGTTCTCGCGGCCGGTCAGTTCCGTGTTGAACCCGGAGCCGAGTTCCAGCAGCGCAGCGATGCGGCCATGGGTATCGACGGTGCCCGACGTGGGCGGGAGCACGCCTGCGATGATCTGCAGCAGGGTGCTCTTGCCGCTGCCGTTGAGCCCGACGATGCCCAGCGCTTCGCCGCGGCGCAGCTCGAAGCTGATGTCGTGCAGGGCTTCATGGATGTGGATGCGCCGGTGCGCCGATGCGTGCAGGCGTGCGGCCACGCGCGGCAGCGGCCGCGCCAGCAGCGAGCCCACGCGGTGCAGCAGGGGCACGATCAACCGTTGCGAAGGGCTGGCCCAGGTGCGGAAGACCTTGCTGACGCCGGCCACCCGGATGGCGGGGTGTTCATCGGCGGCGATATGGGCAGCGGGCATCGAATGCATGCGCGATCAGGCGTGGCGCGCATTGTACGTCCCGCGGTGCAGGGCACGACCAAAAAAAAACGGGCGGCCCGGAGGCCGCCCGTCAATACAGCAGGTGTTGCTTAACGCTTACGGCTGCGGGTAGACGCAGTTGGTCGGCAGGCTGCCGTCCATACCCGGGTTGCCGCACTCGTCGGTGGTGCCACCGGCCGGGCCGTCATTGGCGTCCGGACCGCCCGGTTCGCCGGTCCAGTTGCCGTCACCGCGGAAGTCAGGCTCGTATTCCTGGACGAAGTCGGACGGACGCTGACCAGCTTCGTTGCCCCAGGTGCCTTCGGCGAAGTCGCGGTCGATCTGCTCGCCGCGGGTATCGCTGTCGGTGATATTGGTCAGGACGCGCGGCAGGGCGCTGTTGACCAGGCTGGTGGCGACCAGGCCCGGGAACTCGGCGGTCACAATCGCACGCCACTTGCCATCGGTCGGAGCACCCCAAGCGCCGACAGCGCCGTTGGTGCCGTTCTCGAGGTCGGCGGCATCCAGCTGCACGGACTTGCCAGCTTCAACCCACACGCGAACCTGCGACGCGCCGTGAACGCCGGCGTTGTCGATGCCTTCCAGCGAGACGTAACCGTCGGTGGCGCTGCGGTTGGTCAGGCGGATGAAGCTGCGCTGGGTGGTGTTGCTGCCCGGGTTGATGGTGAAGATTTCCATCGTCGAGCCGTTGTAACGCAGCGGCAGCAGGTCGCAGTGGTTGCCGCCGGCATCCGGGTCGGTGTAGGTCTTGGAGCCCACGCCGTTGGCGATACCGTTGGTCGGGTAGTTGTCGGTCGCATCACCCGGAGCGGAACCACTGGCCGGGTACATGCCCGAACGGTAGAACGTGGTGGTGACGTGGTTGTTGTGGTCGTCGATGACGATGTCTTCATCCACGAAGCCGCAGACGGTCAGGTTCTGGGTGCCGGTGCCGGTGGCATTCGGACCGTTGATCATGCCGGCCTGGTCGGCGTTGTAGATGAAGGTCACGGTGGTGCCGCTGATCGTGCCCTGGTCCACAATGGTGCCGCTGGCGCAGGTGCCGTCGACCAGATAGACGTCGTCGTTGTTGCCGATGTTGTCGAACGCATTCCAGTCGTTGCTGCCCTGGGCGTCGATCACGGTCTTGAACACGTCGGCCACGCCGTTCTGCAGGTTGCCCGCGCCCCAGAACTGGAAGCTGGCCACGCTGTTGTCGCCCAGGGTCACGTCGCCCAGGTCGATGACCTGCGAGTTGTAGTCGTCCGGGCTCTGCACGCTGCCGCCCGAGGAATCCACCGCCGAACCCAGGCGGCCGTCCCAGCTGAAGCGGGTCTTCGGCATCTGGACTTCGTTGAAGTCGTCGGCCACATCGATGTACTTGTCCACTTCCGAACCGTTCGGGGTGGCGCAGGCATTGACGGCGCGGGTGCTCTGCAGGATGCGCTGGTTCTTGGTCGAGCCGGCGAAGCGGCTGTCGTTGGTGGCGTTGACCATCCAGAATTCGGCGTCAACCTTGCCGGTGCCGCCGTTGTAGGCCGCCTGCGCGAACTCGTTCAGGCTGGTCAGGCGCGCGTTGCGCCAGCGCAGCAGGATGCCCGGACCCGGATTCGGCGGGTTGAGCAGCAGCGGGCTGAGGCGGAACGAAGCGGTACGGCCGCCGTCGTAGTAGCCGTCGAACACCACGGTCCAGAAACCGACCAGGGACGGATCCAGGATCAGGTCAGCCGGGTTCGGCGCGGTGGTGGAGAACAGGGCGCCGTCGGTGGTGTCCGAGCAGATGTTGGCGCCGCTCGGGTACTGCACGTTCGGGTTGTCGACGCAGTTGTTGCGGTTCAGCTTGACGCGAACGGTGAAGCCGGTGGTGACCTGCACGGCGTTGTCCGGGAGCTGGATGTCGAACACCAGGTCTTCGGTCATCGTCCAGTTGTAGTTGGTCGCAACCAGCATTTCGTAGGAAACGACTTCCGCCGTATCCAGGTCGGCCTGCACCGCGATCGAGTTGGCGGTGTTGGTGCCGGTGTCGTCAGGCGCAGAAACGCCGTTGATCTGCTTCAACGTACCGTAGTTGTAGGCCGCAGCGCCGCCGGCCAAGCCCAAGCCGGCCACCAGGGCAACGGCGAGGACGTTCTTCTTCATGCTAGACATGTCTAACTAACTCCTGTCAGTTGGTAAAGCGGAATGACGCAACTTGCTCCGATTGCAGGCCCTAGCCCGGTACCAGGAGGCAGGGCCCCCAGCAACCGGCTTCTTCCAGGTGTTGCAGTCTTGGAATTTCAAACGGATCAGGCGCCGACCGTCGGCCAGACGCAGTTCCCCCTACTCCCCTGGTTGATCAAGTTGCGGTGCGGACGCTAACGCAAGGTTAAGGTACCGTCAATCCCTGCGTTGTGAATGGCTTGGAAGACTGAGCGAAAGTCGCGTCATATCCTGCCCCAAGCGGATGCAGTTGACGCGTTACGTCAGGTTGGAACCCATTCAGCTTCGAACTGCCGAGGCTTGGCACGGAACCGCTAGACTGCGCACCCCATTGGCGGGGATCGGATCTTGCCATCCGTCCGTCTGTCGCCGCCAGCCTGCCGCCGATCCGGAGCCCCGCCTGACGTGCTGACCACCCTTGCCCACCCCTGGCGGCATGAGGCCCTGATCCGCATCCTGGCCTGGCGGGAGATCAGTGGGCGCTACCGCGGTTCCCTGCTGGGGTCGCTCTGGCCCCTGCTGACTCCTTTGCTGATGCTGGGTGTCTACACCCTGGTGTTCGGGGTGATCGCCCCGACCCGCTGGCCAGGGGCTCAGGAACAGGGCATCGGCATGTTCGCCTTGCGCCTGCTGGCCGGCATGGTGGTGCATGGCCTGCTGGCGGAGGTGCTGTCGCGCGCGCCGACGCTAGTTACCAGCCAGCCGAACTACGTCACCAAGGTGGTGTTCCCGCTGGAAGCGCTGGGCTGGGTCAGCCTGCTCACGGCGCTGTTCCATACCGCGATGGCCCTGCTGGTGCTCATCGTGCTCAATGGCGTGCTGGGGACCGGCCTGTCGTGGTCGTTGCTGGCCCTGCCGGCGATCCTGTTGCCGTATGCGCTGTTGCTGCTCGGGCTGGCGTGGTTGATCGCCGCGCTGGGGGTCTACCTGCGCGACCTGGCCCAGCTGGTCGGGCCGCTGGTGATGATGACGATGTTCCTGGGCCCGGTGTTCTATCCGCGCCAGGCCATGCCCGTTGCCGCCCAGCCCTGGCTGGCGGTCAATCCGATCACGATCCCGGTCGAGCAGGCGCGACGCGCGCTGTTCGAGGCGCAGTGGCCGCAATGGGACGTTCTGGCGCAGTATTCGCTGGTCGCCATGGCCGTGTACCTGTTCGGCCTGTGGGCGTTCTCCAAGCTCAAGAAAGGATTCGCAGATGTCCTCTGACGCCGCATTGCGGGCCGCCCCGCGCGACCGCCTGCTGGGCGAGCTGTTGCTCGATGCCGGGCTGGTCGGCGCCGCCGACCTCGAGCGCGGGCTGGCCCTGCAGCAGAAGATCGGCGGGCGCATCGGCAGTGTGCTGATGCGGATCGGTGCGGTCAGCGAGGACAACCTGCTGCAAGTGCTCAGCCGCCAGCTTGGCCTGCCGGTAATGGGCTTCGAGGTGCCCGCCCCGGACGAAGACATGGCGCGCCTCACTGCGGTGCAGGCGCCTGCGGGGATCGATTGGTTGCTGGATCAACAGGTCCTCGTGTGGCCGGGCGAAGGCAGCGACCTGTTCTGCGCCGCGCGCGACCCGCTGTTGCCGGCCTTGCGCGAGGCGATGCGGCATGCCTACCCGGGGCGCCGGATACATTGGTGCCTGTGCCGCGCGCAGGACCTGGAGCGCATGCTGGACGGGCTCGCCCACCACGCACGTGCCGACGAATGGGGTGGCGGCGACGAGCAGCAGCTGCGCGCGATGGCCGAGGAGGCGCCGGTCGTCGAACTGGTCAGCAACCTGATGGCGCAGGCGGTCGAGCAGCGCGCCTCCGACATCCACCTGGAACCCGAGGAGCGCATCTTCGCGGTGCGCTTCCGCATCGACGGCGTGCTGCACACCCGCCTGCAATTGCCGCGCGACCGTTTCGACGCGGTGGCCTCGCGCCTCAAGCTGATCTCCGGCATGGACATCGCCGAACGCCGCCTGCCGCAGGACGGCCGTTTGTCGACGCGCGTCGGCGGCCAGGAAATGGATATCCGTGTGTCCGCGCTGCCGGGCGTGCATGGCGAATCGATCGTGATGCGCCTGCTGCCGAAGGAGCGCAAGGAGCTCGGCCTCGAGAAGCTCGGCTTCGAGTCCGACCACCTGGCGATGATGAAGGAATGGACCGCGGAGGCGAACGGCATCGTGCTGGTCACCGGTCCGACCGGTTCCGGTAAATCCACGACCTTGTATGCATCGCTGGCCGCGGCCAACGACGGCTTGAAGAAGATCATCACGGTCGAGGATCCGGTCGAATTCCAGTTGCCGGCGATCACCCAGATCCAGGCCCACCCGGACATCGGCCTGACCTTCGCCAACGCGCTGCGTTCGATCCTGCGCCAGGATCCGGACGTGATCATGATCGGCGAAATCCGCGACCTCGAGACCGCGGAAATCGCGGTGCAGGCCGCGCTCACCGGCCACCTTGTATTGAGCACGCTGCATACCAACGATGCGATCAGCGCGTTCACCCGCCTGATCGACATGGGCGTGGAGCCCTTCCTCGTCGCCACCCCGATCCGCGCAGTGCAGGCGCAGCGCCTGGTGCGCCGGCTGTGCACGCAATGCGCGCGTCCGCACGCGGTGCCGGCGCAGATCGAGGCCGAGGCCGCGGTGTTCGCGCACAAGGTGTTGCCGGGCATGGCGCCGCGCTGGATGGAAGCGGTGGGCTGCGCGCACTGCATGAACACCGGTTATCGCGGCCGCCTCGGCATCTACGAAATGGTGCCGGTGACGGAGGCGATGCAGCACCTGATCGTCAGCGGCGCCAGCGTCAACGACATGAAGAAGCTGGCGCGCGACGAAGGCCATCGCTTCCTGCGCGACGACGGCCTGCTGAAGGCGTGGCAGGGACTGACCACGGTGGAGGAAGTGCTGCGCGTCGCCGGCAGCTGAGTTCCGCATGCCCCGTTACCACTATCAAGCCTTGAACGCCGAGGGCATCAGCCTGGAAGGCATGCTCCGCGCCAACAACGAACGCGAGGCCGCGCGCGCGCTGGAGCGGCGTGGCCTGTCCGTGATCGAGGTGCGTTCCGGCGAAGCCGGCGGCGGCAAGGAGCGTCGCGGCCGCCTGCGCAGCGCCGACGTGATCCTCGCGCTGCAGGAACTGGCGACGATGCTGACTTCAGGCGTGTCGATCGCCGACGCGGTCGGCAGCCAGGCGCTGGGTGCGCATCACCCGCGCATCGTCGCTGCGTTCGCCGGCATGTCGCGCGACCTGCAGCGTGGCCAGGCGTTCTCCGCCACGCTGGCGAAGTGCGGCTTGCCCTTGCCCGAATACGTGGTGCAACTCGCGCGCGCCGGTGAACTCACCGGCGAGCTCGGCAAGGCACTGCACGATGCGGGCGTGCAGATGGAATACGAACAGCAATTGCGCAACGAAATGCGCAATGCGCTGATCTATCCGGCGGTACTGGTGGTTGCCGGCGTCGCCGCGGTGGCGATCATGTTCATCTTCGTGGTGCCGAAGTTCGCCTCGCTGCTGCAGCAGGCCAAGGACCTGCCGTTGCTGGCGTGGGTGGTGCTCGCGTTCGGTACCTGGACGCGCGAACACTTCTGGCTGCTGCTGTTGATGGTCGGCGCGGTCGCGGCCGCCGCGACCTGGGCGCTGCGCAAGCCGGAGCTGCGCGCGCAGGCGCTGGACACGCTGTCGGGCTGGCCGGTGGTCGGGCCGTGGCTGGTCGAGGCCGACACCGCGCGCTGGGCCAAGGTGCTGGGTGCGCTGCTCGGCAACAAGGTGCCGTTGATGCGCGGGCTCGAGCTGGCGCAGTCCGGCCTGCAACTGCCGCAACGCCGTGCGCGCATGGGCGAGGTCACCCGTGCGGTGCGCGGTGGTTCCTCGCTCGCCGATGCGCTGGAGGACCACGACGCGCTGACCGCCACCGGCTACAACCTGGTCCGGGTCGGCGAGCGTTCCGGCAAGCTGGCATCCATGCTGGATTCATTGGCGCGGCTGTATGAAGAGGCGGGGCGCAACCGCATGAAGCGCGTGCTGATCCTGCTGGAGCCGATCGCCATCCTGGTGATCGGCAGCATGATCGGCACCATCATCCTCGGCGTGATCCTTGCGATCACCAGCGCCAACGACCTCGCCGTCTAGTCGCACGCACAGCTCGCAACGCAACCATTTCAGGGGCACCAACGATGCAACGTCGCCGCATTCCCGCCGTTCCGCGCGCCATTCCGCGCCAAGCCGGCTTCACCCTGCTCGAGATGATCGTGGTACTGGTCATCATCGGCCTGATCATGGGCCTGGTCGGTCCGCGCCTGTTCGGCCAGGCCGACAAGGCCAAGGTGCAGACCGCGGGTACCCAGATCAAGATGCTCGGCGGCGCGTTGCAGACGATGCGCCTGGACATCAGCCGCTGGCCGACCGAAGCCGAAGGCCTGGCCCTGTTGACCACCAAGCCCGCCGGCGACCTCAACGGGTGGGCTGGCCCCTACCTGGATGAAGCGGTGCCGAACGATCCGTGGGGGCATCCGTACCAGTATTCCCCGCAACCCAGTGGCACCCAGCCGTACACGCTGTACTCCTGGGGTGCCGACGGCGTGCCGGGCGGCGAGGGTCAAAATGCCGACCTTGGCCACCTGCCCGATGGCGGCACGGCTGATGCCGCGAATTCCGCCGCACCTGCCAACTGACGCCGCTCGCATATGCGGCACCGCGGCTTCACGCTGCTAGAGATGATCGTGGTGCTGGCCATCCTCGGCCTTGCCACCGCGCTGGTTGCGCCATCGGCCCTGCGCGGCATCGATAGCTGGCGCCGCCGGGCCGAACTGGATTCGCTGCTCGACCAGATCCGTGCCCTCCCCGGCAATGCGCGGGCCAGCGGCAGGGCGATCGTGCTCAGCGATGGCGCATTGAAGTCGAAGGATGCGCCGTTGCGCATCGCCAGCGGCTGGACGCTCAGCGTGCCGACGCCGTGGAAAGTGAACGCCAACGGCGTCTGCTTGGGGGGGCAGGTCAGCATCGGCAACAGCTACGGCAGCCGCACGATCGTGGTGGCTGCGCCGTTCTGCGACCCGATCCTGCGCCCGTGATGCACCGTTCGACCAGGCCGGCATCGCGCCGCGGCGTGCGCGGCTTCACGCTGCTGGAAGCCATCGTCGCGCTGGTGGTGTTCAGCCTCGGCGCGTTCGCGTTGTACGGGTGGCTGTCGACCAACGTGATCACCCTCAACCGCATCCGCGATCGCCAGCAACTCGAAGTGGCGATGGATTCCACGCTCGACCTGATCCGCCGCAGCAATCCGATGGAAACCCCGACCGGCCAGCGCAAGGTGGGCGACTTCGTCGTGACCTGGACCAGCACGCCGGTGGAGCCGCCCAAGACCGGCGTGGACCAGTCCGGCGGGCCCAGCATCTTCATGGTCGGGTTGTACGACCTCGAGGTGCGGGCCACCCGCGATGGCCGGGAGCTGCATGCATTCCATGTCCGCCAGGTCGGCTGGAAGCAGGTGCGCACGATGGACGACTTATGAGCAGGCGGCGATCCGGCGGCTTCACCCTGATGGAAATGCTGGTCACCCTGATGCTGGTGTCGTTCGCGACCATGCTGATGTTCCAGATGCTCGGCAGCTATCGCATCGCCCGCGAGCGCGTGCAGGGGCAGGCCGGCATCATCGATCGCCAGGCCTTGTTCCATGACTGGTTCCGCGACAGCGTGCACGGCCTGTTCATCGCCGAAGGCTTGCGGTTCGCCGGCGAGCGCACGCGCTTCCGCGGCACCAGCCTGAACCCGCTGTACGCGGCGGAGGGAAGTCCGACCGAGGTGGAGTGGTCGATCGTGCAGTCTGGCGACAGGACCGCCATCGCCTATTCCGAAGACGGGGTCGAACGCTGGCGATTCCGCCTGGCGCAAGCCGATGTCGCGGGCTTCACGTATCTCGACGAGGCGGGCAAGGCGTCCCCGACCTGGCCGCCGGAACGCGGCCTGCAGGATGCCGGGCCCACCTTGCCTGCGGTGGTGGTGCTGACGCGGACGGATCGTGGGCGCGAGCGCATGCAGGCTGCGGCCGTGCTGGGGCCGCTGAAGCCGCCGGTACGGTTCTACGGCGACGAGGAACTCAAATGAGCGGGCGCTCGCGCGGGTTCGTGCTGGTGCTGGTGCTGGCGATGCTGGTGGTGCTGTCGCTGCTTGCCGGCGGCATCGCCGCGACCACTGCCCGTCTGGCCGAACAGTCGCAGCAGCGTGCGCAGCGCATGCAGGATGCGGTGGACATGGCCAGCACGCGGGCGAACGTGCTGTACCTGCTCAGTACCCAGCGGATGACCGTGGGCGGGCTGACCGTGGACAAGCTGGTCTCGTTCGGCAGCGATGGCGTGCGCGAGATCCAGTCGGACGCGGATCTCGAATCCAGCCTGCCGATCGGCAACGAGATCGCATTGGATGCGCGCAACTACCGCGGCCTCGGCGATACCCGCTTCGCGATCCAGGACGACTACGGCCTGTTCGGGGTCAACTGGAACCCGCCATGGATGCTCAAGCGCCTGCTTGACCAAGGCAAGCGTGCGGGAGGCCTGCCGGCGGAAGTCCTGATCAACCGCTTGCTGGATTACCAGGACAAGGACGACCTGTACCGGCTCAACAGCGCCGAGGCGGACGGTTACCGCAAGGCGGGGCTGCGCCCACCCACCAACCGCCCGCTGGCGACGCCGATGGAATTGATGCGGGTGATGGGATGGACAGAGGCGCTTGGCTTCCTGTCGCCCGCGGAAATCAGCGACACCATCTCCAGCGACAACGTCGCCGTGGTGAACGTGAACACCGCGCCGCCGCGCGTGCTGCGCACCATCGATGGGCTCGACGAGGACATGGCGGCGCGCGTGGTGGCCTTCAGGAAAACGCAACCATTCCTGACTGAGGTGGCGTTTTTCGAGTTCCTCGGCCTGCAAAAATCGGCAGAAGCGCCGATCGCTGTGTATCCTGCCATGTCCGGCACTCTGAAGCTGTGGCCTTCGCATGGGGGACAGGTGGGACTGGTGCACTGGACCCTGACCCCGATCGAGAACGGGGGTCGCCCCTGGCGTGAGGACTATGAGCTCATCCAATCCCAAGCCCCCGCTTCGGATTCCGTTGCGTACCCGGTTCGCTCGCGGCTTTTCGCCAAGCCGGTGGCTGCGCGGGACTGACGGGCTGCAGCAGCTCGCCGAGGGCGGCAACGGTCAGGAATGGGTGCTTGCCCGCGCTTTCTGCGCCTATACCGTGCTCGATGGCGGTGCCGTGCCGGCGCGCAAGCGTCGCGGCTTCGTGGACATGGCGGTCGCGCGCTGGTCGCCGTTCGCGGATCCGCAGTCGCACGTGGAATGGGTGGGCGATCGCGCGATGGTGTGGGCGTGGTCGCGCGCGCGCGCGCTGGAGGGCGAAGACGGCCAGTCCGCCGCCGCGCCAAGGCGCATCGTCCCCGAATCCCTGTTCCGCGGGCAGCCGCAGGCGGAAGGCCAGGAGCTGGTGGTGCTGGATACCGGACTCGAGGGGCGGGTCTGGCGCGACAACGTGATGGTGTCTTCGCACTGGTGGCCGGACGTGCCGGCGTTGCAGGACTGGAACGAATTCAGGCGCGGGGCTGGCCTGCAGCCTGCCGAGATGCCGCCGGAACAGTTGCCGTACCCCTTGGCCGAGCGCGCCTGGAGCGCGCCACGTGGCCAGGGCGTGGCAGAATCGATCGGGCAGCACCGACAGAAAGTGCTGTTGGCCCTGCTGGGCATGGGCGTGGCGGCATTGACCGCGCTGCTGGTGGGCGCGCTGGCGCTCAAGGTGTCGATCTGGCAGGTCGACCGCCAGATCGCGGCTCAGGAACAGGCCTTGGGCCGGATCATCGACGCACGCGACCAGGCCCTGAAGGGGCGCGCGGCGGTCGAAGCCGAACTCGCCTTGCGGCCGCCGGCAGGTCAGGTCGAATTGATGGCCCTGGTCGGTGGCTTGATTCCCGGGCAGTGGCAATTGCAGGAATGGAAGATGCCCGATGCGGAAACCTTGCAGGTGACCGCGCGGATGCCGAACGGCGACCCGCGCGCGATCGTGACTGCGCTGGAGAACTCGAAGCGCTTCACCGAGGTCACCGCGGAAATCGGCAGGGCGCGCGACACCGTGGCGATCAAGGCCAAGGTCGTGCGCGCGCCGATCCAGGGCGGGCGTCGATGAGCGCGCGCGAATCCGCGCGCCTGAAGCAGGCGCGCGAGGAATGGCAGACCAACCCGCGCTTGCGCTGGGGCGTGGCCATCGTCGGCGCGATCGCGCTGGTGTACCTGTTGCTGGTCCTGGTGGATTGGCGGCGCGACCTGCACGAGCAATACCAGCAGCGCACGTTGCAGCTGTACAAGATGTCCGCGCTTGCCGGGCAGGAACAATGGGCGGTGCGCGCCGAAGCCGCCCGCAACCTTCAGAAATCCTTGCAGGCCGAGATCCCGCGGGCCAACACGATCGGCTTGGCGCAGGCGGAAGTGCAGACCATGATCCGGCAAGTGCTCAATGCGTTCGGGCCGAAGCTCTCGAGCGATTCCAGGCCGCCGTTGCAGGTACGGGCGCAGCCCGGGTTGTGGCGGATCCCGGTGACGATCCGCGGCCAGGTGGGGCAAGCGCAGTTGCTGGAAATCCTGCGCCGTATCGAAAGTTCCGATCGCCTGGTGGTGATCGACGATTTCCTGCTCGGTTTCGCCCAAGGGCAACCCAACGTCACCCTGACCGTCGTCGCGTACTACCGGGTCGGCAATGCCGCGCAAGGAGGCCCGCGTGCAGCTCGCTGAGCGCCTGCGTGCGCATCCGTGGCTGGCGGTGGCCTGCGCCGGCGCGCTGGTCGGGATCACCATCGGCCTGTTCCTGCCGATTCGCGCGGCATCCCAGTCGAAAGCGGACGAGGCGAAGTGGACGCTGCCCACGCCCGCCTCGGTCAAGCGCTTCGACGAGGCGAAATACCAGGCCCTGCGCCGGGCGCCTTTCTGGGGCGAAGTCAAGCAACCCGGGGAGCGAGGCCAGCAGGTCGCCGGCTGGAGCCTGAGCGGCATCGTGACCCGGCCGTCTATCCGGGCGGCAGTGACCTTGCCGGGCAAGCGGGAGACGACATGGGTCACGCTGGGCGGCGCGCTGCCGGATGGCGCGACTTTCGTCGCCGCCAATCGCGACACCATCTGGTACGAGAAGGACGGCTGCCGCCGTGCGCGCAAGCTGTACCTGCTGCCCAAGGCCCAATCCGACGCCTGCATCGGCGCGAAGGGCGAACCGGCGGCGGCGCCATCGGGTACGCCCACGCCACCGCCCGTTACCTCGCCTGCGCCGCCTCCGGCGCGCCGCCCCCACTGAATTTCCGAAGAAACGCCATCGCATGAATAGCTTCCGTCCATTCCTGACCGCAGTCGCCGCCGCATTGCTCGCCGGTGCTTGCGCTACGCCGCGCGTGAAAGTCCCGCCGCCGCTGCCCCTGCCCAACCAGGACGGCGGGGAGCAGGGCTTCGAGCGACAGCCGCCGGCTGGACGCCAGGACATGCAGCGCAGCGGAACGCCGACCATTCCGGGCAGTGGCAACAACAGCCTGGTGGCCGGGATCAATGGCGACGCCATGCCGCCGCTGAAGGGCGGTCCGGTCAATGTGAACATCGAAGGCATGCCGGTGCCGGCCTTCATCAACGAGTTCTTCGGCTCGATCCTGGGTGCCGGCTTCCAGATGGACCCGCAGGTTTCGAAGGCGCAGGACCTGGTCACCCTGCGCACGCCCGGGCCGCAATCGCCGCAGAACTTCTACCGGTTGGCGGTGCAGGTGCTGCATAGCTACGGCATTTCGACCGAATACACCTCGGGCATGGTGTTCTTCAACCGCGGCAAGGATTCCGCCGGCCCCTCCCCGCTGATCGTGAGCGGACGCGCCTTGCCGGAAGTGCCGATCAGCCATCGCCCGGTGTTCCAACTGGTGGACCTGCAATCGGTGCGTACCAACGACGTGGTGAACCTGCTGGGCGTGGCATTCAAGGGCAGCGGACTCACTATCCAGGCGGAAGGCAGCCGCAACGCGGTGATCCTGATGGGCAAGCCGGAGCAGGTGCGGCAGGCCGGCGAGGCGATCCGTGTGCTCGATCGCCCGCTGATGCGCGGCCGCGTCAGTGCCAGGCTGGAGCCCGCCTTCGTCACCGCTTCGGAACTGTCCAAGCGCCTGGTCGAAGTGCTGAGCGCGGAAGGTTACGGCGCTTCGCTCTACACGGTGGGCGGCTCCAGCGGTACCGCGATCCTGGTGTTGCCGCTGGAGGCGGCGAATGCGGTGCTGGTGTTCGCGGCCGACGACCGCGTGCTGGAGCACTCCGTGGAGTGGGCGCGCAGCATCGACAAGCCGAATCCCACCGCCGGCAGCGACGGCTTGTTCTACTACATGGTGAAGAACACCCAGGCCAAGGAGATCGTGCAGACGATCAGCGGCGTGCAGAACGGGGCGAGCAATACGCGGAGGCCTTCACGCGATGCGATCGACGGCAGCCAGGTCGGGGCGGCTGCAGGTGCCGCCGCGACGTCGCCGGCCGGCGGCGATGGCGATATGGCACGCGGCAAGTTGTCGCTGGACGAACCGCGCAACGCGATCATCTACCAGGGTTCGGCCACCGACTGGGGGCGCATCCTGCCGTTGATCCAGCAGATGGATCGTGCGCCACGCCAGGTGATGGTGGAGGTCACGGTGGCGGAAGTGACCCTGACCAACGACCAGGAGTTCGGCATTTCCTGGCTGGCGCGCAACAGCGACCTCGGCAAGTTCAACGGCAACATCAGTTCCGGCACGCTGGCGACCGGCACCGGCGGCGCGGGGCTCAGCTATATCCTGGACATCGGCGGCCAGGCGCGCGCCTCGCTGAAGGCGTTGGCCAGCCAGGATCGGATCAGCGTGCTGTCCACCCCGAGGGTGATGGTGAAGAGCGGCGAGGAAGCCAGCTTCGACGTGGGCACCGAAGTGCCGACCGTCAGTTCGCAGGCGACTACCAACATCTCCACCGGCGGCAATTCCGGCATCATCCAGACCGTGCAGTACCGCAAGACCGGCATCCTGCTCAACATCAAGCCGGTGGTGTACTCCGACGACCGTGTCGACATCGAATTGCGCCAGGAAGTCAGCGAGGCGCTTCCGGTCGGCGCGGATTCGATCGCCAATTCGCCGGCGATCTTCAACCGCTCCTACAGCACCAGCCTCAGCCTGAAGGACGGCAGCGCGATCCTGATCGCCGGCCTGATGTCGCAGCGGAACACCGCCGGCAACAGTGGCGTGCCGTTCCTGAAGGACGTGCCGCTGCTTGGCAACCTGTTCAAGACCCAGAAGCAGGGCAAGAGCAAGACCGAGCTGGTGCTGATGATCGTGCCCTACATCATCGAGACCGACACCCAGGCCGAGGAGCTGACTCGTTCGCTCAGCCAACGCTTCGAGTTGCTCGAACTGCCGCAGACCGGGCAGGCGCCGGTGCAGGTCACGCCTTCGGTACCGGTGAATCCGTGATCGCGACGGTGCGTCCGCGATAAGCGCATAAGCTGAGCGACATGCCTGAGACGAGTGGAGACCAGCGCGTGGCCGGGCCGCGCAGCGCACCTGCATCGGGCGGCGGCCGCAGGGGCGTGCTCGTGCTCGGGATGCACCGCAGCGGCACCTCGGCGCTGACCCGGATCCTCAACCTGCACGGCGCCGCGCTGGGCGAAGACCTGATGCCGGCCGCGCGCGACAACCCCAGCGGGTTCTGGGAACACAGCGCGGCGGTCGCGATCCACGAGCGCCTGCTGGCGCGGCTTGGCATGGCCTGGGATGACCCGCGGCCGTTGCCGCCGGAATGGCAAGACGGCGAGCCGGCGCGCGAAGCGCTGGAGGCGATCGATGCGCTGATTGCGCGCGAGTTCGCCACGCAGCGGCTCTGGGCGGTGAAGGATCCGCGGCTGTGCCGGTTCGCGTCGTTGTGGCGTCGGGCCATGGAGAAGCGGGGCATCGAGGCGAACGTCGTGCTGGTGACGCGCGACCCGGCCGAGGTGGCCGCATCGCTGCAGGCACGCGATGGCTTGCCGCTCGCAGTCGGCAACCTGCTGTGGGGCCGCTACCTGGTGGATGCGCTGCACGCCGCGGAGGGCCTGCCGCGGCGGTTGGTCCATTACGGCGAGCTGCTGCACGACTGGCGTACGGTGATCGACGGCGTCGACCATGCGTTGCAGCTGGGCCTGCATCGCGATGCGCGGGTGGAAGCGGAATGCGATCGTTTCCTGTCGCCGCAACTGCGCCACCATGCGCGCGGCGCGGACGCGGCGGATGCGCTGGTGGAGCCGTTGCGCGCGAACCTGGACGCCGCAGGCCGGGGCGTCGGCATCGATCCGGCGATGATGCAGGCGGGCTTCGATGCACGGCTCGGACCGGCGACCGGGGTCGTGGAGGGCCTTGCCGCCATGCTCGCGCGTGCCCGCGCCGACCTGGCCGCATCGATGGTGCGGACCGGCGAACTGCGACAGGAGCTCGAAGACCGCGGCCGCTGGAGCGCCGCGATCGATGCCGAGCTGCAAGCCCTGCACCTGCGCCATGGTGCGCTCATCGACGAACACGAAGACACCGTGGCCTGGGCGCATGCGCTGCAGGCGGAGATCTCGGCATTGCAGGACGCATTCCGCCAATCGGAAGCGGATCGCGACGACAAGCTGGCCTGGGTGAAGAGGCTCGAAGGCGAGCAAGAGGCATTGCAGGCGGCATTCCGCAAGTCGGAAGCCGACCGCGACGACAAGCTGGCCTGGGTGAAGAAACTCGAAGGCGAACAGGAAACGTTGCAGGACGCATTCCGCCAATCGGAAGCGGATCGCGACGAGAAGCTCGCGTGGGTGAAGGCGCTCGAAGGCGAGCTTGCAACCCTGCAGGCGGCATTTCGTGGTTCGCAAGCGGATCGCGACGAGAAGCACGCATGGGCGCAGGCGCTGGATGCGGAACTGGCGCGATTGCGCGAGGACTACCAACGGGTCGATGCAGACCGCCTCGACAAACTGGCGTGGGCGGCGTCGTTGCAGGGTGCGCTCGACGAAGCGCGTGGCCTGTCGGCAAGCCTGCAGGACGCGCTGGACGAACGGGAGCGCATGCGCGCCGAGATGCAGGCGGAGCTGGACAGGATCGCCTCCGACCTCGCGGCGCAACGTGCGGCGCGGCTGGCATCGGAACAGTACGCCGACGAGGTGGAGCAGGCAGCGCGTGCCCTGCTTGCATCGTCGAGCTGGAAACTGGCGCGCCCGCTCCGCTACCTGGTGGCGAAACTGCGCGGCACCGCGGCCGAGCCCGTGTTGCCGCAGCGTCCGCGTTCGTGGCTGATGCCGGTACCCGCCGTTGCGCAGGCTGCGGATGTCGTCGCTTCGCCGCAAGCACCGGACGCGCCTGCCGCCGACGCCTGGTTCGCCGGCATCGCCTTCCCGCGCGTGGATGCGCCGCGCGCGAGCATCGTCATCCCCACCTGGGGCAAGCCCGACTACACCGCGCGCTGCCTGCGGTCGCTCATGGCCTGCGGCGACGCGGCCAGCTTCGAGGTGCTGGTGCTGGAAGACGCCTCCGGCGACCTGGCGATGGCCGCGTTGCGCGACGTGCCCGGCCTGCGCTACCACGAGAATCCGGAAAACCTTGGCTTCCTGCGTTCCTGCAACCAGGCGCTCGGGTTGGCGCGCGGCGACTACGTCTGCTTCCTCAACAACGACACCGAAGTGCAGCCGGGTTGGCTGGATGGCTTGCTCGACACGTTCCGGGAATTCCCCGACACCGGCCTTGCCGGTTCCAAGCTGGTGTATCCCGATGGCCGGTTGCAGGAAGCCGGCGGCATCGTGTGGGCGGACGCCAGTGCGTGGAACTACGGGCGCCTGCAGGATCCGGATGCGCCGGAGTTCTGCTACGCGAAGGAAGCGGATTACATTTCCGGCGCGGCGATCCTGCTGCCGACCCATTTGTTCCGCGAACTCGGCGGCTTCGATGAGGTCTTCGCGCCGGCCTATTGCGAGGACACCGACCTCGCCTTCCGCGTGCGCCGGGCCGGGCTCGCGGTGCGCTACCAGCCGGCGTCGGTGGTGGTGCACCACGAAGGGGTTTCCCACGGCACCGACGTCGGGCAGGGCGTGAAGGCCTACCAGGTGGCGAACCAGCGCACCTTCCACGAACGCTGGCGGGACACCCTCGCGTACGGGCATTTCGCCAATGCGGAGATGCCGTTCCTGGCCAGGGATCGTTCGCAGTTGCGCAAGACCGTGCTGGTGGTCGACCACTACGTACCGCAGCCCGACCGCGATGCCGGTTCGCGCACGATGTGGCAGTTCATGCAGCTGTTCCGGCAGCACGGGATGTCGGTCAAGTTCTGGCCGGAGAACCTGTGGCGCGACCCGGTGTACACGCCGTGGCTGCAGCGCGCCGGGATCGAGGTGATGTACGGCAACGCCTGGGCCAACGGCTTCGAGCGCTGGCTGGAGCAGGCCGGTGGCGCGATCGATTACGTCCTGCTCAGCAGGCCGCACGTCTCGCTGCCGTTCATCGATGCGCTGCGCCGCCACACCAATGCCAAGCTGTTGTATTACGGGCACGACATCCACCACCTGCGCGCATTGAGCGAGCACGCCCTGACCGCTGAGCCGGCGTTGCTGGAGGAATCGGCGCGGTTGCAGGCGATGGAGGAACGGGTGTGGAAGGGCGTCGATGTCGTCTACTACCCGGCGGATGCGGAAACCACGCACGTGCAGGACTGGCTGTCCACGCACGACGGCCGCGCGCGCGCAGCGACGATCCCGGTGTACGCGTTCGACAGCTTCCCCGATGCACCGTGGGCGAACCTGGCGCAACGCCGCGACCTGCTGTTCGTGGCCGGCTTCGGGCATCCGCCGAACGTGGACGCAGCCGTCTGGCTGGTGCGCGAGATCATGCCGAAGGTGTGGGAACGCATGCCGGAGGCGCGGTTGTCGCTGGTCGGTTCGAACCCGACGGCCGACGTGCTGGCGCTGGCCGGCGAGCGGGTGGAGGTCACCGGCTTCGTCAGCGACGAGGAACTGCAGCGCCGCTATGCGCGGGCGCGCGTGGCCGCCGCGCCGTTGCGCTTCGGCGGCGGCATGAAGGGCAAGGTGATCGAGGCGATGCGCTTCGGCCTGCCCTGCGTCACCACCTCGATCGGCAAGCAGGGACTGGAAACGGTCGGCGACTGGCTGGCGGCGGAGGACGCCCCGCAGGCATTCGCGGATGCGGTGCTGCGCCTGCTGGAGGACGACGCGGCATGGCTGGCGGCCGCGCACGCGGCGCAGCGGCATGCGCGCGAAAACTATTCTGCGGACGCGCTCTGGCGCGTGCTGGGCGAGGATGTCGATCCGCGCGGTTATCCTGATGCCGATGCGCGCCGGCGGCGCCTGCGCGGCAAGCGAAAGGAATGAGCATGAAGGTCCTGATCCTCGGCGCCACCGGGTTCGTCGGCAGCTACCTGATGGAGCGCGCCATCGGCGCCGGCCACGCGGTGCTGGGCACGCACTACAACGCCACCATCGACACCCGCGACTGGGCGCCGTACCAGGACCGGCTGCTGCGTTGCGACATCCGCTATCGCGAGCAGGTCGATGAAGCGATCCGCCGCTCGCGGCCGGATGTCGTGTACCTGCTGGCGGCGCAGAGTTATCCGGCGCTGTCCTGGCAGGCGCCGCTGGAAACGCTGGACACCAACGTGCTCGGCACCGCCAACGTGTACGAGGCGATCCGCGCCTCCGGCCTCGACCCGGTGGTGGTGGTCGCCTGTTCCAGCGCGCAGTACGGCGAAGTCGCGGCGGAGGACATCCCGGTGCGGGAATCGCACCCGATGCGGCCCTTGCACCCGTACGGCGTCAGCAAGGTCGCGACCGAGCTGCTGGCCCTGCAGTACCACGCCAATGCCGGCATCCGCAGCGTCTGCGCGCGGATCTTCAACACCACCGGCCCGCGCAAGACCGGCGACGTCTGCGCCGACATCACCCAGCGCGTGGCGCGGATCGAAGCGGGGCTGCTGCCGCCGGCGCTCAAGGTCGGCAACCAGGACACCTGGCGCGCGATCACCGACGTGCGCGATCTGGCCCGCGCGCTGGAACTGCTCGCCGCGCATGGCGAAGCGGGCGGCGTGTACAACATCAGCGGCGCCACCACCTACCAGATCCGCGAGATCGTCGCGGCCGCGCAGGCGTCGTCGCGGGTGCCGCTTTCGATCGAGACCGATCCGGAACTGCTCCGGCCCAGCGACGAGAAGGTGATCTTCGGCGATTCGTCGAAGCTGGTCGCCGCCACCGGCTGGAAGCAGGAATTCGCGCTCGCGCGCACGCTGGACGACATGCTGGCCTACTGGCGCGCGATCTACGGCGTGCGGGGGCAGGCGGCATGATCGTCCGCGCGCGCGCGCCGCTGCGGCTCGGCCTGGCCGGCGGCGGCACCGACGTGTCGCCGTATTGCGACCTGCACGGCGGCTCGGTGATGAACGTCACCATCGACAAGTACGCCTACGCGACCATCGATGCGTCGCCGGACGGCCTCGTGCATTTCCTCGCGCAGGACGCCGGCGCCGGCGAACGGATCGCGCCCGGCGAGGCGATGGCGGAGCGGACGGACGCTGCCGGCCCGCTGCAACTGGCCAAGGGCGTGTATCGGCGGATCGTCGCCGAGCATCTCGGCGGCCGCGCGCCCGCGATCCGCGTGCGCACGCATTCCGATGCGCCCCCGGGTTCCGGCCTGGGTTCGTCCTCGACCATGGTGGTGGCGCTGGTCACCGCGTTCGCCGAATACTTCGGCTTGGCATTGGGCGAATACGAGGTCGCCCACCTGGCCTATGCGGTCGAGCGCAACGACCTCGGCCTGGCCGGCGGCAAGCAGGACCAGTACGCGGCCGCGTTCGGCGGCTTCAACTTCATGGAGTTCTACGCCGGCGACCGGGTGATCGTGAACCCGCTGCGGATCAAGGACTGGATCCACGCCGAACTGGAGTCCAGCCTGGTGCTGTGCTTCACCGGCGTGTCGCGCGCCTCGGCCAGGATCATCGACGAACAATCGCGCAACATCAGCGAAGGCGATGCCGCCTCGCTCGATGCCATGCACCGGCTCAAGGACGAGGCCGGGCGCATGAAGGAAGCGCTGCTGCGCGGCGACTTCGCCCGCCTGGCCGAGGTCATGCAGGCCGGCTGGCTGGCGAAGAAACAGAGCGCGGCGAGCATCAGCAACCCGCGCATCGAGGAGATCGAGACCGTCGCCGGCGCGCACGGCGCGCGCGCGACCAAGGTCTCCGGCGCGGGCGGCGGCGGCTTCATGATCTTCCTGTGCGACCCGGCCGACCGCATCGGCCTGGTGCGCGCGCTCGCCGCCGCCGGCGGCACGCCGTACGACGCGCACTTCACCCTGCAGGGGGCCACGGCCTGGAAGGTGCCATGAAGGCTTACATCGACAACGAATTCGCCAAGGCGCTGGCCAACATGCAGGCGCTGGCGGGCGACGCCGCGCTGCAGCAGGACCTGCAGCGTGCGGTGGAGCTGTGCGTGCGCGCCCTGCAGGGCGGCCGCAAGCTGCTGTTCGCCGGCAACGGCGGCAGCGCCGCGGACGCGCAGCACTGGGCCGGCGAACTGGTCAGCCGCTTCTACTACGACCGCCCCGGGCTGGCGGCGATCGCGCTGACCACCGACAGCAGCATCCTCACCGCGATCGGCAACGACTACGGCTACGACTACACCTTCGCCCGCCAGCTGGAGGCGCTGGGGCAGGCCGGCGACGTGTTCGTCGCCATCTCCACCTCCGGCAACTCGCCGAACATCCTGCGCGCGGCGGAGGCGGCGCGCGCGCGCGGCGTGCACGTGGTCGGCTTCACCGGCCGCGGCGGCGGCAAGCTGGCGCCGCTCGCCGACATCTGCTTCCGCATGCCTTCGGACGAGACGCCGCGCATCCAGGAAGGCCACGAATTCGTCGGCCACCTGCTGTGCGCGCTGATCGAGTCGCGCATGTTCCCGCACGATGCCGGCTGACGAGGCCATCGTCCTTGCCGGCGGGTTCGGCACCCGCCTGCGCGGCATCGTCGACGACGTGCCCAAGCCGCTGGCCCCGGTCGCCGGCCGGCCGTTCCTGGCCTGGTTGCTGGACCGGCTGGCGCTGTCGGGCATGCGCCGCTGCATCCTCGCCACCGGCTACATGGCGGAGGCGATCGAACGCGCCATCGGCGCGCGCTGGCAGGGCATGGACATCGCCTATTCGGTCGAGGCCGAACCGCTGGGCACCGGCGGCGCGATCCGGTTGGCGGCGCAACGGCTGCAGGGCGACGGCGCGCATGTGTTGAACGGCGACACCTGGCTGCAGTACCCGCCGGTCGCGCTCGAGGCGGCCGCGCGCGCGGCTTCGACGCCGATGGCGATCGCGCTGGCGCGGGTCGACGATGTCGCGCGCTACGGCGCGGTCGACGTGGACGATGGCCGCGCCCGCGATTTCCGCGAGAAAGGCGAGGCCGGCGCCGGCTGGATCAACGCGGGCTGTTATTTCCTCGGCGCGGCCGCGCTGTCCGCATTGCCCGCGCGCACGGCATTCTCGTTCGAACGCGAGGTGCTGCAGCCGCGGGCGCGGGCCGGCGAGGTCGCCGCATTCACCGAGACCTCCGGCTTCATCGACATCGGCGTGCCCGAGGACTACGCGCGGGCGCAGCCGATGTTCGCCGCGCGCGCGTGACCATGCCCGCGCTGCGCCAGCCCTACCTCGATCCCGCCGCGGCCGCACTGCTCGCCGCGCAGCCGGCGCCGCGCAAGGCGCTGTTCCTGGATCGCGACGGCGTGCTCAACCGCAACCACGGCTACGTGCACACGCCCGAACGCACCGATTGGGTGCCGGGCATCTTCGAGCTGGTGGCGCAGGCGCATCGGTTTGGCTACCTGCCGGTGGTCGTGACCAACCAGGCCGGGATCGGGCGCGGGTTGTACGACGCGGCCGCGTTCCTCGACTACACCGCGTGGGTGCACGAGCAATTCGCGAGCCGCGGCACGCCGCTGCTCGCCACGTATTGGTGCCCGCACCATCCCGAGGCCGGCGTCGGCGATTACCGCGTCGAATGCGGATGCCGCAAGCCGCGGCCGGGGATGCTGCTGGCCGCCATCGAACGGTTCGGCATCGATCCGGCGCGTTCGCTGTTGATCGGCGACAACCCAAGCGATGTGGAGGCGGCGCAGGCGGCCGGCGTATCCGGGCGCCTGCTCGCCGAAAGCGACTGGGGATCGGGCATGGCCGGCTTGCTCGGCGCGCCGGCATGAGCGCAGGCCCGGCAGATGCGACGCAACTGCGGGCCAGCCGCATGCTCGCCGCGCTGGCCTTGCTGCCGTTGGCGATCGTGCTGTGCGCGGCATGGCGTTACGACCTGGCCGCGAACATCCACGCCGACTATCGCCGGCTGGTCGCCGCGGTCTTCGTCGTGTTCGCGGGGCTCGCGGGTTGTGCGTGGCTGGCGGCGCGCAGCGGTTGGCGGCATGCGGCGATGCTGCCGCTGCTCGCGGCCTGCGTGCCGCTGGCGGGCGTCGTCGTGTTCGCAGGTTGGGCGCAGGTGGGCGCGGCCGTGTTGCTGGCCGCCGCGGCGCTGGCGGTCGCGTCGTGCTTCGGCGATGCAAGGCGATCCGGCATCGCCATCGCGGCGATGGTCGGGATGGCCTGCATCGCCGCCGTGGTCGGCTGGTCGTTGCCGCTGCCGATCCATCGGCGCGGCGTCTATCTCGCCGTCGCCCTGCTGCTGGTGGTCGTACGCTGGCGCGCGTTGCGCGAGATGTCGCGGACGGCGGCGGCGAATCTGTGCGGGATCGCGGCCGCGCATCCGGCATGGTCGATCCTGCTCGCGGGCGCGGCCGCCATCGCCAGCCTCGGCCTGTGGCTGCCAAGCCTCAACTACGACGACAACGCGGTGCACCTGGTCCTGCAGTCGCAACTGCTGGCGGACGGCTACTACCACCTCGACGTGCAGAGCCAGTCGTGGGCGGTGGCGCCGTGGGCGAACAACGTGCTGCATGCGGTCGCCGCGCTGTTCGCGGGACGGGAATCGCGCGCCGCGGCCGCATCGCTGTGGCTGCTGCTCGGCATCGCCGGCGCCTGGCGCCTGGCGCGCGCGCTGGATGCATCGCCCGCGACGGCCTTGGCCGCGGCGGCGGTGTTCGCGGCGCAGCCCTTGGCCGGCTACTTCACCACCTCGATGCAGGTCGATGGCGCCAACGCCGCGATCCTGCTGCACCTGGCCGCGATCGCCGCGACCCCGGCCGCGGCAAGGCCGGGCCCGTTCGTGCTCGGCATCCTCGCCGGCCTGCTGCTGGCGCTGAAGACCAGCAACCTGCTGTACCTGCTGCCGCTGCTGGCATGGCTGTGCGCGTCGATGCCGGCCGGCGCGCGGATGCGCTGGCTGGGCCGCATGGGCCTGGGCCTGCTGCCGGTCGCGGCATCGAGTTACGCATATGCCTGGTGGATCACCGGCAACCCGCTGTTCCCGTTCTACAACGCCGTCTTCAAGTCGCCGTACTACCCGGCGGAGAATTTCCGCGACCTCAAGTGGATGGCTGGAATGTCCTGGCGTTCGCTGTGGGATCTCGCCTTCAGGACCGATGCCTACGGCCAGTTCTTCCCCGGCGCGGCCGGCCTCTCGGTGCTCGCCACCTTGCCGGCGCTGGCGATCGACGCCATCCGCCGCCCCGCGCCGCGCTGGCTGGCGCTGTGGGCGATCGCCGCGGGCGGCGCGCTGTTCTGGCACATGCAGTACCTGCGCTACCTGTTCCCGGCGCTGGCGGTGCTGGCGGTGCTCGGCAGCGTCGCCCTTGCGCGGCTGCTGGATCGACGCCTGTTCGCCGCGGCCGTCGTGCTGCTGGTCGGCATCGACGCGCTGCTGATGCCGACCACCAGCTGGTACCTGCGCGACAACGACTGGCCGCTGCAATTGCGCGAAGGCGCGGCCGCGCGCGCGCGCATCGTGCGCACGATGCTCCCCGAGCGCGCCCTGCTCGAACGCGTGATGGCGCGCGATCCCGATGCCTGCGTGCTGATGTCGGACCCGAAGGCGCCCTTCGTCGGCGCCGGGCATGGCCATGCGATTTCGCTGCACCGCCGCTACGACCCGGAACTCTGGCGCGCGCGCAACGAGGCGGAAGCGGATGCCAGTGGCGGAAAATGGCGCGCGTTGCTGTCGCGGATCGGAGCCACGCATGTGCTGGTCGATCCGGCCGAAGAGCCGCTGCTGGCAGGCGTTCTGGCCGCCGACGGCTACGCCATGCAGGTGCGGGACGGGGCGCTGGAAGCATGGGCGTCGCCGGCTGGATCGACTTGCAACAGCCCGCTGCTGCAACGTCGTTCGCGGAGATAATGATGATTCCGACTGGCCACCGCTGCGCATGAACCAGGCACTGCTCCGCTTCGACGATCTCGCTGCCCGCAAGGACGATCCAGCCCTGTTCGCGCGCTGGTTGTTCAGCGGCAGCCTGGCCGAGCGCCCGCACGGCCTGGATGGCATGCAATTCCGGTGCTCGCTGTGCATGGCGGTCACGCGGATGGCGCGGAGGGAAGGCGTCGAGGACTTGCGGGAAGGCATGCCGTGCGCGACATGCGGAATGAGCGCGCGCCTGCGTTCCTGCCTTGCCATGCTCGGGACGCTGGTCGAACCGTCGGACCGGATCTACATCACCGAGCAGGGAACGCCTGCCTTCGCATGGCTGCAGGCGCGTTATCCGCACGTGCGCGGAAGCGAATTCGAACCCGACGCCGATCGCCGCGCTGCACTGGCCGCCTACCTGGAGAGCCTGGGCGGACATGGCCCGATCGAATTCCAGGACGTGACCAGGCTCGACATGGCCGATGACTCGCTGCATGCCGTCGCATGCTTCGACGTGCTCGAGCACGTGCCGGATTATCGGGCTGCCTTGCGCGAGTTCGCCCGCGTGCTGCGTGCCGGCGGACACCTGCTTGCCACTTTCCCGTTCACCGATGGGCCGGATACGGTCGTGAGGGCTTCGCTGTCGCCGCAGGGCGAAGTGGTCCATCACATGGAACCCGAGTACCACGGCGATCCGGTGGGCGGGGCGGTGCTGTGCTTCCAGCATTTCGGCTGGGACGTGCTGGCTGCGGTGCGCGAGGCCGGACTGGCCCATGCCGAAATGGTCATGCCCTGGTCGCCCGAACACGGCTTGCTGTACGGGAACTGGATGTTGCTGGCACGGAAGACAGGGTGAGCGACGAAGTGCAGGACATGGCGAACGCGCGGGCCGGAGGCCACGCCAGGGACAGTCGGCGGTGGCGCAAGCGGACGACGCGGATCCTTGCATCCCTCGCATTGCTCGCATACCCGCTCGGCATCTGGTGGCTGGACCGCTGGTCGATCGGCGTGGCGTTCGAGGCGTACCTGAGCTGGCAGCGCGTGCTGGCGAATGCCGCGGTCGGGTTGAGCATGATCCTGCTGCTGGCCGCGATCGCGCGTCGCTTGCTGGCGCCGATCCTGCTGGTATCGGCGCTGCATGCGTTGCTGTACGTCGTGTCGTCGATCAAGTACCGCCTGCTGGACATGGTGCTGGTCTTGCAGGACGCGTATTTCGTCTCCGGTTTCGATGCGTCCAGCTTCGCGTTGCTGTGGCATTACGTGCCCTCGCCCTGGCGCACGCTGGGGCTGGCGGTGCTCGCACTGCTGGCGCTGGCGTCGCTGTACCGGCTCGAGCCGCCATGCTGCCGCGCCCGGGCATGGCCGCGGCTTGCCGCCGCCGGCATCGCGACCGCCTTGCTCTGCGCGCTGTATTTCTCGGCATGGCCGTGGACCAGCCGCATGTACGACAAGGCGCATGTGCGGCCGTCGTTGTTCGGCTTCAACAGGGCGGCGTTGCGTGCGGGCCTGACCACCAGCCTGGTCTATTACCACAACCAGCAACGGCACCTGGCCTTGAAGGTGGACGCCGCGGCGTTGCGCAAGGCGTTGTCGTCGCTCCCGCCGGAGCCGCAGGCGCAGCCGGCAATCCGCGGCACGGGCGGCGAGCGGCCGGACATCGTCATCGTGCTCAGCGAATCGTTCATGGATCCGCGGGCGATGCGCGGCATGGACGGCGTGCCCGACCTGATCCCGCAGATCCGCGCGCAACTGGCCGCGGGCAAGGGCGGCCGGCTCCGGGTGCCGGCATTCGGCGGCGGCACGGTGCGGACCGAGTTCGAAGTCCTCACCGGCATGCCGGTGCGCGCCTTCCCCGAAGTGCGGTATCCGTACGTCGAGATGCGCCTGGATCGCATTCCCGGCATCGTCGGGGTGCTGGAGAAGGCCGGCTACGCCAGCCTTGCGATCCATGGCAATTCCGGCGGCGTCTGGAACCGGCTCGGCACCTACAAGGCGATGGGCGTGGATCGCTTCATCACCAAGTCGGAATTCAGGCAGCGCGGCGCGACCGAGGACGGCAAGTGGATGTCCGACCGCTCGATGACCGACATCCTGTTGCGCGAACTGGGCCATGCCGGCAAGCCCACGCTGGCGATCGCGATCAGCATGGAAAACCATGGCCCGTACGACGATGCCGGCAGGGTGGCCGACCCGAAGGCAATGGCCGGGATCGCATTGCCCGCCGGGCTGGACGCAGCGGGCGCGGGCGAACTGCGCAGCTATCTCTACCACCTGCACAATGCCGACCGGGAATTCGGGCGGCTGCTCGCGGGCTTGCGGGCGCGTCAACGCCCGTTCGTGCTGCTGTTCTTCGGCGACCACCTGCCGGCCCTGGGCGATGTCTACGATCGCCTGGGCTTCGCCGATGGCGCCGAGCCGGGTCGGCAGACGGTGCCCTGGGTGATGGCGGCCAGTGGCGACGTCGCCGTGCCTGGCGGCGGGGTGGTGACGTCTTCCTGGCAGTTGCCGTCGATGATCCTGCGCGCCGCGGGCGTGCCCGGCGATGCGTATTTCGATTTCGTGTCGCGGATCGGCCCCGGGCTGGCTGCGGATGATTCATCGCCGCGCGGCATGCTCCTGAAGGATGGCCTGTACGCCGCGGCCAATGCCCGTTTGCAGGATCGATTCGATGACTATGCGCGCAACTGATTCGATCGCGACGGCGCATGCGCGCAAGGCGATGCTGCTGGCATGCCTCGCCGGCGCGGGCTGCGCGCGCCAAGGGGTGGAGTTCCGGCTGGAGCCGGCCGTGGTCCGCGCCTGCGAGTTGCCGGTGGCGACCCGCGTCAGCTGGGACGTGACGCGACTCGGGCTGCAGCATGTCGATATCGAAGTCGCCAACCTGGGCGAAGCGCCGAAGGCATGGACCAACGGCGGTGCCAAGGGCAGCGAAACCTCGGGCGCCTGGGCGCAGGACGGCTACACGGTCATCCTGAAGTCGCGGAACGGCGTGGAGTTGGCGCGCCGCACGCTGACCACGGTGGCGTGTCCCGACTGACGCCGGCTCGGGGACTTACGGGCAGACCGGGCCGCCGATGGTCAGGCGCTCCAGCTCGGTTTCGTCGGCTGCGCTCTTGAGGACGAACACGAAGCCGGGCTTCACCCATGGGCCCGTTTCGTTCGAGCCGGATGCGCCCGCGTGCGCGAACAGCTTGCCGTCGGCCGTATAGATTTTCACCGAGGTCAGCCCGGGTTTCTGGCTGCGCACGTCCCACTGCAGGGTCACCGAGGTCTGCTTGCAATCCGCAAGCGCGGCGGGCTGCGCGTGGATCATCGTGGTCGGGGCGACCTCGACCTGCGGCGCCGCAGTGGCCGGTGCCGTGGCGGCTGCGGGGGCATCGGCCACCGGCGCGGTGTCGTCGCTCGGCTTCGGGCCGCAGGCGGCAAGGCCAAGCGCGAGCGGCAACAGGATCAGGTGGAGCTTGTTCATCGGAATTCTCGGATGCGGGGGGCGTGGACCGTGGACAAGGGTAACCGGGCGATGCGCAGGCGAGGTCAGCTAAGCGCCTGCTCGAGCTCCGGCAGCAACTGGAACAGATCCCCCACCAGCCCGACGTCGGCGATCTCGAAGATCGGCGCATCGCCGTCCTTGTTGATGGCGACGATGGTGCCGGCATCCTTGATCCCGGTCAGGTGCTGGATCGCGCCGCTGATGCCGACCGCGATGTACAGCTCCGGGGCGATGATCTTGCCGGTCTGGCCGACCTGCAGTTCGTTCGGCACGTAGCCGGCATCGACCGCGGCGCGCGAGGCGCCGACCGCGGCGCCGAGCTTGTCGGCGAACTTGTAGATGATCTCGAAGTTCTCCTTCGAGCCGACGCCGCGGCCGCCGGAGACCACGCGCCTGGCGCTCTGCAGGTCGGGGCGATCCGATTTGCCGGCGGCCAGGCCGATGTAGCGCGTATGCGACGGCAGTGCGGCATCGACATCCGCCGCTTCCACTGCGGCGCTGCCGCCGCGTGCCGCTTCCGGCCACGAGGCGGTGCGCACGGTGGCGACCACGGCGTGGTCGGCCGGCGCTTCGACGGTGATGATCGCGTTGCCGGCGTAGATCGGGCGCTTGAAGGCATGCGTGCCTTCGACCGCCATCACGTCGGAGACCTGGGCCACGCCGAGCAGGGCGGCGACGCAGGGCATCAGGTCCTTGCCGAAGGTGGTGCTGGGGCCGAACACGTGGGTATAGCCCTTGGCCAGCGCCGCGACCTGCGGCGCCAGCACCTGCGCGATGGCGTTGGCATTGGCGGCATTGGCGACGGTCAGCACGTTCGCCACGCCGGCGATCTGCGCGGCCTCGGCGGCGACGCCGGCCGGATCGGCGGCGAGCACGACGATGTCGATGGAATCCGGCTTCAGCGCCTGCGCGGCGCTCACGCACTTGGCGGTGGAGGCGTTGAGCTTGCCGTCCAGGTGTTCGGCGACGATCAGAACCTTGCCCATCACAGCAACCCCTTCTGCTTCAGCGTGGCGACCAGTTCGGCCGCGTCCTTCACCATCACTCCGCGGCTGCGCTTGGCCGGCGCCGCGTAGTGGGTGGTTTTCAAGGTGTCGCCGGCATCGACGCCGAGGTCGGCGAAGGCGATGGTTTCCAGCGGCTTGCTCTTGGCCTTCATGATGTCCGGCAGCTTGATGAAGCGCGGCTCGTTGAGGCGCAGGTCGGTGGTGACCACCGCCGGCAGGTCGACTTCCAGGGTCTCGAGGCCGGCATCGACCTCGCGCACCACCGTGGCCTTGCCGCCTTCGATGTCGAGCTTCGACGCGAACGTCGCCTGCGGGCGGCCCCACAGCGTGGCCAGCATCTGTCCGGTCTGGCTGGCGTCGTCGTCGATCGCCTGCTTGCCGAGGATGACCAGGTCCGGCTGCTCCTTCTCGATCAGCTTGAGCAGGGTGCGGGCGGCGGTCAGCGGCTGGATCGGCGCGTCGGCAACCACGTGGATGGCGCGATTGGCGCCCATCGCCAGGCCGTTGCGCAGGTGGGCCTGGGCATCGGCGGGGGCGATGGTGGCGACCACCACCTCGCTGGCGATGCCCTTGTCGCGCAGGCGCAGGGCTTCTTCCAGCGCGATGTCGTCGAACGGGTTGGCCGACAGCTTGACGCCGTCGGTGACCACGCCGGAACCGTCCGGCTTGACCTGGATGCGGACGTTGTAGTCCACCACGCGCTTGTAGCCGACGAGGATCTTCATCGTGCGGGAATCCTGTGGGGAGAACGGGGCCATGCGGCCGAGCCCGTCATTTTAGCGGACGCGTCCGGACCCTGCAGGACGCGGCCAGCGGCATACGCAGGATTGCCCGAAGGTACGGTAGGCCGGTCGCCGGCGCCCGCTAGAATGGGCGTCCCCTGCATCGGAGCACCGCACGTGGCAGCCGCCAAGAGCAAGCAGTATCCCAGCGCCGACGCCGCCCTGTCCGGGCTGGTGGCGGATGGCCAGACCCTCGCCGTCGGCGGCTTCGGCCTGTGCGGCATCCCCGAGGCGCTGATCGCCGCGCTGCGCGATTCCGGGGTCAAGGACCTGACCGTGATCTCCAACAACGCCGGCGTGGACGGCTTCGGCCTGGGCCAGCTGCTGACCACGCGGCAGATCCGCAAGATGATTTCGTCCTACGTGGGCGAGAACAAGGAATTCGAACGCCAGTACCTGGGCGGCGAACTCGAACTGGAATTCAATCCGCAAGGCACGCTGGCCGAGCGCCTGCGCGCGGGCGGCGCCGGCATCCCGGCGTTCTTCACCGCCACCGGCTACGGCACGATCGTCGCCGACGGCAAGGAAACCCGCGAGATCGACGGCCGCCACTACGTGCTGGAAACCGCGCTGAGGGCCGACGTCTCGCTGGTCAAGGCGTGGAAGGCGGACAAGGCCGGCAACCTGGTGTTCCGCAAGACCGCGCGTAACTTCAACCCGGCGGCGGCGATGGCCGGCAAGGCCTGCGTGGTGGAGGTGGAAGAACTGGTGGAGATCGGCGAGATCGATCCCGACCACGTGCACCTGCCCGGCATCTACGTCGACCGCATCGTGGTCAACGCCACGCCGGAGAAGCGCATCGAACAACGCACCATCCGCCAGGAGGACAACTGAGATGGCCTGGACCCGCGAACAGATGGCGCAGCGCGCCGCGCAGGAGCTGAGCGACGGCGCCTACGTGAACCTCGGCATCGGCCTGCCGACGCTGGTGGCGAACTACATCCCGGACGGCATGGACGTGTGGCTGCAGAGCGAGAACGGCCTGCTCGGCATCGGCCCGTTCCCGACCGAGGCGCAGCTCGACGCCGACCTGATCAACGCCGGCAAGCAGACCGTGACCGCGGTGCCCGGCGCCAGCTACTTCGGCAGCCACGACTCGTTCGCGATGATCCGCGGCGGCCACATCGACCTGGCCATCCTCGGCGCGATGGAAGTCACCGACAAGGGCGACCTGGCCAACTGGATGGTGCCCGGCAAGATGGTCAAGGGCATGGGCGGCGCGATGGACCTGGTCGCTGGCGTGAAGCGCGTGGTGGTGCTGATGGAGCACGTGACCAAGGCCGGTTCGTCGAAGATCCTGCCGCAGTGCACGCTGCCGCTGACCGGCGTGGGCGTGGTCAACCGGATCATCACCGAGCTGGGCGTGTTCGACGTCACTGCCGATGGGCTGAAGCTGGTGGAGCTGGCCGATGGCGTGAGCCGCGAGGAAGCGGTGGAGAAGACCGGCGTGCCGCTGCACTGACCGCGCGTTTGCAATGCCGCAAAGAAGAAGCCGCCCTCGGGCGGCTTCTTCGTTTCACATGTTCTGGTAGTTCGGCCCGCCGCCGCCCTGCGGCGCCACCCAGACGATGTTCTGGGTCGGATCCTTGATGTCGCAGGTCTTGCAGTGCACGCAGTTGGCGGCATTGATCTGCAGCCGTTCGTGGCCTTGCTCGCCGACGAATTCGTACACCGCCGCCGGGCAGTAGCGCGCCTCGGGGCCGGCGTATTCGCGCAGGTTCACTTCGACCGGGATCGCCGGGTTCTTCAGGGTCAGGTGCGCCGGCTGGTTCTCGTCGTGGTGGGTGCTGGACAGGAACACCGAGCTCAGGCGGTCGAAGCTCAGCACGCCGTCGGGCTTGGGATAGTCGATCTTCGGCTGTGTCGCCGCCGGTTCCAGGCAGGCGTAATCGGGCTTCTGCCGATGGATCGTCCACGGCGGATTGCGGATGCCGAGTTTCGGCAGCAGCCATTGCTCGATGCCGGTCATCAGTGTCGCGAAGCTGCGGCCTTTCTTGAACCACTGCTTGAAGTTCTTGGCCTGCAGCAGCTCGGCGTGCAGCCAGCTGTTCTCGAACGCGGCCGGGTAGGTGGCGAGTTCATCGCGCTGGCGGCCTTCGCCCAAGGCCGCGAACGCGGCGTCGGCGGCCAGCATGCCGGTCTTGATCGCGGCATGGCTGCCCTTGATCCGGCTGGCGTTGAGGGTGCCGGCCTCGCAGCCGACCAGCGCGCCGCCGGGGAACACCAGCTTCGGCAGGCTGAGCAGGCCGCCGGCGGTGATCGCGCGCGCGCCGTAGCCGATGCGCTTGCCGCCTTCCAGGTGCTTGCGGATCGCCGGGTGGGTCTTGAAGCGCTGGAACTCGTTGAACGGGCTCAGCCACGGGTTCCTGTAGTCGAGGCCGACCACGAAGCCCACCGCGATCTGGCCGTTCTCTGCGTGGTACAGGAACGAGCCGCCGTAGGTGTCGCTATCCAGCGGCCAGCCGGCGGTATGCACGACCAGGCCCGGCTGGTGCTTGGCCGGATCCGCCTGCCACAGTTCCTTGATGCCGATGCCGTAGCTCTGCGGATCCTTGCCGGCATCGAGCTTGTATTTCGCGATCAGTTGCCGGCCCAGCTGGCCGCGCGAACCTTCGGCGAAGATCGTGTACTTCGCATGCAGTTCCATGCCGCGCTGGAACTGGTCGGTCGGCTGGCCGTCCTTGCCGATGCCCATGTCGCCGGTGGCGACGCCCATCACTGCGCCGGTCTCGTCGTACAGCACTTCGGCGGCGGCGAAGCCGGGGAAGATCTCCACGCCGAGCGCTTCGGCCTGCTGCGCCAGCCAGCGCGTCACCGCGCCGAGGCTGACGATGTAGTTGCCCTCGTTGTGGAAGCATTCCGGCAGCAGCCAGTTCGGCGTGGCCTTCGAACCGGTTTCGTCGAGGAACAGGAATTCGTCCTTCGCCACCGCCTGCTTGAGCGGCGCGCCGCGTTCGGCCCAGTCCGGGAACAGTTCGGTCAGCGCCTTCGGGTCCATGATCGCGCCGGACAGGATGTGCGCGCCCGGCTCCGAGCCCTTTTCCAGCACGCAGACCGCAACCTCGCGGCCGGCTTCGGCCGCCAGCTGCTTCAGCCGGATCGCGGTGGCGAGCCCGCCCGGGCCGGCCCCGACCACGACAACGTCGTACTCCATCGATTCGCGGGCGACGGCGTCCTGGTTCGCTTGGCTCATCTGGCTCTCCTCTGGCTGCCCGCGATTTTCCGGGCTTTGCGTAGAGGCGGCAATCTAGACAGGAGCGGACCTGCTCAGTGCTTGCCGCTCGGGTGCCGGGTTTCGTGCGCCTGCCCGGTCGCCAGCACCCAGCCGGCGATCTCGCCGCTGGTCGCGCCCAGCGCCTGCGAGAAGGCCTCGGCGACCAGCGCCACCTCGGTGCCGGAGGCCGGCTGCGCATGGCGGAACACGCGGCTGCCGACCACCGCCTGGTCGCTCGCATGCAGCAGCTTGGCGCTGACTTCGACCACCGCGGACGGCACCGCCGCGCCGGCGTAGTCGGCCTCGAAATGGCGGATTTCCATCACCAGCCGGTAGTCGGCGCCGATGCCGCTGCCCTGGCGCGCGACCGCGGGGATCTTGCCGGAGTCCTCCAGCGTGCGCAGCACGCCGTCTTCCAGCATCTCCGGCGGGGTGCGCGCCCAGGCGGCGCCCTTGTAGACCTGCAGTTCGCCCGCGACCGGGCTGACCGCGATCCGGCTGCTGTCCAGCACCCGCGCCGCGCCCGGACGGGTGGTGGCGAGTTGCCAGGCCACGCGCGGCCAGGCCGGGTCGGCTTCCGCCTTCGCCTCGGGGGCGAACACGGTCGGTGCGTCCTTCGGGCTGCCGAGCACGGAGCAGCCGGCCAGCAGCAGTGCGGCGAGGCCGCTGGCGATGCGATGCGGGGTGTTCTGCGAGCGGGTCATTTGGGTTCGAACTCCTTCGGCGCGTCGCGGCCCAGGATGTAGCGCGCGGGGCCGCCGTCGAGGCTGTCGCTGATGCGGCGCAGGTCGCGGACCAGGCTGCGCAGCTCGGCCAGGGTCGGGCCGAGCTGGGCCAGGCCGTCGTTGGTGAAGCTCTGCAGGCCCGGGCGGTTCTCCGCGATCAGCGCATCGGCATTGCCGGCCACCGAGTCCAGCTTGCCGACGGTGCTGTCGAGCTTGGCCATCAAGGCGGGCAGCTGCTTCACCAGGTTCTGGTCGATGCCCTCGATCGCGCCGTTGGCGTTCGCCAGGGTCAGCTTCAGCGTGTCGGTGGCCTCGCGCGCGTTGACGATCAGCCTGGAAATGTCCTCGCGCTGCGCGGCGATGCTGCCGGTGGCCTGGTCGAGGTTTTCCAGGGTGCCGCTGATGTGCCGGATGTTCTTTTCGCTGAGCAGCTCGTCCATCCGCGCCACCAGCCGGTTGGCGGTGTCGGCGATGTTCTGCAGGGCGGACGGTTCGGTGCGGATGACCGGGACGTCGCCGTTGTCGTTCGGCTCCAGCAGCGCCGCCTGCGGGCTGCCGCCCGAAAGCAGGATGAAGGGCACGCCGGTGATGCCCTGCTGGGAGAGCTTGGCGCGGGTATCCACCTTGATCGGGGCGTCGGCCTTGAGCTTGAGCAGGGCGATCACCTTGCGCGCGTCGTCCGGGGCCAGGCTGAGCTTGTCCACGGTGCCCACGCCGATGCCGTTGTACTGCACGCTGCCGCCTTCGGTCAGGCCGGTCACCGGTTCGGTGAAGACCACTTCGTACTGGCGCCAGTTGCGGTCCGAGCTGAATTTCGCCGCCCACAGCGCGAACAGCAGCAGGCAGGCCGCGGTCAGCACGGTGAAGGCGCCGATCAGCACGTAGTTGGCACGCGTCTCCATCACTTGCGCTCCATCAGTCTGTTTCCTGCATCGCATCGCGTGTGGCACGGCCGCGCGGGCCGTTGAAATAGTCCTGCACCCACGGGTGGTCCAGCGTTTCCAGTTCGGCCACCGGCGCCACCGCGATGACCTTGCGGTCGGCCAGCACCGCCACCCGGTCGCAGATAGCGTATAGCGTGTCGAGGTCGTGCGTGATCAGGAACACGGTCAGGCCCAGCGCCTGCTGCAGGGTGCGGATCAGGCTGTCGAACGCCGCCGCGCCGATCGGGTCGAGGCCGGCGGTGGGTTCGTCGAGGAACAGCAGCGGCGGGTCCAGCGACAGCGCGCGCGCCAGCCCGGCGCGCTTGCGCATGCCGCCGGAGAGCTGCGAGGGCAGCTTGTCCAGCGCATCCGCGGGCAGGCCGGCCAGCTTGATCTTGAGCAGGGCCAGTTCGTAGCGCAGCGAATCGGGCAGGTCGGGGTAGTACTCCTTGAGCGGCACCTGCACGTTCTCGCCCACGGTCAGCGAGGAGAACAACGCGCCGTCCTGGAACAGCACGCCGCTGTTGCGGTCGATGTGGCGGCGGGTGACCGGATCCTCCGCCATCGCATCCACGCCCAGCACCCGGATGCGGCCGGCGTCCGGCCTGCGCAGGCCCAGGATCGAGCGCATCAGCACCGACTTGCCGGTGCCGGAGCCGCCGACCACGCCGAGGATCTCGCCGCGCCGCACGTCGAGGTCGACGCCGTCGTGGACCAGTTGCTCGCCGAAGCGGTTGACCAGGCCGCGCACGCTGATCAGCGGCGCATCGCCGATCACGACGCCGTCCAGCGTGCGCGTGGCGCCGGCGTTCGCGGTCATCAGAAATCCATCTCCATGAACCACAGCGCCGCCAGCGCGTCGAGCACGATCACCATCGAGATCGACTGCACCACGCTCGAGGTGGTGCGCTCGCCCAGCGATTGCGCGGTGCCCTCGGTCTGCAGGCCCTCCAGGCAGCCGATCAGCGCGATCACCATCGCGAACACCGGCGCCTTGGACATGCCGACCCAGAAATGCCGGGTCTCCATCATCTCCTGCATGCGCGCCAAGTAGGCGGCGGCGGGGATGTCGAGGTTGAACGCGCCCACCGCCATGCCGCCGAGCAGGCCGGCCATCATCGCGATGAAGGTCAGCAGCGGCAGCATCGCCAGCAGGGCCAGCACGCGCGGGATCACCAGCAGGTCGATCGGGTCCAGGCCGAGCACGCGGATCGCGTCGACTTCCTCGCGGTTGACCATCATCCCGATCTGCGCGGTGAACGCGCTGGCGGTGCGGCCGGCCAGCAGGATCGCGGTCAGCAGCACGCCGAATTCGCGCAGGAAGGCGGCGCTGACCAGCTCGACCACGAAGATGGTGGCGCCGAAGTCCTGCAGCACCATCGCGCCGAGGAAGGCGATCACCGCGCCGACCATGAACGACAGCAGCGCGACCAGCGGCGCTGCGTCCAGGCCGACCTGTTCCATGTGGTGGACGGTGGCGGTGAGGCGGAAGCGGCGCGGTTCCTTGAACAGGCGCAGCAGCTTGGCCAGCACCTCGCCGAGGAAGGCGACCAGGGCGACGACTTCGCGGGTGTTGTCGACCACCGCGAAGCCGAGCCGGCCCAGCGCGGCATGGAAGCCGTGGTCGCGCTGCTTCTTCGGGCGCTGGTCGTGGACGTCCTCGATCGCCGCGATCAGCGATTTCTGGTCGTCGCGGAAGGCGAAGCGGTCGAAGTCGAGCTTGTTGCGGTCGGCGTAGCGCAGCAGTTGCAGCACGCCGAGGGTATCGATGCGTTCCACCGCGCTGGCATCGACGCAGGCGATCCCGTCCGGCGCCGCGCGCAGGGCCTCGCCGACTTCGTTGGCGTAGCGCAGCGTCCAGCGTCCCGACAGGCGCAGCCTGGCCGGATCCTGCGGATCGACGGCGACGGCGGGCGGGGCGTGGTTGGGAGCGACGCTCATGCAGGCTCGGGCGTGGGACGGGACAAGCTTACGCAAACGCATGCCGACGGTGTGAACGGCCGTGGCGCATGCCATGCTAGCCGGATGCAGACGCGCGATCCCGCTACCGATGCCGGTTACACCGAACGCATCGCCTTCGTGGTCGAGCTGGCCGAGCACCTGCACGCCTACGGCACCACCGCGCAACGGCTGGAAGGCGCGATCGAATCGGTGGCCAAGCGGCTCGGGCTGGAGTGCGAGCCCTGGGTCAATCCCACCGGGATGATCCTGGCCTTCAGCGACCATGCGCGCCCGGCCGGCGAGTCCGACACCACCCGCGTGATCCGCGTGGGCCTGGGCGATACCGACCTCTACAAGCTGTGCGAGGTCGATCGCATCGCCGAGGACGTGATGGCAGGTCGCGTCCAGATCGCCGCCGGTCGCGAGGCCTTGCGCGCGCTCGACCGCCCGGCCGGCTGGCGCGGCAAGGCGATGCAGCTGCTCGGTTTCGGCATGGCCTCGGCGGCGGTCGCCGGGCTGTTGCGCCTGCCGTGGCTGGACATCGCCACCGCCGGGGTGATCGGCCTGCTGATCGGCTTGCTCGACATCGTCGCGCAGAAGCGGCCGCGCCTGTCCGAGGCCTCCGATGCGCTGGCCGGACTGGTGGCGGGCGCGGTGGCGATCGCGGTCTCCGGCTTCGTCGCGCCGCTCAACCTCAATACCGTGATCATCGCCTCGCTGATCGTGCTGCTGCCGGGCATGGCCTTGACCAATGCGGTGAACGAACTGACCAGCCGCCACCTGGTGTCCGGCACCGCGCGTTTCGCCGGCGCGCTGACCACCATCCTCAAACTGACCATCGGCACCGCGATCGCCCTCTCGGTCGCCGGGTTGCTGGGGCTGGAGCCGGCGGTGCGCGCCTCCCGGCCGCAACCGGACTGGGTGGTGTGGTGCGCGCTGGCGGTGGGCGCGTTCGCCTTCGCCGTGCTGTTCCGCGCGCACCGGCGCGACTACCCGCTGGTGATGGCGGCCGCGGCCGGCGGCTACCTGATCTCGCGCTACGGCGGCGAGGCGTTCGGCCCGCAGGCCGGCGTGTTCCTCGCCGCGCTGGCGATGACCGCCGCCGGCAATGCGTATGCGCGCTGGGTGAACCGCCCGGGTGCGCTGATCCGCCTGCCCGGCATCATCATGCTGGTGCCCGGCAGCATCGCCCTGCGCGGGGTGATCTCGCTGGTGCAGGCGCAGGACATCGGCGCCGGGCAGGACGCGGCGATGGCCGCGCTGAACACGCTGATGGCGCTGCTCGCGGGCCTGCTATTCGGCAACCTGCTGGTGTCGGCGCGGCGCAACCTGTAACCGCGGCGCCGATGCGGCGGGCGCGGGCCCGCACCAGTGGCGCGGTGGCGTTGCGGGTGTCCCGAAACGGAAACGCCGGCGTCTGCCGGCGTTTCCGCAAGATCGCGCATCGGCTCAGCCGATCAGGAAGTCTTCCAGCTTGCGGCCCTTGGCGGTTTCCGCCGCCAGCCACTTCGGCTGCTTGCCGCGGCCGGCCCAGGTCTCCTTGGGGTTGGCCGGGTTGCGGTATTTCGGCTCGACCTTGCCCAGCTTGCGGCCCTTGGTCGACTTGCGCGCCGGCTTGCTTGCGCCGGCGGCGGCCGGCGCGGCCGGCTTGGCGCCGCCGGACTTGCCGTACAGCTCGTCGAAGGTCCAGCCGACGCTGGCCAGGAACTTGGCGACCGCCGCCTTCACCTGGTTGGCCGGCTTGCGCTTGGCCAGCACTTTCTTGCGCTGGTTGGCGCGGGAAATCAGTTCGGCCAGTTCCTTGCTGCTCAGGCCTTCAAGATTGACGGTCATGCGTTCATTTCCTCGATTCGATTATCGGATCAGCCCATCGGGGTTAATCCGATACTAAATGCGGGGGGTATCCCGCGCAAACCGCGGCGGGTTTTCCGCTCAGCCGCAAAGCTTGCGCAGCAGTGCGTCGCGGTCCAGGTTTTCCGCCTCGGCGGCGTTGCGCGCGCGGTATTCGAAGGTGCCCGATTCCAGCCCGCGACCGGACACCACCACGCGGTGCGGGATGCCGATCAGTTCCATGTCGGCGAACATCGCGCCCGGGCGCAGGCCGCGGTCGTCGAGCACGGTATCGATGCCGGCGGCGTTCAATTCGGCATGCAGCGCCTCGGCGGCTTCGCTCACCGCGGCGTCGTTCTTCGGATTGATCATGCACACCGCGACCTGCCACGGCGCCATCGCCTGCGGCCAGAGGATGCCGTTGTCGTCGTGGTTCTGTTCGATCGCCGCGGCGACGATGCGGCTCACGCCGATGCCGTAGCAGCCCATCGCCGGATGCACGGCCTTGCCGCCCGCATCCAGCACCTTGGCCTGCATCGCCTCGGAATACTTGCGGCCCAGCGCGAACACGTGGCCGACCTCGATGCCGCGCGCCAGGCCCAGCACGCCCTTGCCGTCCGGCGAGGCGTCGCCGGCGACCACGTTGCGGATGTCGGCGGTCTCGGGTTCGGGCAGGTCGCGGCCCCAGTTGACGCCGGCGATGTGGAAGCCGGGCTTGTTGGCCCCGACCACGAAGTCGGCGAGCGCGGCCACGCTGCGGTCGGCGATCACGCGGATCGGCTTCTTGGCATTGAGCGGACCGAGGAACCCCGGCTCGCTGCCGAGGAATTCCGCGATCTCCGCTTCGGTCGCGAGGCGGTAGTCGGCCAGGCCCGGCAGCTTGGCCAGCTTGATCTCGTTGACCATGTGGTCGCCGCGCACCAGCGCCAGCACGAACTGGTCGTTGCCTTCGGCATCGGCGCCGACGATCGCGATCGACTTGGCGGTGCGCGCGAGCGGGATGCCCATCAGCGCGGCCACGTCCTCGCAGGTTTTCTGGGTGGGGGTGTCGATGTCGCGCAGGGCTTCCGACGGCGCGGGGCGTTCGCCCGGCGAGACCGCTTCGGCCAGTTCGACGTTCGCCGCGTAGTCCGAGGTTTCCGAGAACGCCAGCGCGTCCTCGCCGGAATCGGCCAGCACGTGGAATTCGTGCGAGGCGCTGCCGCCGATCGCGCCGGTATCGGCGAACACCGCGCGGAATTTCAGGCCCAGGCGGGTGAAGATGCGCGAATAGGCGTCGTACATGTTCCTGTATTCGGCGGCGAGCGAGTCGTCGTCGATGTGGAAGGAATACGCGTCCTTCATGATGAATTCGCGCGCGCGCATGACCCCGAAGCGCGGGCGGATCTCGTCGCGGAACTTGGTGGTGACCTGGTAGAAGTTCACCGGCAGCTGCTTGTAGCTGGCCACTTCCTGGCGGAAGAAATCGGTGACCGCTTCCTCGGCGGTCGGGGTGAAGCAGTAGTCCTGCTCCTTGCGGTCGCGGATCTTCAGCAATTGCGGACCGAACTTCGCCCAGCGCCCGGTTTCCTCCCACAGTTCCTTCGGCTGGATCGACGGCATCGCCATCTCGATCGCGCCGGCGCGGTTCATTTCCTCGCGGACGATGCCCTCCACCTTGCGCAGCACGCGCAGGCCCAGCGGCGACCAGGTGTACAGGCCGGCGGCGAGCTTGCGGATCATGCCGGCCTTCAGCATCAGCTTGTGGCTGATCACTTCGGCGTCGGCGGGGGTTTCCTTTTCGGTGCGGAGATGGAACTGCGACAGGCGCATGGCGGGCTTCGGAACAGGCGGAACGCGCATTTTGCCATGCGCGGCCGCGCCGGGCCTCAGTCGCGGTCGCCGCTGACCTGGATGCCGTCCTGCGGCGTGCGGCTGATCCGCTCGTACTTGCGGCCCTTGGGCGGGTCTTCGGTGATCTGCAGGTTGCCGGCGGCGTCGCGCCAGCGGTACAGCGAATTCGCGCGTTCGGCCTGCCTGGCCGCGGCTTCCGCGGCGACCGCGCGTTCGCGCTCGCGGCGCGGCATCTCGCTGCTGAACCACCACCAGGCGGCCGCGCCCAGCGCGACCGCCACCAGCAGCATCCCGAATTGCCTCACGGCTTCGCGGGCGGGCAGTAGGCCTTGATCGCGGCCTGGTTCAGCTCGGTCTGCGAGCTGCGTTCGCTGGCGCTGAGTTCGCGGTCCGACTTGCCGTCGCCATTGGTGTCGACGCCGAGCGCCTGGCCGCCCTGCAGGCGCAGCAGGTTGGCGCGGGCATCCATGCAGGGCTGGCTTTCGACCGCCTTCACGGTGGCGATTTCGGCCGCATTGCCCGACTTGTTGTCGATGTCGCGGGTCTTGTGGCTCTGGCTGGGCGGCATGTCGGCGTAGTGGGTCACGCCGCTGGCGTCCTTCCACTGGTAGACGCGCTGCTGCGCGGTTGCGGTCGCGGCGGTGGCCACCAGCAGGACTGCGGCGATGGCGAGCTGGGAACGGTTCATGGCGCACTCCGGGGAAGCCAGTGGCGATTGCAGCACTGCGCCGGGCCTGCCGCAAGCCCGTACACTGGCTGCATGGACGCGAACCACGACAACGCCCCGCCGCGCCCGCGCGGCCGCGGCATCTACCTGCTGCCCAACCTGTTCACCACCGGCGGCCTGTTCGGCGGTTTTTTCGCCATCATCGCCGCCTCGCAGGGGCGCTTCGAGGCCGCCTGCGTGGCGATCTTCGTCGCCGCGATCCTGGACGGGCTGGACGGCCGCGTGGCCCGGCTGACCAATACCCAGAGCGAATTCGGGGTGCAGTACGACTCGCTGGCGGACCTGGTCAGCTTCGGCATGGCGCCGGCCCTGGTGATGTATCACTGGTCGCTCGCGTCGATGAAGCTGGACGGGGTGACCGCCGGCAAGCTGGGCTGGCTGGCCGCCTTCCTGTACGCCGCCTGCGCGGCCCTGCGCCTGGCCCGCTTCAACAGCCAGGTCGGCACCGTCGACAAGCGCTGGTTCATCGGCCTGGCCAGTCCGGCCGCGGCGGGCTTGATGGCCAGCTTCGTCTGGACCAGCAGCGACCTGGGCCTGTCGGGCGAGGAGCTGCGCTACTTCGCATTGGCGGTGACCATCTGCGCCGGCCTGCTGATGGTCAGCCGGATTCGCTATACCAGCTTCAAGGGCAGCGGCAGCGGGCCGAAGTCGGACCGGGTGCCGTTCTTCGCCCTGCTGATCGTGGTGGTGGTGCTGATCGCGCTGGCCATCGACGCGCCCAAGACCCTGCTGGTCGCGACCGTGCTGTACGCGCTGTCCGGGCCGCTGCTGTGGTTCCGCCGCCGCAATGCGCCGCCGCTGGAACCCGCTGGGTGAGCTGGGATGCGTTCCAGCGCGAGGCGCTGGCCGAACTCGGCCACGTCCTCTATCGCCCGGTCGATGCGCGAACGGCCTCGGTTGCAGTGGACGCCGGCATGCTGGCGCGGCTCGCCCGCGCCGCGGGGATCGATGCCGATGCGTTGCACGCGCATGCGGACATCGCCGCGATGACGCCGCGCCTGCGCGGCGATGCCGCCGCCAAGCGCGCGCTGTGGCCGCGCCTGCGTGCATTGCGACGGAACGCGCGATGAGCGCGGTGCGCGCGGAGGAGGCGCTGCGCGACGCCAGCCTGCGGCCGATGCGCGAGGCTGACCTCGACGCGATCATGCGCATCGAGACCCGTGCCTATCCGTTTCCGTGGACGCTGGGCATCTTCCGCGACTGCATGCGCGCGGACTACCCGATGTGGGTGCAGGAACAGGCCGGCGCCATCGTCGGCTACGGCGTGCTCAGCATCGCCGCCGACGAGGCGCACGTGCTCAACCTGTGCACCGCACCCGGCCATGAAGGGCAGGGGCTGGGCCGGCGCATGCTGCAGGCCCTGCTGCGCATCGCGCGCGGGCACGGCGCGCAGCGCGTGTTCCTGGAAGTGCGGCCGTCCAACCCGCGCGCGATCGAACTGTACGACCGCAGCGGTTTCAACGAGATCGGCCGCCGCCCGCGCTACTACCCCGCCGCCGACAACGGCCGCGAGGACGCGATCGTGATGGCGATGGAGTTGTTGCCGGACGACATCAACACGATGCCGCCACTCTAGGATCGGCTCTCGCCTGGGTGAGGGGCAGGTCAGCCCAACCGGGCGCGCTGCGCGGTGAGCGCTTCCAGCTTCGCGCTCCAGTCGATCAAGCGCGCGCGTTCCTGTTCAACCACGGCGGCCGGCACGCCTGCACCGAACTTGGCCAGCTTGGCTTCGCTCTTGTCCTTCTCGGCGGCGATCTTCACGATTTCCTTGTCGAGGCGCACGCGTTCGGCATCGAGGTCGACCAGCCCTTCCAGCGGCACGAACAGCTGCAGCTCGCCGACCACCGCGGGCGCGGCGGCCGGCGGTTCGCCGGCGAGCGTTTCGATCCGCTCGAGCTTGCACAGGAAGCGCAGCTGCGCATCGAAGCGGGCCACGCGCGCGGCATCGTCGGCGTTGCCGCCGCGCACCAGCAAGGACACCTGCTTGGCCGGCGACACCCCGAGTTCGCTGCGGATGCGGCGCAGCGCGGAGACCATCGCCTTCAGCCATTCGATGTCGGCGTTTGCCTCCTGATTGATCAGGTGACTTTCTGCTTCGGGATAGGGTTGCGTCATAACGCTTTCCCCATCGATACCGAGTTGCGGCGCGATGTTTCGCCATAGTTCGTCGGTCACGAAGGGAGCGATTGGATGCAGCAACCTCAACGCAGACTCAAGAACCTGAAGTGCAGTTTGTGCCGTGAAGTCCTTGTGCCCGGTAGAGTCACCTTGGAAGTACGGCTTCGAGAGCTCGATGTACCAATCGCAGTATTCGTTCCAGAGGAATTCGTACACCGACTGCGCGGCGAGATCGAAGCGGTAGTTCGCAAAATGCGTACGAACGTCGGTAATGGTTTCCTGTAAACGGCCGACGATCCACTCATTGATGACGAGACCGCCCGTGGAGAATTGCCGCTCGGCATGTAGCCATTTCCGTTCATCAGCGGGAATCGACTCAAGGTTCATCAATACGAAGCGCGTCGCGTTCCACAGCTTGTTGCAGAAATTCTTGTAGCCCTCGGCGCGCTGCAGGTCGAACTTGATGTCGCGGCCGGGGCCGGCCAGCGCGGCCATGGTGAAGCGCAGCGCATCGGCGCCGAAGGCGGGGATGCCGTCGGGGAATTCCTTGCGCGTGGCTTTCTCGATCTTCGGCGCATCGGTTGGCTTCATCAGGCCGGTGGTGCGCTTGGCGATCAGGGCGTCGATGTCGATGCCGTCGATGATGTCGAGCGGGTCGAGGATGTTGCCCTTCGACTTCGACATCTTCTGGCCGTCCTTGTCGCGCACCAGGCCGGTGATGTAGACGTCGCGGAACGGCACCTGGCCGACCAGCTGGTCGGTCATCATGATCATCCGTGCCACCCAGAAGAAGATGATGTCGAAGCCGGTGACCAGCACCGAAGTCGGCAGCGCGACGTCGAAGCCGAGTTCGCCCATCTTGTCCTGGTTCGGCCAGCCCTGGGTGCTGAACGGGAACATGGCCGAAGAGAACCAGGTTTCCAGCACGTCCGGATCCTGGCGCAGCGGCGCATCGCCGAGGTTGTGCGTTGCGCGCACTTCCGCTTCGTTGCGGCCCACGTAGATCTTGCCGGCGTCGTCGAACCACGCCGGGATGCGGTGGCCCCACCAGAGCTGGCGGCTGATCGTCCAGTCCTGGATGTTCTCCAGCCAGTGGCGGTACGTATTGATCCAGTTCGGCGGCACGAACTTCACTTCGCCGGATTCGACCAGTTCGAGGCCGCGCCTGGCCAGATCGTCCATCTTCACGAACCACTGGTCGGTGAGGAACGGTTCGATCACCTGGCCACTGCGGTCGCCGCGCGGCACCTGCAGGCGATGCGGCTTGATCTCGACCAGCAGGCCGGCGGCTTCGAGGTCGGCGACGATCCGCTTGCGCGCCTCAAAGCGATCTAGCCCTCGATAAGCGACAGGTATGTGATTCAACGCATTTGCGGAATCAATGCCAGCCTCAAGTGCTTGCATCCCGGTTCGCATGAGCGGTGCAAGGGACTTCGCGTCGTTATCGCCACCAATAATCGTGGCATCAGGCGTAAAGATATTGATCATCGGCAGCGCATGGCGCTGGCCCACCGCGTAGTCGTTGAAGTCATGCGCGGGCGTGACCTTGACCACGCCGGTGCCGAAATCGCGGTCCACGTAATCGTCGGTGATCACCGGGATGCGGCGGCTGGTGAGCGGCAACTCGACGAACTTGCCGTGCAGCGCGAGGTAGCGCGGATCTTCCGGATGCACCATCGCCGCGGTATCGCCGAGCATGGTTTCCGGGCGGGTGGTGGCGACGACCAGGTAGTCGCGGGTTTCGCGCAGGGTCTCGACGCCGTCGGCATCGACTTCCACGTGTTCGTACGACACGCCATCGGCCAGCGGATAGCGGATCGACCACATGTGGCCGTTCTCTTCCTCGCTCGCCACTTCCAGGTCGGAGATCGCGGTCTTCAGCACCGGGTCCCAGTTGACCAGGCGCTGGCCGCGATAGATCAGGCCCTGTGCGTGCAGGCGCACGAAGGCTTCGACGATGGCCTCGCTGGCCATCGGGTCCATGGTGAACACGCTGCGCGACCAGTCGCCGCTGGCGCCGAGGCGGCGCATCTGCCGCTCGATGGTGTCGCCGGAATGCTGCTTCCACTCCCACACTTTCTCGATGAATTTGTCGCGGCCCAGCGAGTCGCGGGTCTCGCCTTCACCGGCGATGGCGAGGTTGCGGCTCACCACCATCTCGGTGGCGATGCCGGCGTGGTCGGTGCCCATCTGCCACAGCGTGCGATAGCCGCGCATGCGGTGGTAGCGGATCAGCGCGTCCTGCAGGGTGTGCTGGAACGCATGGCCCATGTGCAGGGTGCCGGTGACGTTCGGCGGCGGCAGCAGGATGGTGTAGGCCGGGCCGTCGCCCTGCGGGGCGAACGCGCCGCTGGCTTCCCACTGCTGGTACAGGCGGGATTCGAAGGACTTGGGGTCGTAGCCGGAGGCGAGCGTGGTCATAGGCAGGAAAAAGCGGGGTCAGAGTGGAGTTTCAATCTGCGAGGCCGGAGGGAGTGCCATAAAGTTCGAAACTCCACTCTGACCCCGCTTTTTCAGCTCACATGTCGTGTTTGTTCACGTCGAAGCCGAGCGCCTGGTAATGCTTCCAGCGCTCGCGCAGCGGGCCGCGCGCGGCGGGATCGGCGGGTACGACTTCCAATACGCGTTCGTAACTGCCGGTGGGCGCGGCATCGCGCAGGTTGATCAGCAGCGCGCGCGCGGCGATGTCCATGTCCGGCGTGGCGATCAGGATCGGGGTGTCGTCGTCGCCTTCGTCCAGCCCGGCGATCTGGTGCGGCAGGTATTCATCGGGATCGAACGACCACATGAGGTCGTCCAGCGCCTCCGCCTGCGCGGCGTCGCGCGCCAGCACCAGGATCGGCAGGTTGGCGGCATAGCCGCGCTTGGCCAGCTCGCAAACCAGCAGGAGCGGCTCCTCGCGGAACCGCTCCTTGGCGATCAGGTAGAAATCGGCGCGCGGCACTCAGGTCACGCGGCGACGCGGTCCAGCAGCCACTGCGAGAGCAGGCCGACCGGGCGGCCGGTGGCCATGCCCATCTTGCCGTCGCCATTGCTGACGCCGGCGATGTCCATGTGCGCCCAGCGCTGGCCTTCGGTGAAGCGCGACAGGAAGCAGCCGGCGGTGATCGCGCCGGCCCAGCGGCCGCCGATGTTGTAGACGTCGGCGAAGGCGGAATCGAGCATGCCCTGGTATTCGTCCCACAGCGGCAGCTGCCAGGCGCGGTCGAACGCGGTCTCGCCGGCATCCAGCAGCTCGCGGGCGAGGTCGTCGTCCTTCTTGGTCATGATGCCGGTGGCGTACTTGCCGAGCGCCACGACCATCGCGCCGGTGAGGGTGGCGACGTCGATCAGCGCGGCCGGCTCGAAGCGCTGCGCATAGGTCAGCGCGTCGCACAGGATCAGGCGGCCTTCGGCGTCGGTATTGCCCACTTCGATGGTCTTGCCGGACATGCTGGTGATGACGTCGGACGGACGATAGGCATTGCCGTCGATGGCGTTCTCGACCGCGGCGGCGATGACGACCAGGTTCACCGGCAGCTGCATGCCGACCGCGGCGACGAAGGTGCCGAGCACGGTGCCGGCGCCGCACATGTCGTACTTCATTTCCTCGATGCCGCCCTGCGTCTTCAGGTTGACGCCGCCGGTATCGAAGGTGATGCCCTTGCCGACCAGCACGTAGGGCTTGGCGTCGCCGCCGTTGTTGTACTTCAGCACCACCAGGCGCGGGCGCTGCGCCGAGCCGCGCGCGACTGCGAGCAGCGAGCCCATGCCGAGCGCTTCCATCGCCGCATCGTCCAGCACCTCGCACTCGACCTTGTCGCTGCGCGCGGCGAATTCCTGCGCCTGCTGGGCCAGGTAGGCCGGGTTGCACACGTTCGGCGGCAGGTTGCCGAGCTCGCGGGTGAACTGCACGCCGGCGGCGATGGCGATGCCGTGGGCGAGCGCAGCGTTGTCGCTGCCGGCGATCTCGAAGCGCTCCAGGCCCTTCTCGTCGCGCTTCTTGTTCTTCGCGCCGAGGGTGGCGATGTAGCGGTAGCAGGCGTGGTCGGCGGCGATGACGGCGGTGCGGAGGTTCCAGGCGGCGTCGCGGCCCTTGACCTCGACTTCGCCGAGGGTGAACAGCGCCGACTTGACCACGCCGGTCTTCAGCGTGCGCGCGGCATCGCCGACCGCCTTGATGTACTGCGGTACGCCGAACTTGCCGGCATCGCCCAGCCCGATCACCAGCACGCGCGGCGCGGCGACGCCCGGCAGGTCGTGCAGCAGGGCGGTCTTGCCGGTCTTGCCTTCGACGTCGCCGCGTTCGATCAGGGCCTTGAGCTTGCCGCCGCTGGCGGTGTCGATGGCGGCGGCGGCCGGGGTCAGGCTGCCATCGGCGTAGGCGCCGATCACCACGCAATCGACGCTGGCGGAGGCGGGGGCGGTTTGGTTCAGGCTGAATTCGAGGCTCATCGACCACAGTTCCGGGGGAAGGGAAAGGCGTCCGCGCGGCATTGGGCGCGGTCGTGCAGGGGCTGTCGCTTACAATGCGCGGCCGCGGGTGGTTCCGGCGCTTGCGCAATGAACCCCCAATTCTAAAGCATGTTCTGAAGCAAGCAGGCCCGATGCCGAAGCTGGACCGATACCTCAGCAGCGAGATCGCACGCTCCGTGTTCGCGGCGCTGGTGGTGTTGGGCATGGTCAGCCTGGGCGGTTTGTTCGCGGACCTGCTGGGCGAAATGGCGCGCGGCAAGGTGCCGCCGCCCTTGCTGCTGTCCCAGTTGGGCCTGCGCCTGGTGCGCTACCTGCCGCTGATCCTGCCGTTGGCGCTGTTGCTGGGCTTCCTGTTGGCGCTGGGCCGGCTGTACCGCGATTCCGAAATGCACGTGCTGGCCGCGGTGGGCGTGGGCCCGCGCCGGCTATTGCGGCCGGTGTTGCTGGTGGCGGCGCCGGTGCTGGCGATCATCGCCGCGAGTTCGCTGTGGCTGGGGCCGTGGGCGGACCGGGTGGCGCGCGGGATGGTGGCCGAGGCCAACAAGAACCTGCTGGTGGCCGGGCTGGAGCCGGGTCGTTTCACCCCGATGGCGAACGGCGGGGTGGCATATGCCGGGGTGATGTCCAGCGACGGCAAGCGCCTGGGCCGGGTGTTCGTGTACCGCGAAAAGGGCGAGCGGATGGATGTCGCCACCGCCAAGAGCGGCGAGCTGTACCGCGACCGGGGCGCGCGCGTGCTTGCCCTGGAAGACGGGTTCCGGGTCGAAGGGCCGACCGCAGGCGCCGCCCTGGATTACCGGCTGATGCGCTATGCCCGCAATGAAATGCAACTGCCCGCGGCCGACGACGAGCGGCCCAGCGACGACCCGGCGTTCAAGCCGACCCTGCAGCTGCTCGGCGATTCCTCGCGCGCGGCCAATGCCCAGCTGCACTGGCGGATCGCGCCGCCGCTGCTGGCGCTGGCCTTCGTGCTGCTGGCGGTGCCGCTGTCGCGCAGCTCGCCGCGGCAGGCGCGCTACGGCTCGATGCTGCTGGCCTTCCTCGCCTACCTGGTCGGCATCTTCCTGATGATGCTGGGCACCCAATGGCTGGCCGAGGGCAGGTTGCCGGCCGCGGCCGGGCTGTGGTGGCTGCTGTTGCCGATGCTGGGCCTGGGCGCCTGGCTGTATGCCCGCGATGGCCGCATCGCCAGGACCTGGTGGCGGCGGAAATGATGCTGCGGCCGAAACTGCACGACCACTACATCGCCCGCACGGTGATCCTCACCGTGCTCGCCACCTGGGGCGTGTTGCTCGGGCTGGACGTGATGCTCGCCTTCGCCGGCGAATTCGGCGACATCGGCAAGGGCGGCTACACCATCAACCACGCCATCGCCGCCACCTGCCTGACCATTCCCTGGCGCGCCTACAACCTGTTCCCGACCGCGGCGGTGATCGGCGCCCTGCTCGGCCTCGGCCAGCTGGCCGCCACCTCCGAACTGACCGCCTTGCGCGCGCTCGGCCTGTCGCGCCGCCGCTTGAGCATCTCGGTGGCGTTGCCGCTGGCCTTGCTCACCCTGCTGATGGTCGCCAACGGCGAAGCGCTGGCGCCATGGGGCGAGGAGCGCGCGCAGTCGCTGAAGTCGGCGCGCAACACCGACATGGTGGTGGCCGAATACAGCGGCCTGTGGGCGCGCGAGGGCGACATGTTCCTCAATGCGCGCAGCGGCGAGCAGAAGGCCGGCAATGGCGACCATTGGCTGGAACTGCGCGGCGTGCGCCTGTTCCAGTTCGACGACGATGGCCGCCTGCAGTCCATCGCCAACGTCGGCCTGGCCGAGCACCGCCCGGGCGGCTGGATCCTGCGCGATGTCGAGCGCACCACCTTCAGCGCCAAATCGGTGAGCCGGACGAAGGTCGCCGAGGAACGCTGGGATTCGAAGCTGGACGAGGCCGCGCTGGCCGCCAACGTGACCAAGCCGCGCAACATGGGCAGCGGCGAGCTGCGCGACAGCATCGAATACCGCAAGCGCAACCGGCTCGAATCCGGCGATTTCGAGGAGGTCTACTGGGGCCGCTGGTTCTACCCGGTCAACGTGCTGGCGCTGTGCCTGGCGGCGATTCCGTTCGCGTTCGGCACCCTGCGCAGCGGCGGCTACGGCAAGCGCCTGTTCCTCGGCATCGTGTTCGCGCTCGGCTTCTGGGTGCTGCAGCAGGTGTTCTCGAAACTGGCCGGGATCTACCACTTCGACTACCGCATCGCCTATGCATCGCCGCCGGCGATCATGCTGGCGGTGTCGGTCTGGCTGTTCAAGCGCAAGTCGGGTTAGCGAGGTTCGCCCGGCATCCGCGTCTTGCTGCCCGGGCGCGCCGCGCCCGCAGGCGCCTGCGATTCCCCGGCGCGTCGCCACGCGCCATCGAAGCTCACGCTGCGGGCTAGTCCCGGATGCGGACCATGCGCGTCCCGCTGATGCGGTCGTGCCAGGTCAATCCCGCGCGATCGATCCACGCCCACCAGAACCCCAGCCCGCCGAGCAGCAGCGACACGCCGCCGACCGCATAGCGCAACCACAGCGCGCGCGGCGCGGCATTCGCCCCGCGCGCATCGGTGACCCGCAACCGCCACGGCCGCATGCCCAGGGTCTGCCCGCCGCGGCGCCAGCTGAGCACCGCGTACAGCCCGGCGACCAGCCACAACACCGCGAATTCCAGCAAGCCCAGCCAGCCGCCGCGCACGGCATCGCCATGCAGCGCGGTGAATGCGCCGGCGGTGATGAACCACAGCGCCAGCACCGGGAAGAAGTCGTAGACCAGCGCCAGCAGGCGCCAGCCGACCAGGGCGCGGCTGCGTTCGGGAGATTCCATCTTTTCTGGCTTTTCCGGCATCGCGCAAGGATACAGGCGACGCCATCCGCGCCGGTCGCTACGCTTGCGCCATGTCTTCGCCCGCGGACCGCCGCCAACTCGCGCAATCGCTGCCGCCGCTGGCGGAGGCGGACGCGGCGGCCATCGAGCGATTCCTGGATGCGGCCTGGGCCGAGCACGGCCTGTCCGCGGCGACGCAGGCCGCCTATCGGCGCGACCTGCAGGGCTTGGCGCGGCATCGCGGCACGCTGGCCGGGATCGACCGCCAGGCGTTGTTCGACTACCTGGCGATGCGCACCCGCGCCGGCTACTCGGCGCGCAGCAATGCGCGCCTGCTCTCGGCGCTGCGCGCCTACTTCGCCTCCTGCGTGCGCCGGGGCGAACGCAGCGACGATCCGACCGCGCTGTTGCTGCCGCCCAGGCTGCCGCGCCTGTTGCCGAAGGCCTTGTCCGAAACCGAGATCGAGGCGCTGCTGGCCGCGCCCGATGTGGATGCCGCGATCGGCCTGCGCGACCGCGCCATGCTGGAATTGATGTATGCCTGCGGGCTGCGGGTGAGCGAGCTGGTGGGCCTGCCCGCGACCGCGTTGAACCTGCGCCAGGGCGTGTTGCGGGTGCTGGGCAAGGGCGGCAGGGAACGGCTGGTGCCGCTGGGCGAGGAGTCCCGGCATTGGCTGCAGCGCTGGTTGCTGGAGGCGCGCCCGGCGCTGTTGAAGGCGTTGCGCGATCCCGCCAAGGCGGCGGTGCTGTTCGTCGACGCCAAGGGCATGCCGTTGACCCGCCAGGCGTTCTGGGCGCTGGTCAAGCGTTGCGCCACGGTTGCCGGGATCGAGCCGGGGCGGATCAGCCCGCACGGGCTGCGCCACAGCTTCGCGACCCACCTGCTGAACCATGGCGCCGACCTGCGCGCCCTGCAGATGCTGCTCGGCCATGCCTCGCTGTCGACCACCCAGATCTATACCCTGGTCGCCCGCGAGCACCTGAAGGCGCTGCACGCGAAGCACCACCCGCGGGCCTGAACCGGCGCGGGCAGGCCGATCGGCATGGGCGACCGCCGTGCCCCGCATGCGACAATCCCGCGGAACCACATGGCCGGTCGACGGTCTGAATCCCGGCCTGACCCAGGAATCCTCGATGAAACGTCTTGTTTTCGCCGTATTGAGCAGCTTCAGCCTGGCGGCATGCGCACAGCCAGCCGATGGCACCCCGCAGGCCGCCGACGGCGGCCAGAAGATCAGCGTCGGCAGCAGCGCCCCGGCCGCGACCAAGCCGATCGCCGTGCCCGCCTTCGCCTCCGGCACCCCGGAAGCGCGGGTGCGCGACGTGCTCAAGGCGCTGAATCCGCGGATCCGGGTGGACAGCATCGAGCCGGCGGCGATCCCCGGTTTCCGCCAGGTGGTCGCCGGCGGGCAGGTGGTCTACGTCAGCGACGACGGCAAGTACCTGTTCCAGGGCAGCCTGCTCGACATCGTCCACAAGAAGGACATGTCCGAAGCGGCGCTCGCCAAGGTGCGCGGCGAGGTGCTGAAGACCCTGCCGCTGGCCGACCGCATCGTGTTCGCCCCGGTCGGCACGCCCAAGCACAAGGTGGTGGTGCTGACCGACGTCGAGTGCGGCTACTGCCGCAAGTTCCACAGCGACATCGCCGAATACAACAAGCGCGGCATCGAGGTCGAATACATGGCGTTCCCGCGCGCCGGCCTCGGCAGCGCCGACTATCGCAAGATGGTCTCGGTGTGGTGCGCGGACGACCGCAAGAAGGCGCTGACCGACGCCAAGAACGACCGCGCGGTGCCCAGCAGGACCTGCAAGACCCCGGTCGACATGCAATACAACGCCGGCCTGCGGATGGGCCTGGAAGGCACCCCGATGTTGCTGACCACCGATGGCCAGTTCCTCGGCGGTTACCTGCCGCCGGATGCGCTCAAGCAGCGCCTGGAGCAGCTGGACGCCGAACGCGCGCAGCCCGCCAGCGGGGCCTGATGCCGCCGCGGGCCGGCCCGGCGCCGGCCTCGGCCATGACCGGCTGGTTTACAATCGCCGGCCCGTTCCCACGGTTCCCCCGGACATGATCGTCCTCGAGGGCGTCCGCGCCCTGTCGCCGTTCCGCCGCGACCGCCTGCAAGCCCGCCTCAATGCCATCGCGCCCGAGTTGCGCATCCTCGACTCCCGGCATGGCTACTGGATCGACCCCGAGCCCGGCGCCAGCCCGGACCGCGAGGCGCTCAAGCGCATCCTCCAGGCCGAAGACGGCTTCGCCGAGGCCGAGCCCGGCGCCACCAGCCGCTTCGTCGTCCCGCGCCTGGGCACGCTGTCGCCCTGGGCGAGCAAGGCCACCGAGCTGCTGCGCGGTGCCGGGCTGGCGGTGAAGCGTGTCGAGCGCGGCATGCGCATCGACGTGAGCGGCTGGCCGGACGATGCCGCCCGCCAGGCCGCGCTGGCGAAGCTCCTGCACGATCCGATGACCCAGTCGCTGCTGGCCGCCCGCGAGGAAGGCGCAGCCTTGTTCACCGCGGCGCCGCGCGGCGCGTTGGAAGTGGTCGCATTGGACGGCCTCGAAAGCGCCAACGCGCGCCTCGGCCTGGCCCTGGCCGACGACGAGATCGACTACCTGCGCGCGCGCTACGGCGAACTCGGCCGCGACCCGCACGACGTCGAGCTGATGATGTTCGCGCAGGCCAATTCCGAGCACTGCCGGCACAAGATCTTCAACGCCAGCTGGACCATCGACGGGCGCGAGCAGGCCACCTCGCTGTTCAAGATGATCAAGAACACCCACGCGGTCACCCCGGAGCACACGCTGTCGGCGTACAGCGACAACGCCGCGGTGGTCGAAGGCTACGCGGCATCGCGCTTCCGTCCCGATCCGGCCACCCAGCGCTACCGCAGCGAGCCGGTCGCCGACAGCGCGTTCTGCATCAAGGTCGAGACCCACAACCACCCGACCGCGATCGCCCCGTTCCCGGGCGCCTCCACCGGCGCCGGCGGCGAGATCCGCGACGAAGGCGCCACCGGCCGCGGCGGCCGCCCGAAGGCCGGCCTGTGCGGGTTCTCGGTCAGCCACCTGCGCATCCCCACGCTGCCGCAGCCGTGGGAAGGCGAACGCGCGCTCAACCCGCGCATGGCCTCCGCGTTCGAGATCATGCTCGACGGCCCGCTCGGCGCCGCCGCGTTCAACAACGAATTCGGCCGGCCCAACCTCAACGGCTATTTCCGCAGCTTCGAACTGCAGGAAGCCGACGGCCTGGCCCGCGCCTACGACAAGCCGATCATGCTCGCCGGCGGCATCGGCGCGATGGACCGGCCGATGGTCGCCAAGCGCTCGCTGCAACCGGGCGACGCGGTGATCGTGCTCGGCGGCCCGGCGATGCTGATCGGCCTCGGCGGCGGCGCCGCCAGTTCGGTGGCCTCCGGCGAGACCAGCGAAGACCTCGATTTCGCCTCGGTGCAGCGCGACAACCCGGAGATGGAGCGGCGCGCGCAGGAAGTGATCGACCGCTGCGTCGCCTTCGGCGACGCCAACCCGATCCAGTCGGTGCACGACGTCGGCGCCGGCGGCCTGTCCAACGCGATCCCGGAACTGCTGCACGATTCCGGCGTCGGCGGCGTGATCGACCTCGGCAAGGTGCCGAAGGACGATCCCGCGCTGTCGCCGATGCAGCTGTGGTGCAACGAATCGCAGGAACGCTACGTGCTCGGCATCCCGCAGGCGCGGGTCGAGGAGTTCGCCGCGCTGTGCGCGCGCGAGCGCTGCGTGTTCGCCGTGGTCGGCACCGCCACCGCGGAAGAACGCCTGGTGGTCGGCTATGCCGGCGAAGCCCCGGCGATCGACCTGCCGATGGACGTGCTGTTCGGCAAGGCGCCGAAGATGCACCGCGATGCCGCGCATCCCGCGCCGCCGCGCTGGCCGGAAGCCGATACCGACGCGCTGGACCTGCGCGAGGCCGGCCTGCGCGTGCTCGCGCACCCGACGGTCGCCGCCAAATCCTTCCTGGTCACCATCGGCGACCGCAGCGTCGGCGGCCTCACCGCGCGCGACCAGATGGTCGGCCCGTGGCAGCTGCCGGTCGCCGACTGCGCGATCACCCTCAGCGGGTTCGACGGTTTCACCGGCGAGGCGATGGCGATCGGCGAACGCACCCCGCTGGCCCTGCTGGATGCCGCCGCCTCGGCGCGGATGGCGGTCGGCGAGGCGATCACCAACCTGATCGCGGCGCCGGTGGAATCGCTCAACCGGATCAAGCTGTCCGCCAACTGGATGGCCGCCGCCGGCCATGCCGGCGAGGACGCGCGCCTGTTCGACGCGGTCAAGGCGGTGGGCCTGGAACTGTGCCCGCAGCTCGAACTCAGCATCCCGGTCGGCAAGGACTCGCTGTCGATGCAGGCGCAGTGGCAGGCCGATGGCACGGCGCACAAGTCGGTGTCGCCGGTGTCGCTGATCGTGTCCGCGTTCGCTCCGGTGGTCGACGTGCGCGCGCAAGCCACCCCGCTGCTGCGCCGCGACGTGGAATCGGAGCTGTGGCTGATCGGCCTCGGTGCCGGCAAGCAGCGCATGGGCGGCTCCACGCTGGCGCAGTGCTACCCCGATGCCAACGACGGCGCCGCCTTGCCCGCGTTCGGCGGCGACGTGCCCGACCTGGACGATCCGCAGCGCCTGCGCGCGCTGTTCGAACTGGTCCGCGACGCGCGCGAGGACGGCCTGCTGCTGGCCTACCACGATCGTTCCGACGGCGGCGCCTTCGCCGCGCTGTGCGAGATGGCCTTCGCTTCCCACCTCGGCCTCGACATCCGCCTGGACGGCTGGGGCGATGGCCGCTTCGACGACGTGCTGCGCACCCTGTTCAACGAAGAACTCGGCGCCATCGTGCAGGTGCCGCTCGAGGAACGCGCCGCGTTCGCCGACCTGGTCGCGCGCCACGGCCTGATCGAATGCGCGCAGCGCATCGCGCGTCCCAGCACCGCGCCGGTAATCCGCGTCAGCAATGAAGACGACACCCTGGCCGAATGGCGCTGGGAAGAACTGTTCGATGCCTGGTGGTCGGTGACCCACGCCATGCAGAAGCTGCGCGACAACCCGGAATGCGCCGACAGCGAACGCGATGCCGCGCGCCGTTTCGACGCGCCGGGCCTGCAGCCCAAGCTCACCTTCGACGCCGCCGAAGACATCGCCGCGCCGTTCATCGCCACCGGCGCGCGGCCGAAGGTCGCGATCCTGCGCGAGCAGGGCGTCAACAGCCAGATCGAGACCGCGGTGGCGTTCGACCGCGCCGGCTTCGACGCCTTCGACGTGCACATGAGCGACCTGGTCGCCGGCCGCTTCGACCTCAAGGACTTCAGCGGCTTCGTCGCCTGCGGCGGCTTCAGCTATGGCGACGTGCTCGGCGCCGGCCGCGGCTGGGCGACCTCGATCCTGGAACGCAATGCCTTGCGCGACATGTTCGAGGCCTTCTTCGCCCGCGATGCCAGCTTCTCGCTGGGCATCTGCAACGGCTGCCAGATGCTGGCGCAGCTGCGCGGCATCATCCCCGGCGCGGAACACTGGCCGACCTTCCAGCGCAATGCCGGCGAGCAGTACGAGGCGCGGCTGGCGCTGCTGGAAGTGGGCGACTCGCCCTCGCTGTTCCTGCGCGGCATGGCCGGCTCGCGCATCCCGGTGGCGGTGGCGCATGGCGAAGGCCGCGCGGTATTCGACAACGCCATCGACCAGGCCGCCGTGGACGTGGCCGTGCGCTACGTCGAGGGCGGCCGGATCGCCGACAGCTACCCGGCCAACCCGAACGGATCGCCCGACGGCATCGCCGGCGTGAGCAGCCGCGATGGCCGGGCGACGATCCTGATGCCGCATCCGGAACGCACCCTGCGCACAGCCAATTTCAGCTGGGCGCCGCGCGACTGGCCGGAGGATTCGCCGTGGTTGCGGATGTTCCGCAATGCGCGGGCGTGGCTGGGGTGAGCAGGGAATTCGAGCGGCGCTAGCCGCGAGCCTGCGAACGCCTGCTGCCCTGCAAGGCAGCAGGCCGGGGCCAGCAGGGAATTCGAGCGGCGCTAGCCGCGAGCCTGCGAACGCCTGCTGCCCTGCAGGGCAGCAGGCCGGGGCCAGCAGGGAATTCGAGCGGCGCTAGCCGCGAGCGCCCGCCGGCATGCAAGCCGATGAGCCGGGGGCGGAAAACGACAAGGCCGGCTTGCGCCGGCCTTGTGTAGAGGGAAGCAGGATTACTTGACCCGCCCGCCTGACGGAGCGCGTCTTGCCTGGGCCTGCTTTGCCTGCTTGTCCAGTACCGGCGGCGGCAGTGCCCAGCCGATCACGTTCGGCAGGTAGACCGTGTTGAAGTTGTCGCGCGGCGGGTTAGGGCCACTGCCGCCGAGGTAGTAATCGAGCGGGATGGTCGAATAGATCACGCGGCCTTCACCGTACGGGTATTGCACGGTCGCACCTTCCATCGAAGACGGTGGCGGTGCGCCTGCGCAGGGCGGATCGGAATGGAAGCGATCCACCCAGCGGCGGATCCACGTCTTGAGGGCCGAAGGCGTCTGTTCGATTTCGCAGATGTTGCGGCACCAGGTGAGCTGGGTTCCCGTATAGCCTTCCGCGGCGCAGGTCGTGAAACCGCCTTCGCCCACGCCACCGGTCGGGCGGATCGCGAGCAGGGATCCGCCAGCGGGCAGCGATGCCGCGGTGACGTAGCCGTGGGTGGACGAGTTGCCGCCATCCAGGCTGGTGTTGTTGAGGACACCGCCGGGGCCGGAAATGATCGGCGAACCACCGGGGAAATCGATGTCGGCATTGCCCGAGTCGGTATTGCGCACGGCATTCAGGCTGCCGCCGCCGGGCAGGATGCCGCCGGCGCCGGTGACGAAGCGGTCGTGCACGATCAGCACCATGCCGCCGTTTACCGCAGAGGTGATCGCCGCGAGGTTGCTGGTGTAGTTGGAACCGAAGTTGCTGTTGCTGCAGTTGGTGACCGACAGCGCATCCAGGTTCGACAGGGTTTCGGCATCCGGCGTGGTGACCGCGACTGGCGTGTGGCCTGCGGCGGTGATTGCGGCCGCATGCGCAGCCTGGTTTCCGCCGCACATGTCGAAATAGCCGACATTCCCCGCCTGGCTGGTGCCTGGCATGAGCAATGCAATGGCGCTGCCCAGGATGGCCAGCGTGCTGGTCGCAAAACGCGTATTCATGGAACCCCCTTTGGTGATCGCGGGCCCCGATGGCCGCGCATGCCGAGTCTAACGCGGCGCGAAGCGCGTTCCGGCCAGAAGCGCTGCCCCGGAAACGACAAGGCCGGCTTGCGCCGGCCTTGTACGTAGCGTCGCGGTGATCAGTCTCCTTGCGGCGGCGGTGGCGGCGTGGTATTCGCGCAGTACGGCAGGTCGTGCCAACGGCCCAGCCAGCGGCGGATCCACATGTTGAGGGTGGCGCCGGTATAGCCCTTCTCGCAGATGTTCTGGCACCAGGTCAGCTGGGTGCCGGTATAGCCCTGGCTGGTGCAGGTGACGGCCGGAGTGCTGGGCACCAGCCACGCAATGGTGTTGGTGATGTAGGCATCGCTGCCCGCGATGGGGGCGGCGCCGTGGAATCCGCCGCCGGTCATCGTGTACATGAACTGGTCCATGGAGAACACGACGCGGCCATTGCCATGGACATAGCCGAATGCCCCGACTTTCGCCGGATCGGTTGCGTCGACCAGGAGCGGGGTGCCGCCACTGGGCAAGGCGCTGCTGTTGACCCAGCTCGTCAGGCTGCACAGCACGGGATTGTCCAGGTTGGCGTTGGCCACGGTGCCGCCGGGGCCGTTTGCGATCGGCGATCCCGCGGCGAGGGACGCATCCAAGCTGCAGCCGTCGGTGACCGGCAGCGCGGCGATGCCCGGGAGTTGCAGGGTCACGCCGGAACCTGCGGGGATGTCCTGGATTTCCAGGAACAGGGCCATTCCGCCGGCGACGGCATCGTTCACGGCGGCATTCGTGGCCTGGAACGCGCTGCCGTTGCAGCCTTGCACCGCCACCAGCCCGTCGAGCGGGGCAAGGGATGCCGCATCCAGGCTGCCGATGGCAACCGGGGTATGGCCGGCGGCCGTAATGCGGGCTGCGTAGTCTCCCGACAAGGAGCAACTGCCATCCTTGAAATAGCCGACGTTTCCGGCGTGGCCTTGCATTGGCGCCAGCATTACCGCCATGCCCAGTGCGCAAGCGGATGCCATGCCGGACATCGTGAGTTTCGATTCCATCTGATGCTCCCCGAACTGTCGCGCGCGGCGACGTTGTCTGCGTATGCGCAATCCGGGCGCAAGTCCGTTCATGGCTGACGCTGCCGCGGACGCCCTGCTACCCTGATTGGCCTGGGAATCACCGATGCCGCCATGAATGCCGTCCTCTCCGACCCCGCCCCGGCCAGCCCCGATGAACGCATCGCCGCCCTGCTGCTGGCGCGCGGCAAGCTGAAGGACGCAGACCTCGCCCGCGCGCGCCGCCTGCAGGAAGAAACCGGCGGCGGCCTGCTGGCCCTGCTGGCGCGGCTCGGGCTGGTGTCCGAACGCGACCATGCCGAGGCCTGCGCGACCGAGCTGGACCTGCCGTTGCGCAGCGCCAAGGACGCGCCGGAGTTGCCGCCGGAAGACGCGGCGCTGGGCCTGAAGTTCATGAAGCAGTTCCACGTGGTGCCGGTGGCGGCCGATGGCGAACGCATCGACGTGCTGCTGGCCGACCCGCAGGATCCCTACGTGCTGGAGGCGGTGCGCCTGGCCAGCGGGCGCGAGCCGCGCCCGGCGGTGGCGTTGCGCAGCGAAATCGACGAATTGATCGAGCGCTGGCACGGCCAGGGGCGCAGCGCGATGGAGGGCATCGTCGAGGGCGCCGAAGGCGAGGAGAGTTTCGACGACGTCGAGCACCTGCGCGACCTGGCCTCGGAAGCGCCGGTGATCCGCCTGGTCAACCTGGTGATCCAGCGCGCGGTGGAACTGCGCGCGTCGGACATCCACATCGAGCCGTTCGAGAACCGGCTGAAGGTGCGCTACCGCATCGACGGCGTGCTGGAAGAGGGCGAGTCGCCGCCGGTGAACCTCACGGCGGCGGTGATTTCGCGCATCAAGATCATGGCCAAGCTCAACATCGCCGAACGCCGGCTGCCGCAGGATGGGCGGATCATGGCGCGGGTGCAGGGCAAGGAGCTCGACCTGCGCGTCAGCACCATCCCGACCGCGCACGGCGAGTCGGTGGTGATGCGCCTGCTCGACCGCGAGACCGTGGTGCTGGACTTCGCCAGGCTCGGCTTCGGCGAGCACTTCATGCCGCGCTTCCAGAAGGTGCTGGAACAGCCGCACGGGATCCTGCTGGTCACCGGCCCCACCGGTTCCGGCAAGACCACGACGCTGTACACCGCGCTCTCCAGGCTCAACACGCCGGACGTCAAGATCATCACCGTCGAGGATCCGGTCGAATACCAGATCGACGGGATCAACCAGATCCAGGCCAAGCCGCAGATCGGGCTGGACTTCGCCAATGCGCTGCGCAGCATCGTCCGCCAGGACCCGGACATCATCATGATCGGCGAAATGCGCGACCTCGAGACCGCGCGCATCGCCATCCAGTCCGCGCTCACCGGCCACCTGGTGCTGAGCACCCTGCATACCAACAACGCCGCCGGCGGCATCACCCGCCTGCTCGACATGGGCGTGGAGGATTACCTGCTGACCTCCACGGTCAACGGCATCGTCGCCCAGCGCCTGGTGCGCAAGCTGGAGCCGACGCATGCGGAGAAGTACGCCGCCTCGCCGGAGGAGATCGAGAAATTCGGCCTGCGCCGGCACCAGCCGCAGGGCGAGATCTTCCTGTACCGGCCGAAGCCGTCCGCGCTGTCGCCGACCGGTTACCTCGGCCGCACCACGATCATGGAACTGCTGGTGATGGACGACGAGGTGCGCCGCGCGGTGATGCGCCACGCCGGCATGGACGAGATCGAACGCCTCGCGCGGCAGGGCGGGATGAGCACGATGTACGAGGTCGGCATCGCCAAGGCCTTGCGCGGCGAAACCACGATCGAGGAAGTGCTGCGCGTGACCGAGGACGCCTGAGCCGATGGCGCTGTATCGCTACAAGGCGTTGAACGCGCGCGGCGAATTGCTGGACGGGCAGATGGAGGCCGCCAGCGGCGCCGACGTGGCCGCGCGCCTGCAGGAGCAGGGCCACCTGCCGGTGGAGGCGAAGCTCGCCTCGGAGGCGGGCGGCGAGTCCGCCTGGCGCGCGCTGTTCAAGCCCAAGCCCTTCGCAGGCGAGCGGCTGGTGCAGTTCACCCAGCAGCTGGCGACCCTGCTCGGCGCCGGGCAGCCGCTGGATCGCGCCTTGAGCATCCTGCTGGAACTGCCGGAAGACGAGGCCGCCAAACGCACGATCTCCGACATCCGCGACGCGGTGCGCGGCGGCGCCTCGCTGTCGGCCGCGCTGGATCGCCAGCACGGCGCGTTCAGCCGGCTGTTCGTGAACATGGTGCGCGCCGGCGAGGCGGGCGGCAGCCTGCACGACACCCTGCAGCGCCTGGCCGACTACCTGGAACGTTCGCGCGCGCTGCGCGCCCGCGTCATCAATGCGCTGGTGTATCCGGCGATCCTGCTGGCGATGGTCGGGCTGTCGCTGCTGTTCCTGCTCGGCTACGTGGTGCCGCAGTTCTCGGCGATGTACGACAGCCTGGATGCCGACCTGCCGTGGTTCTCGCAGCTGGTGCTGGGGCTGGGCGTGTTCGTGCGCGACTGGTGGCTGCTGCTGCTGGCGGTCCCGGTGCTGGCGCTGCTGTGGCTGGACCGCAAGCGCCGCGATCCCGTCTTCATGCTGAAGTTCGATGGCTGGCTGTTGCGCAACAAGCTGGCCGGGCCGCTCGCCGCCAAGCTCGATACCGCGCGGCTGGCGCGCACCCTGGGCACCCTGCTGCGCAACGGCGTGCCGTTGCTGTCCGCGCTCGGGATCGCCCGCAACGTGCTGGACAACCGGGTGCTGGCGAACGACGTGGACGCGGCCGCCGACGAGGTCAAGAACGGCATCGGCCTGTCCGCCGCGCTGGGCAAGGGCAAGCGCTTCCCGCGCCTGGCCCTGCAGATGATCCAGGTCGGCGAGGAATCCGGCGCGCTGGACGCGATGCTGCTGAAGACCGCGGACACCTTCGAGCAGGAAACCTCGATCGCGATGGACCGCCTGCTGGCCGCGCTGGTGCCGGCGGTGACCCTGGTGCTGGCGACCGTGGTCGGCATGGTGATCCTGGCGGTGCTGTCGCCGATCTACGACCTGACCAGCGTGATCGGCTGAACAGGCGCACGCCGCGGAACTCGGCGACAATCGATCCATCCAACTTCCCACATTCCCAGCGGAACCCGTTCATGCGCAATCGCCAATTCCGTCCCGTCCCGCATGCGTCGCAAGGCGGCTTCTCGCTGATCGAGATCATCCTGGTGGTGGTGTTGATCGGCGGCATCGTCGCGTTCGCGGCCACCCGCATCCTCGGCGGTGGCGACCGCGCCAAGGTCAACCTGGCCAAGGCGCAGGTGCAGACGCTTGCGGAGAAGGTGGGGCAATTCCAGCAGGACACCGGTTCGCTGCCGGGTTCGCTGGACGACCTGGTCAAGAGTTCGGCGACGGGCTGGCTGGGCCCGTATGCCAAGCAAAGCGAACTGAAGGATCCGTGGAACCATCCCTATACCTACGCGATGCCGGGCGAGGGCAAGCCTTTCGACCTGGCCAGCCTGGGTGCGGACGGACAGGCCGGCGGCGACAGCGTGAACGCCGACATCAAGTACGAATAAGCGACGGGACGTGCGCGTGCGCGTGGCAGCCGGACTCCGATGATGCGACCACGCGGCTTCTCGCTGATGGAATTGCTGCTGGTGATGGCGTTGATCGGCGTCGCCAGCCTGCTGGCCGTGGCCGCGATGAGCGGCGGCATGCAGGGCATGAAGCTGCATGCCGGGGCGAAGGACGTCGCCGCGCAGATGCGTTTCGCGCGCGCGGTGGCGATCAGCAGCGGGCAGCCGCAGGACGTGCTGATCGACCCGCAGGCGCGGCGCTGGCAGGGCGCGAAGGGCCGCAGCGGCGACCTGCCGGATGGCGGCGAGATCGTGTTCACCGGCGCCCGCGCATCGCAATTCGAGGGCGGGCTGGTCGATGGCGGCAAGGGCGCGGTGCGCTTCTTCCCCGACGGCGCGGCCACCGGCGGCCGCGTGCGCATGCTCGCCAATGGCGGCGGCTGGGACGTGGACGTGGGCTGGCTGACCGGCGAAGTGCGCGTGTCGCGCGTGCAGGCGCCGCGATGAACGCGATCCGGCGCCATCCGCAGGCGGGCTTCACCCTGATCGAGATCGTCGTCGCCTTCGCGATCCTCGCGCTGGGCCTGACCCTGCTGCTCGGCACCCTGTCCGGCGCCACGCGGCAGGTGCGGCAGGCGGGCGATGCGGGGCGCGCGGCGCTGCATGCGCAGTCGCTGCTCGCCGAGTTCGGCGAACTGCCGCAGCCGGGCGCCAGCGAAGGCGAATTGGAGCAGGGCCGTTATCGCTGGCGGCTGGATGTCGCGCCTTGGAACGATCCGGCGCCGAGCCGTGGACCGCCGCGCATCGATCCGAACGCGGCGCGCCTGCTGCGCCTGCAGTTGCAGGTCGAATGGGGCGAGGGCGGGCCGGCCGAGCGCGTGCAGGTGTCCTCGTTGCGGCTGGCGTTGCCGCAGGCGGAAGGGCAGGGGCCGCCATGACCCGCGCAGCCGGCTTCCATCCGGCCCCAGGCTGCAGCCCTGGCGGCTCCGGCCGCTCGTGCCGTGGCGCCACCAGGGCGGCCGGCTTCACCCTGATCGAAGTCCTGCTGGCGACGATGCTGCTCGCCGCCGGCCTGGCGCTCGGGTTCGCGACGGTGCGCGCGGCCGGCGCCACCGCGCAGCGCGGCGAGGCGATCGCGGCGCGCAACGAACGCATGCGCGCGGTCTCCGAATTCCTGCGCCGGCGGATCGGCAGCGCCCAGGGCATGGTGTTCGAGCTCGATCCGGGCACCGGCGCCTCGCGGCGCTTCGGCGGCGAGGCGCAGGACATGCGCTTCGTCGCCGACCTGCCGGATTACCTCGGCCGCGGCGGCCCGCACCTGCATGCCTTGCGCGTGCGGCGCGATGGCGATGGCCTGGCCCTGCTGGTCGATTTCCGCATGGTGCTGGCCGGCCAGACCGTCCAGGGCGGCGATGCGCGCCCGCCGGAACCGCTGGCCGACGGCTTGCGCAGCGTCGCGTTCGCCTATCGCGGGCCCGGCAAGGACGGCCGGCCGGCGCCGTGGCTGTACGAATGGGAGCACCCGGACGCCTTGCCGTCGCAGGTGCGGGTGCGGATCGCCGATGCGCAGGGCGCGTGGCCGGACATGGTGGTCGCCCTGCCGCAGTCGTCGAGTTACGGCGTGGCGCCCGAGGACGCGAAATGAGCCGGATCCCGCGCGGCGCCGCCTTGTTGCTGGTGATGTGGCTGATCCTGCTGCTGAGCGGGCTGGTCGCCGGTTATGCGGTGGCGGCGCGGATCGAATCCATGCAAGGCAACGGGCTGGCGCGCGGCATCGCGGCGCGCGAAGCCGCGCGTGCCGGGGTGGAGTATGCGGCGGCGCGCATGCTCGATCCGGATCCGGCGCGGCGCTGGGCGGCGGATGGCCGCGACTACCGCTTCCCGTTCGACGCGGCGCAGGTCGTGGTGTCGGTGCGCGACGAGGCCGGCAAGATCGACCTCAATGCCGCCAGCCACGACCTGTTGCTCGGGTTTTTCGTCGCCCTCGGCGAAAAGCGCGACCTCGCCAACCGCCTGGCCGGCGCGATCATGGACTGGCGCGACCAGGACAGCCTGACCCAGCCCGCCGGCGGCGCGGAAGACGACGACTATGCGGCGGCGGGCCTGGCCTGGGGAGCGAAGGACGCGCCGTTCGAGACGGTCGCCGAGCTGGAACAGGTCATGGGCATGCGGCCGGCGTTGTTCGCATCGGCCGCGCCGTACCTGACCGTGTTCAGCGGCAACGCGATGCCCGATCCGAACAGCGCCGACGGCATCGTGCTGCAGGCGATGGGGGTGGATCGGCCGCGCCCGGTCGATCCCGACGCGGTGCCCTTGGCCGGCAGCGGCACGTATAGTATCGACAGCCGTGCCCGACTCGCCGATGGTCGCCGCGCACATGTTTCGGTCATTCTGCGGTTGGGGGGTAACGGTTTGCCGGGTTCCGCATACACGCCGCTGCGTTGGCAGGACGGAGCGACGCCGTGAGCGCGTCGCTCTCGCCGTTGGCGCGCTTCGAGTCCGCCGGCCGCGGCCTGCGCGGGTTCCTGGCGTGGTGGGGCGCGGGGCTTTCGGCCTGGCTGCCGGCGGGCTGGCGGCAGGCGCTGGCGGCATCCTCGGATCGCCTGTTGCTGCAGGCGCAGGGCGACGGCCTGCAGTTGCGCCGGCAAGGCGGCAACGGAGTGCAGGACATCGCCAACCTGCCGGTGCCTCCGGCGCGCGGCGAGGGCATCGACCCGCTCGCCGGGGTATTGACCCGGCACGCCGCCGAACTGCCGCGCTGGCTGATGCTGCCCGCGAGCAGCGGGCTGCGCCGCACCCTGTTGTTGCCCGCCGCCGCGCGCGAACGCCTGCGCGAGGTGCTCGCCTTCGAGATCGAGCGGCAGACGCCGTTCGCGATCGGCGACGTGCTCTACGACGGCCGCGTGCTGGGCGTGCGCGACGACGGCCAGTTGCAGGCCGAGCTGGTGGTGGTGCCGCGCGTTCGCGCGGATGCGGCCAGCGCGCAGCTCGGCGCATTGTCGGGCTGGCTGGCCGGCATCGACCTGGCGGATGCCGACGGCAAGCCGCTGGGCATCAACCTGTTGCCGACGGCGCAACGCCAGCAGCGCGCGAATCCTTGGCGGATCTGGAACATCGCGCTGGCCGCGGTGGCGTTGCTCGCGCTCGCCCTCGGCCTGTCGCAGGTGCTGGACAACCGCCATGCCGCCGCCGCGCGGCTGCAGGCGGACGTGGCCAAGCGCAGCGCGCAGGCGCGCAGCGTGTCGCAGCAACGGCAGCGGCTGGTGGATGCGGTCGAAGGCGGCGCCTACCTGCAGGCGCAGCGCAATGCGCGGCCGTCGGCGATCGAGGTGATGGACGAGCTCGCGCGCCGCCTGCCCGACGGCACCTACCTGGAAAAGGTCTCGATCGAAGGCGGGCAGCTGACCGTGATCGGATTGTCCAACCAGGCCGCGGCCCTGGTCGGCAAGCTGGAGGGCGCCAAGCAGTGGCGCGCGCCGGCATTGAGCGGAGCCCTGCAGCAGGATCCGCGCACGCGCAGCGACCGCTTCACCCTGGTCGCGCAATTGAACGATGCCTCGGCCGACGCGGACGCGCAGGCCGCCGGCAAGGAGGCCGCCGATGCCGCGCGCTGACCGCGATCGCTGGCTGGCGCTCGCGCTGCTGCTGGCGGCGCTGGGCCTGTTCTACCTGCTGGCGGTGCATCCCGTGTTCACCCAGCCGCTGCGCGAGGCCGATGCGCGCATCGCCGAACTGCAGGAGCGCGACGCGCGCGTGCGCGCCCTGCTGCAGCAGGCCCCGCAGATCGAGCAGCGCCTGGCCGAAATCGATGCGCGCGGCAGCGCCTCCGGTTTCCTGGCCGAGCCGACCGCGGAACTCGCCACCGCGGCCCTGATCCAGCAACTCGAGCGCGTGGTCGAAGAAGTCAGCCCCGGTAGCCGCGGCTGCGCGATCATCAACCGCGCGCCGCTCACCGGCGAGCCGCCGCCGGGCCGCTACCGCCGCGTCACCGTGCAGGTGCGCCTGCGCTGCGGCAACGCGGAAACCCTGGGCGTGCTGCATGCGCTGGAATCGGCGCGGCCGTACCTGTTCGTCGATGTGGTCAGCGTCGCCGCGCAGCGCTACTTCGCCATCCCCGGCAACAACCTGCCGCAGGAAGGCGGGCTGGACGTCAGCTTCGACCTGTACGGCTACCTGCGCCCGGCGCCGGTGGCGAACTCCGGCGAGGTGCCGCGTGGCTGAGCGCTCGTTGCTGCAACGTTTCGACCAGGCCGGGCCATTGACCTGGTTGCTGGCGGTCGCTGCCGGCTGGGCGCTGCTGCTGTGGATCGCCGCGCTGCTGGGCATGGGCGGACGGGTCGCGGAGGCGAAGCCGGCGACGGACGAAGCCGCATTGCCGCAACCCAGGCCGGCGACGCCGGACCGGATCGGCCCGCTCGCGCAATACGCCGAGGCGGCGGCGCGCCCGCTGTTCACCCAGGACCGGCGCCCGCGCAGCTTCCTGGCCACCGCGCCGGAAGGCGATGGCGCCGCGCAGAGCCAGTCGCTCGACTTCATCCTGACCGGCGTGCTGATCAGCCCGCAGGTCCGGCTCGCCGTGCTGCAACCCAGCGGCGGTGGCGAGGCGCAGCGCGTGCACGTGGGCAAGTCGCCGGAAGGCGCGGCCGGCTGGCGGTTGGTGGAAGTGCAGCCGCGGCGCGCCATCTTCGAAGGCGCCGGCGGCCAAAGCGCACTCGACCTGCGCACCTTCGGCGATGCCGGCGCGCCGCCCGGCGGCGCAACGCCGGTGCCGCCGCCGCCCCCGCCGGTGGCCACCGCATCGCCACCGCCGCCGCCTGCACGGCCGGCGGCGGCCGAGGAACCGCAGGACCAGGAAGCGCGGATCGAGGCGATCCGCAAACGCATCGAAGCCCGGCGCGCGCAGTTGCGCGCCGGCCAGAACGGCAGCAGCGCGCCCGCATCCAGCACGCAGCCGCCGAAGCCATGACGTGGAGTTGTCGCGAATGAACGTCCGTCCCTTCCTTGCCACCGTCGTGCTGGGCCTGCTGGCCGCGTGTTCGAGCTTGCCCTCGCCGCAGATGCAGCGCGCCGAGCACTTGCCGGGCACCCAGGCCGGCGGCATCCGCACCGATGCCCTGCCCGAAACCATGGGCAATGCCGGCCCGCAGCCGGTGATCCGCCGTGGCGCGAGCGCGCCGATCAACCAGGCCGCGGCCAGCGCGCCGCCGCCGTCGCTGGCCAGCACCGGCCAGGCCAGCTTCAATTTCGAGGGCGAGTCGCTGCAGGCGGTGGTCAAGGCGATCCTCGGCGACATGCTCGGCCAGAGCTACAGCATCGCGCCGGGGGTGCAGGGCACGGTGACCATCGCCACCCAGAAGCCGGTGGGTTCCGCGGGGGCGCTCAACCTGCTGGAAGGCGTGCTGGCGCAGAACAACGCGCGCATGGTCTACAGCGACGGCCGCTACAACATCGTCACCGCCGACCAGGCGCTGACCAGCGGCGTGGTGCCGCGCACCGGTTCGCCGGCGCTGGCGCGCGGCTTCGAGTCGCGGGTGGTGCCGTTGCGCTACGTGTCCGCCGCGGAGATGGAGAAGATCCTCAAGCCGTACGCGAAGCAGGGCTCGATCGTCAGCGTCGACGGTGCGCGCAACCTGATCACCGTGGCCGGCACCCGCGCCGAACTGGAGAACTACCTGCGCACCATCCAGGTGTTCGACGTCGACTGGATGGCCAGCATGTCGGTCGGCGTGTTCCCGCTGCAGTCCGGGCGCGCCAGCCAGGTGGTGCAGGACCTGGAGCGGGTGTTCGGCGAGGCCAGCAAGACCCCGGTCTCCGGCATGTTCCGCTTCATGCCGCTGGACAGCGCCAACGCGGTGATGGTGATCACCAGCCAGCCGAACTACCTGGACGATATCCGGCAGTGGATCGACCGCATCGAAGGCGGCAGCGGCGACGGCCGGCTGTTCTCCTACGAATTGAAGTACATCAAGGCGCGCGACTTGGCCGACCGCCTGGCCGAGGTATTCGGCAGCGGCAATGCGCAGTCCTCCGGCCAGGATCAGCCCTCGCTGATGCCCGGGCTGGAGTCCACCGAGATCCGCGACAGCGGCGTGGACGACAAGAACAGCACGTCCTCCGCGGCGGTCGGCTCCGGCAACGGCGAAGGTGCGGCCCTGCCGAGCACTCGCAGCGGGAACGGACGGGTCAACCTGCGCGTGGACGGCGTCGAGGTCGGCGTATCCGCATTGGAGGACACCAATTCGTTGCTGGTGCGTGCCACGCCCGCAGCATGGAAATCGATCCGCGAAGTCATCGAGCGCATCGACGTGATGCCCTCGCAGGTGCATATCGAAGCGCAGGTGATCAACGTGGCGCTTAAGGGGGCGTTGCAATACGGGGTCAGCTGGTTCTTCGACAACGCGGTCTCGGATGATGCCGGCCTGCCGTACCCGACCGGTCGCAACAGCTGGGGTTCCTATTCCAGCAGCGTCTCGCCGTACACCGGTTCCGATGGAACCAACTTCGGCAATGTCCTCACCTGGACTTTCCTGGGACGCAATGCCGCGGCGATCGTGCAGGCATTGGACAACGTCACCGACCTGCGGGTGATGTCCTCTCCTTCCGTGTTCACCCAGAACAACAAGGAAGCCAGCCTCAACGTGGGCAGCCGCATCCCGATCAATTCGGTGAGCATCAACCCCAACAACGGCGGCGACAACACCTACAGCTCGGTGCAGTACTTGGAAACCGGCATCATCCTCAAGGTGCGCCCGCGCATCACCCGCGATGGCATGGTGTTCCTCGACATCGTGCAGGAGGTGAGCAAGCCGACCGGTGTCGCCGATGGCAATGGCAATGTGCGCATCGACACCAACAAGGTCCGGACCAGCGCGGTGGTGCCCAGCGGCGAAACCATCATGCTTGCCGGCCTGATCACCGACAGCGCCAGCAAGACCTCGTCCGGCATCCCCGGCCTGAGCCGGATCCCGATCCTCGGCGGCTTGTTCGGCCAGCAGGGCACCAGCAAGGAACGCGACGAACTAGTCGTGCTGATCACCCCCACCGTGGTCCGCAACCCGATGGAAGCACGCGAACTGACCGACGAATACGGCCGCCGCTTCCGCGCACTGGATCCGATCTACAACCCCAAGGCGAAGTGAACCCGGCCGCGTCCTCGCTGCGCGCCGCCAACCTGCCCGTTGTGCTGGTGCCGGTCGGCGTCGACGAGGACGCGCTGGATGCCTGCCTCGCCGCGCTGGATGCCGGCACCCCCGCCGGCACCCGCGTGTGGCTGGCCGACGATGCGCAGGCCGGGCCGCGCGGCACCGCGATCATCGAAGCCTGGCTGGCGAGGACGCCCCTGCAGGCCGCGCACACCCGCCGCGCATCGCCGATCGGCGAGGCCGCGCACATCGACGAAGCCCTGCGCGCCTGCGGCGACGGCGACGTGGCGATCCTGGCCAGCGACGCGCGGCCCGCGCCCGGCTGGTTGCAGCAGCTTGCGGATTGCCTGGCCCGCGATGCCGCCATCGCCACCGCCACGCCCTGGAGCAATGCCGGCGAAGCCGCGAGCTGGCCGCGGATCGGCGAGATCGTCGCGCTCGGGGAAGAGGCTTCGCGCCTGGCCCGCGCCTGCGCGCAACTGCCGGCGCAGCACCCGGAGCTGCCGGCGGCGGTGGGGCATGCGGTGCTGATCCGCGGCAGCGCGCGCAAGCGCGCCGGCGGGCTGGATCCTTCCAGCTACCGCTCCTGGTACGCCGCGCTGATCGACCTGTCGTTGCGCCTGTCCGGCCTGGGCTGGCGCAATGCGCTGTGCGAGACCGGCTTCGTCCTGCGCGACGCGGAAGGCGCGCCCTGCGATGGCGACATGGACCGCCTGTCGGTGCGCTGGCCGGCCTGGCACGCGCGGCTGGCGAACTTCCTGATGGACGATCCGATCCGGGCATTGCGCGGCCAGCTGGATGCGCGGCTGGCCGCGCTCGACAGCGGCTCGCCGCAGCAGGACCTGTTCGCCCGCGCGCCATGACCGCCGCCGGCATCGCCGCCATCGTGGTCAGCTACGACAGCAGCGAGACGCTGGACGACTGCCTGTCGCGCCTGCGCGCGGCGGACGGCGTGGTCGAGATCCGCGTGGTCGACAACGATTCGCGCGACGGCACGCTGGACATCGTGCAACGGCATGCGCTGGCCGACCGCCGCCTGCGCTTCATCGCCAATCCCGACAACCCCGGCTTCGCCGTGGCCTGCAACCAGGGCGCGGCCGACAGCCGCGCGCCGTGGCTGGCCTTCGTCAATCCGGACTGCCTGGTCGAAGCCGATTCGCTGGTGCGGATGCGCGCGCATGCGCATGCGGCGATGGGTTTCGATGCGGCTGGGCCGCGCGATCCCGGCGACGATCCCGAAGCCGCCTGGCGCGGCAAGCGCGGGGATGCCGTGCTCGGCGCCGACCTGATCGACGACGATGGCCTGCGCGACGCCGCCGCGCGTAGGCGCGATCCGGATTTCGCGGCGATGCTGCGCGATCCGGCGCGCGCGCGGCTGGGCATCGGCGTCGATCCCGCGCAGCCGCTGCAGACGGTGGATGCGGTATCGGGCGCGCTGCTGCTGCTGCCGCGCGGCCTGTTCGAGCGCATCGGCGGTTTCGACGAAGGCTATCGCCTGCACGCGGAAGACCTCGACCTGTGCCGGCGCGCGCGCGCCGCCGGGGCGCTGGTCGCCTGCGCCAACGACGTGCGCGTGCTGCACGTGCGCGGGGTGTCCTCGCGGGCGCGGCCGCTGTTCGTGGAATGGCACAAGCACCGCGGCTTCTGGCGCTATTTCGGCAAGTTCGAGGCGCCGCGCCGGCGTGCGTGGGTGCGTGCGGCGGTGTTCGCGATGATCTGGGCGCGGTTCCCTTTCGCCGCGCTGCAGGCGGTCCTGCGCGCGCGCGGCTAGTCCATCCGCGCCGGCGGATGCTGGCGCCCATGCGCATGAATGCGTGATCCGGCGAATCGCCTGTCAACCGCGCAGCCGCGGTTCCGTTGCCATGTTGGAGACGCGCCGGCGCCGGCCCCCGGAACCGCCGTTGCGCACTCGCACCGTCCAACCCGGGAGGGGATTGGCAATGTCCAGCAAGCGCTCGTCCATGCGTGCCTCCAGCCTGCGCCCTGCGAATCCGGCCATTCGCGCCGGATCCGGCCTGCTGCTGGTCGCCCTGCTGTTCCTGCTCACGGCCTGCGGTGGCGGCGGCGGGCGCGGCGGCGGGCCGATCACGCCGCCGCCTCCACCGCCGCCGCCGGTGTCGATCAGCGAGGCCGAGGCGGCGCGATTCCTGACCCAGGCCACGTTCGGCCCGACCCGCGCCGACATCGCGCGGGTGCGCGAGATCGGCTACGCGCAATGGATCGACGAACAGCTGGATCCGGCGCGCACGCCGGTCACGCTGGTGCTGCCGCATCTGCAGCAGGTCGTCGCCAACGGCCTGCCGGAGGGCGACCTCGGCCAGGCGCACCGCCGCAATGCCTGGCTGTGGTTCGCCGCGAACAATCGCGACCAGTTGCGCATGCGGATGGCGTTCGCGCTCAGCGAGATCTTCGTGGTCTCCGACTTCGAGAGCGGGCAGGCGCAGATCCCGCGCGTCGCCGACTACCAGGACACCCTCGCCCGCAACGCCTTCGGCAGTTATCGCGGCGTGCTGAAGGCGGTGACCCTGCACCCGGCGATGGGCGCGTATCTCAGCCATGCCGGCAACCGCAAGGCGAGCGCGGACGGCAAGGTCGTGCCGGACGAAAACTACGGGCGCGAAGTGATGCAGTTGTTCAGCATCGGCCTGGTCGAACGCAACCCGGATTTTTCGCCGGTGCTGGACGCGGGCGGGCAACCGGTCCCCACCTACAACTCGGCGGTGGTGGCGGCGATGGCGCGGGTGTTCACCGGCTGGACCTATGCGGGGCAGTCGGATGCGAACTACGGCAGGGTGGACGCGCGCAGCTATGCGCCGATGCAGTGCCACCCGGCCTTCCATGACGACAAGCCGAAGACGATCTTCCGCGGCATCGTGATCAGCAGCGGCAACGACTGCGCCGCCGACCTGGAGCAGGTGCTGGATGCGCTGAGCAACCATCCCAGCACCGCGCCCTTCATCAGCCGCCAGCTGATCCAGCGCTTCGTCACCAGCAACCCGAGCCCGGCCTACATCCAGCGGGTGGTCCAGGCATGGACCGCCAGCAACGGCGACCTCGGGCGCGTGCTGCGCGCGATCCTGCTCGACAGCGAGGCGCGCACCGCGTCGTCCGACCCGGCCTACGGCAAGCCGCGCGAGCCGCTGCTGCGCATCGCCCACCTGTGGCGCGCCTACCAGGCGAAGTACGTGCCGCCGGCGGACGGCAGCCTGCGCTTCCGCGCCGGCAACACCGGCGACCTCACCGTCTCGATCGCCCAGGACTCGCAGCGCGCGCCATCGGTCTTCAATTTCTTCGAGCCGGACTACCGCGTTCCGATGGCCAACGGCAGCCAGGGCGCGTACGCCCCCGAGTTGCAGATCGTCAACGAATCGACCTTCACCACCGGCCACAACCAGAGCGACGCGCTGTTGTGGAACTACGCCACGACCGCGGCGCCGACCGCCAACACCAATGCGCCGGTGCTGGACATCACCCGCCTGGTGCAGCTCGCCGACGCGGGCGACCACGCCGGGATGGTGCAGGACGTGAACCTGCTGCTGTGCGGCGGAGGGCTGTCGCCGGCCAGCGTCGGCACCATGACCCGGATGCTGGACAGCTTGCGCAGCCAGGGGCGCAGCTCGTCGGAACGCGCGCGCTCGTTGCTGCTGCTTGCGCTGTCGTCGCCGGACTACGCGATCCAGCGTTGACCGTATCCATGCGCGGCGTTCGTGCGCCGCGCCAGAGAGGAGAGCACCATGCCGCATTCGACCCGCCACGACCGCCGGCGCTTCCTGCAAGGGCTCGGCGCCCTGGTCGCCACCGGCACCGCCGGCGCGCTGTTCCCGCAGCTCGAACTGATCGGGCAGGCGCTGGCCGCCGCCCCCGCGCCCGGCGACTACCGCGCGCTGGTCTGCATCTTCCTGTACGGCGGCAACGACTCCTACAACATGCTGATCCCGCATGCGCAGGCGGAGTACGACCTCTACCTGCAAAGCCGCGGCGGCGTGTACGACGCGACCAGCAATCCGTTCGGGCTCGGCATCGCCCGCGACAGCCTGGCCACGGTCGCGGACGGCTCCGGCAAGAACTGGGGCCTGCATCCGGCGTTCGCCGCGGCCAAGCCGCTGTTCGACAGCGGCGAGCTGGCCTTCCTCGCCAACATCGGCAGCCTGGTCGAGCCGCTGCGGAAGTCGGAGCTGGCAAGCAAGCCGCAGCCGCCGTACCTGTTTTCCCACAACGACCAGCAGCGGCAGTGGATGCGTGGGCACTCCACCGGCACCCACGCGGCCAACGGCTGGGGCGGACTCAGCGGCGACCGGATCGCCTCGCTCAATACCGGCCTGACCGCCTTGCCGCCGACGATCTCGGTCTCCGGCAACAACCTGTACCAGAGCGGGGCATCGGTGCTGCCGTATGCCGTCGCATCGAGCGGGCCGACCGAGCTGGCGCGGATGTCGTCCACCGGCAGCCAGGCCGACGCGACCCGCTTGGCAGCCCTCGAGGAGCTGCTGAACGCCAGCCAGGACCAGCAGATGCGGGCGCGCTACGCCGGCCTGGGCAGGACGTCGATCACGGTCAACACCGCGTTGAGGACCGCGCTCGACCCGGCCAACGGCGGCGACATCGCCACCCTGTTCCCCGCCACGCCGTTGTCGGCGCAGCTGCGCATGATCGCGCGCCTGATCAAGGTCAGCCAGGGACCGTCGATCGGCCACAAGCGGCAGATCTACTTCGCCGGGCTGGGCGGTTTCGACACCCACGACCTGCAGATGGGCCCGAGCCGGCATGCGGCCCTGCTCACCCAGGTGGCGCAGGCGCTGGCGGCGTTCCGTGCCGGGCTGCAGGAGATCGGCATGCTCAACCGGGTGACCACCTTCACCATGAGCGACTTCGGGCGCACCCTCAACAGCAACGGCAACGGCACCGACCACGCCTGGGGCGGCGTGCAGCTGGTGATGGGCGGCGCGGCGGCCAATGGCGGCTCCCTGCAGGGCCGCCAGGTCTGGGGCGACTATCCGCTGCTGGAACTGGACGGCGAACAGTCGATGGGGCGCGGGCGGATGATCCCGACCACCTCGATCCAGCAGTACGGCGCGACCTTCGCCCATTGGCTGGGCGTGGGCGATGCGGAGATGGCGACGATCTTCCCCGGCCTGGGCAATTTCGCCGCGCCGCGGCTCGGCTTCCTGGGCTGAGCCCGCTCAGCGGTGGCGGTTGATCTCGTCGCGCAGGGTCTGCGCCGCCCAGCCCGCGGCGATCGTGTAGTCGCCGCCGTTCGAGGCGTACAGGATCCCGCGCGAGGAATTGACCATCAGGCCGCTGCCGTCGGCGCTCTTGCCGTTGCGCACGGTGGCTTCGACGTCGCCGCCCTGGGCGCCGATGCCGGGGATCAGCAGCGGCATGTCGCCGACGATGCCGCGGATCGCTTTCAACTCTTCCGGATAGGTCGCGCCGACCACCAGCGCGCAATTGCCGTGCGCGTTCCAGTCGGCGGCGATGGTTTCGGCCACGTGCTGGTAGAGCGGGGTGCCGCCGAAGTCCAGGTCCTGGAAATCGCCGGCGCCGGGGTTGGAGGTATGGCAGAGGAACACGCAGCCCTTGCCGGCGCGGTCGAGGAAAGGCTGCGCGGAATCGTGGCCCATGTACGGGTTGAGCGTCACCGCGTCGGCACCGAAGCGGTCGAAGGCCTCGATCGCGTACATCGAGGCGGTGCTGCCGATGTCGCCGCGCTTGGCGTCCAGGATCACCGGGATGCCCGGGTGCGCGTCGTGGATGTGCGCGATCAGCCGGCGCAACGCGTCCTCCGCGCCGAAAGCGGCGAAGTAGGCGATCTGCGGCTTGAACGCGCAGGCGAACTCGGCGGTGGCATCGACGATGTCGCGGCAGAATTCGAAGATCGCATCGTCGCGGCCGGCGAACATCGGCGGGAATTTCGCCGGATCCGGATCCAGGCCGACGCAGACCAGCGAGTTCGATGCCTGCCAGCGCGCGCGCAGTTGTTCGATGAAGCCCATCTCGACCTTCTCCTTCTGCATGCGAAGACGCCCACGTTGCCGTGGGCGCGGGCTGCTTACTTCAGCGCCTTGAAGCGCAGGCGGTGCGGGCCGGCATCGTTGCCCAGGCGGCGCTTCTTGTCTTCCTCGTACTCGCGGTAGTTGCCCTGGAAGAACTCCACGTGCGAATCGCCTTCGAAGGCGAGGATGTGGGTGGCGATGCGGTCGAGGAACCAGCGGTCGTGCGAGATCACGAAGGCGTTGCCGGGGAATTCCAGCAACGCGTCCTCGAGCGCGCGCAGGGTCTCGATGTCGAGGTCGTTGGACGGTTCGTCGAGCAGCAGCACGTTGCCGCCCTGCAGCAGGGTCTTGGCCATGTGCAGGCGGCCGCGCTCGCCGCCGGACAGCGTGCCGACCAGCTTCTGCTGGTCCTGGCCCTTGAAGTTGAAGCGGCCGATGTAGGCGCGCGACTGGATCTCGATGCCGTTGATGTTGAGGATGTCCAGGCCGCCGGAGACTTCCTGGAACACGTTGTGGTTGCCTTCCAGCTTGTCGCGGCTCTGGTCGACGTAGGCCAGCTTCACCGTCGAGCCCATGTCGATGCTGCCGGTGTCGGGCTGTTCCTGGCCGGTGATCATGCGGAACAGGGTCGACTTGCCGGCGCCGTTGGGGCCGATGATGCCGACGATCGCGCCCGGCGGCACGCTGAAGCTGAGGTCGTCGATCAGCAGGCGGTCGCCGAACTTCTTCGACACGTTCTTGAACTCGATGACCTTCTGGCCCAGGCGCTCGCCCGGCGGGATGAATATCTCGTTGGTCTCGTTGCGGCGCTGGTAGTCGACCGACTGCAGCTCTTCCATGCGCGCCAGGCGCGCCTTGCCCTTGGAGCGGCCGCCCTTGGCGTTCTGCCGCGACCATTCCAGTTCCTTCTGGATCGCCTTCTGGCGCGCCTTTTCCTGGCCTTCTTCCTGCTTCAGGCGCTCGTCCTTCTGCACCAGCCAGTCGGTGTAGTTGCCCTTCCACGGGATGCCGCGGCCGCGGTCGAGCTCGAGGATCCATTCGGCGGCGTTGTCGAGGAAGTAGCGGTCGTGGGTGACCGCGACCACGGTGCCGGTGTAGCGGGCCAGGAACTGCTCCAGCCACTCGACCGATTCGGCGTCGAGGTGGTTGGTCGGTTCGTCGAGCAGCAGCATGTCCGGCTTCTGCAGCAGCAGGCGGCACAGCGCGACGCGGCGCTTCTCGCCACCCGACAGCTTGCCGACCACGGCGTCCCACGGCGGCAGGCGCAGCGCGTCGGCGGCGACTTCCAGCTGGTTCTCCAGGGTGTGCGCATCGCCGGCGGCGAGGATGGCTTCCAGCCGTTCCTGCTCCTTCGCCAGCGCGTCGAAATCGGCGCCGTCCTCGGCATAGGCGGCGTACACCTCGTCCAGCCGCTTCTGCGCCTGCAGCACTTCGCCCACGCCCTCCTCGACCGCCTCGCGCACGGTCTGCTCCGGATTGAGGCGCGGCTCCTGCTCCAGGTAACCGACCTTGATGCCGGGCTGCGGGCGCGCCTCGCCGGTGAAATCGGTGTCCACGCCGGCCATGATCTTGAGCACGGTGGACTTGCCGGCGCCGTTGAGGCCCAAGAGGCCGATCTTGGCGCCGGGGAAGAAGGACAGCGAGATGTCCTTGATGATCTGGCGCTTGGGCGGGACCACCTTGCTGACGCCTTGCATGGTGTAGATGAATTGCGACATCGGGGGAGCTCCGCAGGCAGGCGGCGGCGACTGCGCAGGGCAGGGCCGCGGAAGAGGATCAGGATGGCGGGATTATAGCCGGGCAGCCGCCTGCGGCGGCAGCCGCGTACTCCATCGCATGGGGTGCGTGCTGCCGTGAAACGCTAAACTTGCGGTTCCCCACCGCCACCCCGGAGTTCCAATGTTCTCCCGTGCCGACCTGATCGCCGCTTTCGACCCCGAACTCGCCAAGGCCATCGCCGACGAGACCCGTCGACAGGAGGATCACGTCGAGCTGATCGCCAGCGAGAACTATGCCAGCCCGCGGGTGATGGAGGCGCAGGGCAGCCAGCTGACCAACAAGTACGCGGAAGGCTATCCGGGCAAGCGCTACTACGGCGGCTGCGAGTACGTGGATATCGCCGAGCAGCTGGCCATCGACCGCATCAAGCAATTGTTCGGCGCCGATTACGCCAACGTGCAGCCGCATTCCGGTTCGCAGGCCAACCAGGCGGTGTACTTCGCGCTGCTGCAGCCGGGCGACACCATCCTCGGCATGTCGCTGGCGCACGGCGGTCACCTGACCCACGGCGCCAAGGTCAATGCCTCCGGCAAGTTGTTCAACGCGGTGCAGTACGGGGTGAACGATGCCGGCCTGATCGATTACGACGAGGTCGAACGCCTCGCCCTCGAACACAAGCCGAAGATGGTGGTTGCCGGGTTCTCCGCGTATTCGCAGGTGGTCGACTGGGCGCGCTTCCGCGCGATCGCCGACAAGGTCGGCGCCTACCTGTTCGTGGACATGGCGCATGTCGCCGGCCTGGTCGCCGCCGGCGTGTATCCGAACCCGGTGCCGCATGCGCACGTGGTCACCAGCACCACCCACAAGACCCTGCGCGGCCCGCGCGGCGGCATCATCGTGGCCAGCAAGGCCGGGATGGGCGAGCAGGCGGAAGAGATCGAGAAGAAGCTGCAGAGCATCGTTTTCCCGGGCATCCAGGGCGGCCCGCTGATGCACGTGATCGCGGCCAAGGCGGTGGCGTTCAAGGAAGCGCTGGAGCCGGAGTTCAAGGCCTACCAGGAACAGGTGGTCAAGAACGCGCAGGCGATGGCGAAGACGATCATCGCCCGCGGCTACAAGATCGTGTCCGGCGGCACCCAGAACCACCTGATGCTGGTCGACATGATCGGCAAGGACGTCAGCGGCAAGCAGGCCGAGGAAGCCCTGGGCAAGGCGCACATCACCGTCAACAAGAACTCGGTGCCGAACGACCCGCGCAAGCCCTTCGTCACCAGCGGCCTGCGCATCGGCACCCCGGCGGTCACCACCCGCGGCTACAAGGAAGCGGACTGCGTGGCGCTGGCCGAATGGATCTGCGACGTGCTCGACAACCCGAACGACGACAACGTGATCGCCGGCGTGCGCGAGAACGTGACCCTGCAATGCAGGCAGTTCCCGGTCTACGGCGGATAAGCGCAAGGTGCATTGCCCGTTCTGCCAGCACACCGATACCCGGGTGATCGATTCGCGGGTCAGCGAGGATGGCGCCACGATCCGCCGCCGGCGCGAGTGCGAGGCCTGCGGCGAGCGGTTCTCCACGCTGGAAACCATCGAGCTGAAGCTGCCGGCGATCATCAAGTCGGACGGGCGCCGCGAGAACTTCGATGCGCGCAAGCTGCGCGCCGGCTTCGACCGCGCGCTGCAGAAGCGGGCGGTATCGGAGGAGAAGATCGAGGCGGCGGTGCGCGCGGTGGTGCACCAGCTGCGGATGACCACCGAGCGCGAACTGGAATCGCGCCGGGTCGGCGAATTCGTGATGGCCGAGCTGCGCAAGCTCGATCATGTCGGCTACGTGCGCTTCGCCTCGGTGTACCGCAGTTTCGAGGACGTCGCCGATTTCCGCGAGGAGATCGAGAAGCTCGAGCGCGACCTGCCGGCCGGCGACAGCCAGTTGCCGCTGCTGGGCGGCGAAACCGCGGAAAAGGGCAAGCGCCGATGACGCGCCTGCGCATGCTGTTGCCGGCGCTGCTGCTCGCCGGTTGCGCGGCGCCGGCGCTGGCGCAGGAACAGGCGCGGCCGAAGGATGCGGCGGCGAAGCCGGTGGACGCCGCCCTCGCCGGCGAATATTCGCTGTCCGGGGTGATGGAAACCGGCTCCGGCCTGCTGTTGCGCGGCGATGGCCGCTTCGAGTGGTACTTCAGCTATGGCGCGCTCGATCTGGGCGCGCGCGGCACGTGGGCGCGCAAGGGCGATCGCGTCGAACTGACGGTGGTCGACATGGGCTATCCGCCGCAATACCCGCAGGCGAAGTTCGAACGCATGCGGCTGCGCATCGACGACGGCGGCCTGGTGCCGTCGTGGCCGTGGGACATGGATGGATTCCGCAAGGGCGGCGAACGCGGCCGCTACGAGCGCGTCGCGCCATGAATTTCTCCGCCAGCGACCACGCGATGATGGCGCGCGCCCTGCGCCTGGCCGAACGCGCGGCCTTCACCACCCGGCCGAACCCGATGGTCGGCTGCGTGATCGCGCAGGGCGACGAGGTCGTCGGCGAAGGCTGGCACCAGCGCAAGGGCGGGCCGCATGCGGAGGTGTTCGCGCTGCAGGCCGCGGGCAAACGTGCGCGCGGCGCCACCGCCTACGTGACGCTGGAACCCTGCGCGCATACCGGCAGCACCGGGCCGTGCGCGGATGCGTTGATCGCGGCCGGCGTGGGCCGCGTGGTCGGCGCGATGCGCGATCCGTTCCCGCAGGTGGACGGCGCCGGCTTCGAGAAACTGCGCGCGGCCGGCATCGCGGTCGAGTGCGGCCTGATGGAAGCGCAGGCGCGCGAACTCAACCGCGGCTTCCTGTCGCGGGTCGAGCGCGGCCGGCCGTGGCTGCGGGTCAAGCTGGCGATGAGCCTGGACGGCCGCACCGCGATGGCCTCCGGCGATTCCAAGTGGATCAGCGGCGACGCCGCGCGCCGCGACGTGCACCAATGGCGCGCGCGCAGCGGCGCGATCCTGACCGGCGCCGGCACCGTGCTTGCCGACGACCCGCAACTGACCGTGCGGCTGGAGCAAGGCGTGGACTACGTCCCACCGCTGCGGGTGGTGCTGGATCCGGGCCTGGCCACGGTCGCCCGCGGCCGCGTGCGCGAGGGCGATGCGCCGACCCTGTACCTGCACGCGCCCGACACCAAGCCGCCGCGCGAGATGCGCATCGAACACATCGCCGTGCCGGTGCAGGGCGGGCGCTTCGACCTCGATGCGGTGCTGAAGCTGCTGGCCGCGCGCGGCATCAACGAAGTGCAGCTGGAAGCCGGGGCGACGCTGGCCGGCGCGTTCCTGTCCGCGGGCCTAGTCGACGAACTGCTGCTGTACATCGCGCCGGTGCTGCTCGGCGAGCGCGCCCGCCCGCTGTTCGACGGCCTGCACATCGACGCGATGACCGAACGCCTGCAACTGCAGGCCGTCGACAGCCGCCGCATCGGCGACGACCACCGCCTGCTGCTGCGCCCGATGCCGGCATGAGCGGGGCGGCGACGCGATTCAAGGACCATTTCTCCGCAGTCGCCGGCAACTATGCCGCGGCGCGCCCGGAGTATCCGCCGGCATTGTTCGACTGGATCGCGTCGATCGCGCCAGCACGCGGGCTGTGCTGGGAAGCCGGCTGCGGTAGCGGGCAGGCCACCCGCGACCTCGCCACGCGGTTCGACCGCGTGCATGCCACCGATCCGAGCGCGGCGCAGGTCGCGCAAGCGCCGGCGATCGGCAACGCGGTATTCGCGGTCGAGCCCGGCGAACGCTGCAGCCTGGAGGATGCCTGCGCCGATGCCGTGTGCGTCGCGCAGGCGCTGCACTGGTTCGATCGTGCCGCCTTCTTCGCCGAAGCCGCGCGCGTGCTGAAGCCGGGCGGGGTGCTGGTGGCCTGGGGTTACCAGGACATCGTCGTTCCGCCCGCGCTTGAGGCCGCCAACGCGCGGCTGCAGGACGCGATCCGCGCCTCTTGGCCGCGCGAGCGCGCCGATGTCGATGCCGCCTATGCCGGCTACCGCTGGCCGTTCCCGCGCATCGAAGCGCCGCCGTTCGAGCTTGCCGCCGATTGGCCGCTGCAACGCCTGCTCGACTATTTCGCCAGTTATTCGGCCAGCAAGCGCCATCGCGATGCGACCGGCCGCGACGTCGTCGCCGAATCCGTTCCCTCGTTCGAACAGGCCTGGGGCGACGCGCCCACGCAGCGCGTGCGCTGGCCGCTGTTCGTGCATGCCTCCAGGAAGCCCCACTGATGTTCACCGGATTGATCGCAGGCGTGGGTCGCCTTGCCGCGCGCGAAGCGCGTGGCGGCGATGCGCGCTTCACCATCGAGGTCGGCACGCTGCCCTTCGATGACGTGCAGCTCGGCGAGAGCATCGCGGTCAACGGCTGCTGCCTGACCGTGGTCGAATTCGACGCGAGCCGCTTCGTCATCGATGCGTCCAGCGAAACCCTGGCGCTGACCACGCTGGGCAAGCTCGGCATCGGCGCGCCGCTCAACCTCGAACGCGCGATGCTGCCGACGGACCGCCTCGGCGGCCATCTGGTCAGCGGCCACGTGGACGGCCTCGGCATCGCGGAAAAACGTTGGGATGATGCGCGCGCGGTGCGCTGGCGCTTCGCCGCGCCGATCGCGCTGCTGCGCTACGTGGCGCACAAGGGCTCGATCTGCGTGGACGGCGTGAGCCTCACGGTGAACGGCGTGGACGATGCCGGTTTCGAGGTCGCGCTGATCCCGCACACCGTCGCGCACACCGCGTTCCACGCATTGCGCGAAGGCGATCCGGTCAACATCGAGGTCGACCTGCTGGCGCGTTACGTCGAGCGGCTGCTCGCGACGAAGGACAAGGCATGAGCTTCGCAAGCATCCCGGAATTGCTGGACGAAATCCGCGCCGGCCGCATGGTCGTGGTGGTGGACGACGAGGACCGCGAGAACGAAGGCGACCTGATCATGGCCGCCGAACTGGTGCGCCCGGCCGACATCAATTTCATGATCACCCACGCGCGCGGCCTGGTCTGCCTGTCGCTGACCCGCGAGCGCTGCGCGCAGCTCGGCCTGGCGCCGATGGTGCAGGCCAATACCGCGCAGTTCCAGACCAACTTCACGGTGAGCATCGAGGCCGCCGAAGGCGTCACCACCGGCATCAGCGCCTACGACCGCGCGCATACCATCCGCACCGCGGTGCGGCCGGACGCGAAACCGTCCGACCTGTCGCAGCCGGGCCACATCTTCCCGCTGACCGCGCAGGCCGGCGGCGTGCTGACCCGCGCCGGCCATACCGAAGCCGCCAGCGACCTGCCGCTGCTGGCCGGGCTGGAGCCGGCCGGCGTGCTGGTGGAGATCATGAATGCCGACGGCAGCATGGCGCGGCGCCCGCAACTCGAGGAATTCGCGCGCGAGCACGGGCTGAAGATGGGTTCGATCGCCGACCTGATCGCCCATCGATTGGCCACTGAGCACACCGTCGAGCGCATCGACGCGCGCGCCATCGACACCGAGTTCGGCGCCTTCACCCTGGTCACCTATCGCGACCGCATCGCCCACGAGCTGCATTTCGCCCTGGTGCGCGGCACGCCCGACAAGGACACCCCGACCCTGGTGCGGGTGCAGGTGGAGAACCCGCTCAGCGACCTGCTGCACTGGCGCCGCGACGATTTCGGCGTGGCCGCCACCGATGCCCTGCGCGCGATCGCCGCCGAGGATCGCGGGGTAATGGTGGTCTTGTCGGAGCCGCGCAATGCCGAGGCCCTGCTGGCCCGGCTGCGCAAGCAACCCGTCGCGACCACCAGCAGCAAGGACGTGGGCCAGTGGCGGCGCAACGGCGCCGGCGCGCAGATCCTGCACGACCTGGGCTTCGGCAAGCTGCGGGTGCTGGGCACGCCGCGCCGCCAGGTCGGGCTGGCCGGCTTCGGGCTGGAGGTCGTGGACTACGTGGTCGCGCCGGCGCGGTAAACTGCGCAGCCCCGTCGATCCGACTACCCCATGCCGCATATCGAAGGCGACCTGCGAGCCCCCGAGGGCGCGCGCTTCGCGATCATCGCCAGCCGCTGGAACCCGCGCATCACCGATGCGCTGGTGGCGTCGGCGCGCGATGCCTTCGTCGCCAACGGCGTGGCCGATGCCGACATCGACGTGATCCGCGTGCCCGGCGCCTGGGAACTGCCGGTGGCTGCGCGTGCGCTCGCGGTTGCGGGCCGGCATGCGGCCATCGTCGCCCTGGGCTGCGTGGTGCGCGGCGACACCCGCCACTACGAACAGGTCGCCGATGGCGCGTCCGATGGCTTGATGCGGGTCGCGCTCGACACCGGCGTGCCGGTGATGAACGGCGTGCTGGCGGTCGAGCGTTTCGAGGACGCACATGCGCGCGCCGGCGGCAGCCACGGCAACAAGGGCGAGGAAGCCGCACTGGTCGCCATCGAAATGGCGGACCTGCGCCGCAAGCTCCAGGAGCATTCGTGATGAACAACCGCCGCCGTCCCGATGGCATCGATCCCGTGGCCCGTTCGCGTTCGCGCCGGCGCGCGCTGCAGGCGATCTATGCCTGGCAGATCAACGGCGCCAACGAGCGCGACCTGATCGCCCAGTTCGCCCACGAGCAGGCGCACGAGATCGCCGACCTCGAGTATTTCGAGGATCTGGTGCGCGGCGTGCTGCGCCATGTCGGCGAACTCGACGCCGCGCTGGCCGGGCACCTCGACCGCGGCGTGGATGAAGTGGATGCGATCGAGCGCGCCGCGCTGCGCATCGCCGCCTACGAGCTGACCCATCGCCCGGACGTGCCGTACCGGGTGGTGATCAACGAGGCGATCGACTCGACCAAGCGCTTCGGCTCCGAGCACGGCCACACCTACGTCAACGGCGTGCTCGACAAGGCCGCCGCCGCGCTGCGCAGCACCGAAGCGAACGCCGCGCGTCCGCGCTAAACGGACCGGCCGGGCCGCGGATCGTGGGCGTCGCCGAATTCGACCTGATCGCCCGCATCCGCGCGCGCGCCGCCACGCGCGGCGACGTGATCCTCGGCATCGGCGACGACGCGGCGTTGCTGCAGCCGCCCGCCGGCATGCAGCTGGTGGTGGCGATGGACACGCTCAACAGCGGCGTGCATTTCCCGCCGGAGACCGCGGCTGCCGACATCGGCTGGAAGGCGCTGGCGGTGAACCTGTCCGATCTTGCCGCGATGGGCGCGCAACCCGCCTGGTGCACCTTGTCGCTGTCGTTGCCCGATGCGGACGCCGGCTTCGTCGACGGCTTCGTCGACGGCTTTCTCGAGCTCGCGGAGCGGCACGGGGTCGCCCTGGTCGGCGGCGACACCACCCGCGGGCCGCTGTCGGTGTGCGTGACGGTGCATGGCTTCGTCGAACCCGGCACCGCCCTGCGCCGCGCCGGCGCGCGCGCGGGCGACGAGATCTGGATCAGCGGCACGGTCGGCGATGCGGCGGCGGCGCTGGCGCAATGGCGGGCGGGCCGCGGCGCGGATGCCGCGCTGCGTTCGCGGCTGGATCGCCCGATCCCGCGGGTGGCGCTGGGACGCGCCCTGCGCGGTATCGCCAGCTCGTGCATCGACGTGTCCGATGGCGTGCTCGCCGACCTCGGCCATGTATGCGAGGCGAGCGGCATCGGCGCACTGCTCGATGTCGATGCCTTGCCGGGATCGGAGGCGCTGCGCCTCGCGCTCGACGTCGAACCCCGCCGCGTGCTTCAAGCCACCGGCGGCGACGATTACGAACTGTGCTTCACCGCACCGCCGGAAACGGGCGAGGCAATCGTCCGCGCGGCGGCGTCGGCGGATGTGGCGGTGGCGCGGATTGGGCGGATCATCGAAGGCGGGGACATCGCAACCCATGCCGCCGACGGCGGGGCGTGGTCAGCGCCGGGGGCGGGCTGGATCCATTTCGCCTGAAGCATCCGGCTCCGGCAGCGCCTTCACCAGCGGCTCGATCAGGCTCGCCGGGACCAGGGTGGCCTTGCCATCGCCGGCCAGTCCCGGTTGCGATTCCATCGGCGAGGCGGCCGAGATCGCGGCATTCACGGGCAGCAGCGGTGCGGTGATGCGCAAGTCCTTCGCCAGTGGCGGCGTGCCGGTGATGTCGCGGTAAAGGGCCAGCGCCAGCATCAGCGAGGCCTGGGTGCTGGGGTGGGTGCCGTCCGGATACAGATCGATTCCGGGCTGTGCCTTGTGCAGCGCGCGCAGTGCGGCGGCGGCATCGAAGACGCTCGCCATGCTTTTCCCCGCGAGCAGTCGCGTGCTGCGATCCAGCCTGCCCTGCCAGCGCTGGTCAGGGCCCCAAGTCGCGAACAACATGACCTTCGCGTGCTGCAACTGCGCAAGCTTGGCGATTCCGACCTGCGCGCGGATGCTGGCCATGCAGGGGGCCGTGGCTTGCTGTTCGGGACTCGCCATGCATGCGGCCAGATTGCCGCCTTGCTCCTGCAGGATTACCGCGTCGAAGGCTTGCTTGCGCAAGGCTTCGGCGACATGGCCTTGCTTCCAGCGCTCGGCCAGGGTCCCGCCGGGCGAGGCATATGTCTCGGTGGCGATCGGCGTTCCCTGCGACGCGCCCACTGCGCGCAGCAGAGCGGGCAGGTTGTTGGTATAGATGAGGCTGTTGCCGACCAGGAGCACCCGATATTCGCGTGCGGGCGCGACGGATTGGGCCCGGGCGAGAGGCGCGCCGATCCAGGCGAGGCACGCCAACATCAGGATCGGTCGAAGCGACATCGTGGCCACCGCACGAAGCAGGATGGCAGTCAGGCTATGCCGTTGCGGAAACCGGTGCCTGTGGCATTGGTTGGCTACGCCACGACCCGGCACGGCTCAGGCATCGTCCGCGCGGAACGCATCCTTCAGCCATTGGATGGCGGGCGCTTGCGGGTCGCCGCCGGCATCGATCACGTCGAAGCGGCAGGGCGAGTCGGCATGTTGCGGATGGGCGAGCAGGAAGGCCTGCGCGGCCAGGACCAGCTTGCGGCGCTTGCCGGCATCGACCGAGGCAGCGCCGCCGCCGAACAGCGCGCTGGCGCGATAGCGCACCTCCACGAACACCAGCGAATCGCCGTCGTGCATGACCAGGTCGAGTTCGCCGCCGCGCGCCCGCGCATTGCGCGCGAGCAGGCGCAGGCCGTGTCGTTGCAGGAATCGCAGTGCGGCGGTTTCCACCGCACCGCCGCGGGCGCGGCGATCCGGCCGGCTTGTGTCGGGTGAGTCCTCAGCGCGCGCCATCGCCCAGCGGCACGGGCACGCCGCCGGAATAACGCGACCAGCTCGGCTGGCGCAGCACGTTGCCGAAGCCGTCGAGGCTGAGCCGGCCGGTGGCGCCGGGGATGTCGGCATTGTTCGACAGCGCCAGGCGCTCCAGGTAGGCGGTGACCAGCCAGGCATCGAAGCCGAACGCGAACAGGCGCGCGGCCGGGCCCTTCGCGGTGTCCAGGCGCGCCGCCGCGCTGGCCTGCGAGGGCAGGCCGGGGACATCGCGGCTGCCCCAGGTTTCGGCGGGATAGACGATCCCGTCCAGCGCCATGTCCTCCGCGGGCTTGCCGGTGCCGGAGGTGATCTGCGAGGTCGCCACCCGCGTGTTGGCGTTGATGCCGGCCAGGGCGAGCTGCGGCACCAATGCGCGCGCTTGCGGGCCTTTCATCGCCAGCAATACCGCATCCACGCCCTGCGCCAGCGGGGCGAGGTCCGCGCCGATGCCGACGTTGCCGGCGACCTGCACGCCGCGCCGTTCCAGCTGCAGCTTCGCCGCGCCCGCGCTGCGACGCTGCGCGTCCTCGCCGCCGCCGACGATCAGCACGCGCCGGGCGCCGCGCTCGATCAGGTACTGGGCGAGGCTGATGCCTTCGTCTTCCGGCGACAGCGAGAAGCCGGCGCTGCCCGCTGGCGGGGTGCGGCTGCCGCGGTTGAGCGCCAGCAGCGGCACCTGCGGGGTGTCGTCGGCGAACACCGCATCGACTTCATCGCGCGCCAACGGACCGACCACGAAATCGTTGCCTTCGGCGACGGCGCGCGCATAGGCCGCATTGGCGCCGCCGGCGGTGTCGTAGAACCGCAGCTCGGGCTTGCGCCGGCTTTCGCCGTAATAGCCGGTGAGGAAACCGTCGCGCACCGCCGAGGCGGCCGCGGCCTGGCTGCCGCTCAGCGGCAGCAGCATCCCCACCTTCATCGGCGGGCGATAGCCGTCGCGATCCGCGGCGGGACGGCCGGCGGCATCGAAGTTCCAGTCGCCGCGGTCGAACGGGCGCGGCAAGGGCAGGCCGCGATTGAGCAGGGCGCGGCCGGCGAAGTTGTACAGCGGGTCGCCCACCGGCAGCCGGCCGGCATCGCGGCTGAGCGTGGCGTCGTCCAGTCGCGCCAGCAAGGCCTCGATCCGCGCCGCGTTGTCCGCGCGCGCCTGCCCGTCGAGGCCGGCGTGGTTGCGCGCCAGCGCCTGCGCTTCGGCGAAGGCGCCGCTCTGCGCGGCCTGCACGGCGGGTTTCTGCACCTCGACGCTGGCGCAGCCGGCCAGCGCGAACAGGGCCAGGCCCATCATCAGCGGGGCAATCGCGAATCGACCACTCTGGTGTTTGGGGGCCACGGATCGGCGCTCGCTCGGGAACCGGCTACGATTCTACCCGCGCAGAAGGTGAAGGCAGGGAATGCAACGTCGGGGCAGCTCCACATCAGGCATGTTGTTCGTGGTGGCCACGCCGATCGGCAACCTGGGCGACCTTGCCCCGCGTGCGCTGGAGACGCTGAAGGCGGTGGCCGCGATCTGCGCGGAGGACACCCGCCACACCCGCCAGTTGCTGGCGCATTTCGGCGTGGACAAGCCGCTGGTGGCGCTGCACGAACACAACGAGGGCGATGCCGCGGCGCCGCTGGTCGCGCGCCTGCTGGCCGGCGAATCGCTGGCGCTGGTGTCCGATGCCGGCACCCCGCTGGTCAGCGATCCCGGGTTCCGGCTGGTGCGCGCCGCGCGCGAGGCCGGGATCGCGGTCAGCCCGGTGCCGGGGGCGAGCGCGCTGATCGCCGCGTTGAGCGTGGCGGGCTTGCCCAGCGACCGCTTCGTCTTCGAGGGCTTCCTGCCGGCCAAGGCGAATGCGCGGCGCGAACGGCTGGCGGCGCTGGCGCCTGAGCCGCGCACCCTGATCTTCTACGAGTCGTCGCATCGCATCGAGGAGACGCTGGGCGATGCGCTTGCCGCATTCGGCGCGGAACGCCGCGCGGTGGTCGCGCGCGAGCTGACCAAGCTGTTCGAGACCGTGCTCGACGGCAGCCTGGCCGAGCTCGCGCAACGGGTGGGCGCGGATCCCAACCAGCGCAAGGGCGAATTCGTGTTGCTGGTGCAGGGCGCGGGCGACGATGCCGACGCGAAGGTCGCGGAGGGTTTGCGCCTGTACGCGAAACTCAAGGAACACCTGCCGCCCTCGACCGCGGCGAAACTGGCGGCGGAGCTGTCCGGCGCGCCGCGCAAGGCGCTGTACGGCAGCGAGTAAGCGATACGGCCGGGCGCATGCGACAATGCCCATGGCGGAGCCGGCCAGACAGTCGCGTCATCGAGCGATCGGTGCCGAGGAAAGTCCGGGCTCCACAGGGCACGGTGCCAGGTAACGCCTGGGCGGCGCGAGCCGACGGAAAGTGCAACAGAAAGATACCGCCTATGTCGGAGCAATCCGGCAGGCAAGGGTGAAATGGTGCGGTAAGAGCGCACCGCGAGCCTGGCAACAGGCCGGCACGGCAAACCCCACCGGGAGCAAGGCCAAATAGGGACCTCATGACGTTGCCCGCGTCGGGTCCGGGTAGGTTGCTTGAGCGTACGGGTGACCGTGCGCCTAGAGGAATGATTGTCGCGGCGCGCAAGCGCCGAACAGAACCCGGCTTATCGGCCGGCTCCGCCACCTCTTCATCCTGTTTTCGTGCCTTTCCCGATGCCGTGCATCGGGAAAGGCACGGGCGCAGCGTCGTGCCGCCGGTCAGTCGTCGTTGCGCAGCACGGTTTCGCCCGCGAACACGCCGTTCGGCCCGAAGCGGCGCTCGTGGATGAAGCCACGGCCGGCGTGGTCGATCGCGATGATCGTGCTGGCGCGGGTGCCGTAGGCCTCGCCGCGGATGAACGCAGGCGACAGCCGGCGCTCCAGTTCGAGGCCGACGCCGGTGTCCGGCAGCTCCGCGTCGGCTGCGATGCGTTCCTCGGCCAGTGCGCGCCAGAGCGGTTGCAGGTCGTTGCTGCCGGCGTCCACCCAGGCCTGCAGGGCGGCGCTCAGCCGCCGGGTCTTCGGCCAGGGCGCATCCAGCCGGCCATTGGAGATGCCATGCACGCCCGCCGCCAGCGCCTCGCGTTGCCGCGGATGGTTGCCCAGGTGCCAGCAGCCTTCGGCATCGGCCAGCATCAGGTTGAACGGGGCGTAGGCGGCCGCATCCGCCAGCAACGCCTTGCTCATGCCGGCGGCATCGGCCTCGGCGGCAAGGAACGCCAACGGCAACGCCCCTCGGGATGGCCCGGCATGCGGCTTGGCGTAGCCGTCGCGGACATTGGTCACCACCGCGGCCCGGCCGTGGCGATCGATCCCCACCCAGGTGCCGCCCGACTGCAGGTCCCGGCCCGCGATGATCCCGCGGTCTGGCCAGCGGGCCAGGGCAGCGGTCGCACGGGCGTGGAATTCGTCGCGGTTGCCGGCCAGCACCAGCCGCCAGCGGGGATGGAGGTTGCAGGCGAAGGCGACGACGCACATGCCGGCATTGTGGCGCCTCGGGCTGGCCCTGGTGCATTCATTTTTTGCGATGCAGCATGGACGGGCCGATGCTTGCGCCACTCGGGTCGCAAATGCGTCGCCAATCACGAATTCTCAAAAAATGAGACGAAACATAAGCTTGTGGATAAAGCTTGAACAAGTCTCTGAAGATTGCCGCAAGTCGTTGACCGGCTTAGTGAAATTCCCCGCGGAATGTTGTTGACAAGGTAAAAGTGCCTGCCTAATGTGGCGACTCGTGGGGAAACCGGGAATTTCGTGGTTTTTCCGTCATGAACTCCGCTGAAGACGGGGGCGACAGGGCAGGGGCATGTTCCAGGGCGAAACCGCCATCACCATCGACGACAAGGGCCGTTTGGCGATTCCCACCGCCTACCGGGATCTTGTCGCGCGTGAGTGCGGCAACCGGCTGGTCATCACCTACAACCCGTTCGAAGCGGGTTGCCTCTACCTGTATCCGCTGCCGGTCTGGGAAAAGGTCCGCGACCAGGTCAATGCCCTGCCGCGCACCAAGAAGAACAGCCGCCTGCTGCAGCTGAAGCTGGTCGGCGCGGCGGCGTTCGCCGAGCCCGACGGCAGTGCGCGCATCTCGATCCCGGCCAGCCAGCGCAGCGCGGTCGGCATCGAGAAGAAGGCCGTGTTGCTGGGGATGGGCGACAAGTTCGAATTGTGGAGCGAGCAGGCGCACCACGCGCAGATCCGGCAGACGCTGGGCGATGCCGACCTGGGCGACGACTTGCAGGACCTGGTGTTGTGAGTGCGGGTGGCGCGGGCGCCACGCCTGCCCACCTCCCGGTGTTGTTCGCCGAGGTCATGGAGGGCCTGGCGGTGAAGGCGGATGGAACCTATCTGGATGGCACGTTCGGACGCGGCGGTCACGCCCGCGGGGTATTGGCGAAGCTGGGGCCGGAGGGCCGCTTGCTGGTGATGGACAAGGATCCCGAAGCGATCGCCGTGGCCACCCGGTTGGCGGGCGAGGATGCGCGCGTGGCCTGGCGCCGCGGCAGCTTCGCCGACCTTGCGCGCTGGCCGCTGGCCGACGCCGGCCTCGACGGCATCCTGTTCGACCTCGGCGTGTCCTCGCCGCAGCTGGACGTGGCCGAGCGCGGTTTCTCGTTCGGCAAGGACGGCCCGCTGGACATGCGCATGGACCCGGAGTCCGGCGAAAGCGCCGCGCAATGGCTGGCGCACGCTTCGGAGAAAGAGATCGCCGACGTGTTGTGGATGTATGGCGATGAACGCCAGAGCCGCCGCATCGCCCGCGCGATTGTCCAATTCCGTCGCGGCGACACGCCGCTGCTGCGTACGGCGCAGCTGGCCGAGCTGATCGCGCAGGTGATGCCGCGCGGCGATTCCAAGATCCATCCGGCGACCCGCAGCTTCCAGGCCATCCGCATCTTCATCAACCGCGAATTGCTCGACCTGGAGGCCGGGCTGGATGCCGCGCTGGAGCGGCTGAAGCCGGGCGGCCGGCTGGCGGTGATCAGCTTCCACTCGCTGGAGGACCGCATCGTCAAGCAGTTCCTGGCCAGGCATGCGAAGGCGCCGCCGGCCAACCGCCGCATGCCGGTGGAAGTCGCGTTCACGCCGACGCTGCGCCTGGTCGATGGCGCGCAGAAGGCGGGCGATGCCGAGCTGTCCGCCAATCCGCGCGCGCGCAGCGCGGTGCTGCGCGTCGCCGAAAAGCTGGCGGTGGCGGCATGAACCGCTACGTGATCCTCGCCGTGCTGGTGATCGCCAACGTGGCCACCGCGTTGCTGGTGGTGCGCGACCGCCACGAACACCGGCTCGCCTTCATCGCGCTCAACAAGCTCGACAAGGCGCGCGACGAGCTCAACATCGAATTCGGCCGCCTGCAGCTGGAGCAGGCGACCTGGGCGGAAAGCAACCGCGTCGACCAGGTCGCGCGCACCCGCCTGGGCATGGTGTTCCCGCGCACCGAGGACATCGTGGTGGTGCGCCGATGAAGCTTCCCGGCCTGCGGCTCCCGGGCTTGCCGAAGCGCGACCCGCGCGACAAGGCGCGTCGCGAGCCCGCGCGCGCGCCCGGCAACCGCCCGCGTTCGCGCGCGCAATTCAACCTGCGCGGCCGGCTGGTGCTGGTCGGCGGCGCGCTGGCGCTGTGCTCGGCGGCGCTGCTGGCGCGCGCGCTGGACCTGCAGGTCATCGACAACGAGTTCTACCAGCAGCAGGGCGCGGCGCGCTTCCTGCGCGAGATCCCGATCGCCACCTCGCGCGGCATGATCACCGACCGCAACGGCGAGCCGCTGGCGGTGAGCTCGCCGGTGGAATCGATCTGGGCCAACCCGCAGGAACTGCTGAAGTCGCCGGCGCGGCTGCCGCAGCTGGCCGACGCGCTGGGCATGGATCGCGACGAGCTGAAGACCCGGCTCAGCCAGCGCGCCGGCAAGGAATTCGTCTACCTCAAGCGCCGCATCAACCCGGACGAGGCCAAGGCCATCCTGGCGCTGGAAATCCCCGGCGTGGCCAGCCAGCGCGAATACCGCCGCTTCTACCCGCAGGGCGAGGCGATGGCGCACGTGCTCGGCTTCACCAATGTCGACGACCGCGGCCAGGAAGGGCTGGAGCTGGCGTTCGACGACTGGCTGCGCGGCACGCCCGGCGCCAAGCGGGTGATCCGCGACCGCCGCGGCCGCATCGTCGAGAACGTGGACCTGGTGCGCGCGGCGCAGCCCGGCCGCGACCTGACCCTGAGCATCGACCGCCGCATCCAGTACCTGGCGCATCGTGAATTGCGCAATGCGCTGACCCAGTTCGATGCCAGCAGCGGCTCGGCGGTGGTGATCGACGTCGCCACCGGCGAAGTGCTGGCGATGGTCAACCTGCCGACCTTCAACCCGAATGCGGTCGGCACCAGCCCGCGCGATGCGCATCGCAACCGCGCGGTCACCGACCTGTTCGAGCCGGGCTCGACGATGAAGCCGCTGACCGTGGCGGCGGGACTCGAGGCCGGCGTGATCACCGCGGAATCGATCTTCAACACCAACCCGGGCTGGATCGCCAACGGCCGGTTCCGCACCACCGATACCCACAACTACGGCGTGCTGGACACCACCGGCGTGCTGCGCAAGAGCTCCAACGTCGGCGCGGCCCTGATCTCCAGGCGCCTGGGCAACCAGCAGTTCTACGATTTCGTGCGCCGCTTCGGCTACGGCCAGCGCACCGGCAGCGGCTTCCCGGGCGAATCGGCCGGCGTGTTCCCGGCGCCGGACCGCTGGGACGGCACCAGCAAGCAGACCATGAGCTACGGCTATGCGCTGTCGGTGACGCCGCTGCAGATCGCCACCGCCTACGCCGCGCTCGGCAACGGCGGCAAGCTGACCCCGCCCAGCTTCATCAAGGGCCAGCATGCGCCGTCGCGGCAGGTGCTGGACCCGAAGATCGCCAGCGAAGTCCTGCACATGATGCAGAGCGTGACCGAGCCCGGCGGCACCGCCACCCAGGCCGCGATCCTCGGCTACCACGTGGCCGGCAAGACCGGCACCTCGCGCAAGGCCAGCGCCGGCGGTTATTCGCGCCGTTACATCGGCTATTTCGCCGGCCTGGTGCCGGTCGAGAACCCGCGCTTCGCGATGGCGGTGATGGTCAACGATCCGGACCCGAGCAAGGGGTACGTCGGCGGCACGGTGTCCGCGCCGGTGTTCCGCAACGTGATGGAAGGCGCGCTGCGGCTGATGGACGTGTCGCCGGACAACCTCGATACCTGGCTGGCGGCGCAGGCCGAAGCCGAGGCCAAGCGCCTCAAGGCCAGCGGCCACGCATTGCCCGCCGCCACCACCGCCAGCGCGCCGGCACCGGCGGCGAGGGCCGTGCAATGACCCGCGCCATGCTGCTCGGCGAACTGTTGCCGGAACTGGAAGGCCTGTCCGCCGACCTCGCCGTCACCGGCCTGGTGCAGGACAGCCGCGAGATCCAGCCGGGCGACGCGTTCGTCGCCATCGCCGGGTTCGGTGCGCATGGCCTGAATTTCGTCGACGCCGCGCGTGCCGCCGGCGCCGCCGCGATCCTGTTCGAGCCGCCCGCACCCGACGAATTGCCCGCGCCGGAGGATGCGATCCCGGTCGCCGGCCTGCGTTCGCGGATGGGCGCGATGGCCGATGCGTTCCACGGCCAGCCCAGCGCGGCGATGACCACGGTCGGCGTCACCGGCACCAACGGCAAGACCTCGACCGTGCAATTGCTGGCGCAAGCCTGGACCCTGCGCGGGCAGCAGGCCGGCACCATCGGCACGCTCGGCGCCGGCATCTGGCCGAAGATCGTGCCGACCGGGTTCACCACCCCGCTGGTGCTGCGCCTGCATGCGCTGCTCGCCGAACTGCGCGACGAAGGCGCGCAGGCGGTGGCGATGGAAGTGTCCTCGCACGCGCTCGACCAGGGCCGGGTAGACGGCGTGCACTTCGACGTCGCGGTGTTCACCAACCTCACCCGCGACCATCTGGACTACCACGGCGACATGGCCAGCTACGGCGCGGCCAAGAAGAAGCTGTTCGACTGGCCGGGCCTGCGTGCGGCCACGGTGAACCTGGACGATGCGTTCGGCCGCGAATTGTTCGAGGCGGTCGGCGGCAAGGTGCGGGTGGTCGGGTTTTCCTCGCGCGGCGCGGCCGGTGCGGCGGTGCGCGCGGACGAGGTGCAGCTCGATGGCAGCGGCATCCGCTTCATGCTGCATGCCGGCAACCAGGCGCACCCGGTGCGTTCGCCGCTGCTCGGCCGCTTCAACGTCGACAACCTGCTCGGCGTCGCCGCCACCCTGTTCGCGATGGGCATGGCGCCGGCGCTGGTGGCGGAAACCCTGTCGCAGCTGGTGCCGGTCGACGGCCGCATGAACCGCCTCGGCGGCGAAGGCGGGCTGCCGCTGGTGGTGGTCGATTACGCGCACACCCCGGACGCGCTGGAACAGGCGCTGTCCTCGCTGCGCGCGCACACCGCCGGCAAGCTGGTCTGCGTGTTCGGTTGCGGCGGCGAGCGCGACCGCGGCAAGCGCCCGCAGATGGCCGCGATCGCCGAGCGCGGCGCGGACGTCGCCATCGTCACCGACGACAACCCGCGCGGCGAGGATGGCGACCAGATCGTGGCCGACATCGTCGCCGGCTTCGCCGATCCGGCGCGCGCCATCGTGCTGCGCGACCGCGCCCGGGCGATCGCCGAGGCGATCGGCATGGCCGGCGCCGACGACGTGGTGCTGATCGCCGGCAAGGGCCACGAGCCCTACCAGGAGATCCACGGCATCCGGCATCCGTTCGACGACACCGCGACCGCGCGCGCGCTGCTCGGGAGCAAGGCGTGAACGCCCGCCCGCTGGCGTGGATCGCACACGTGACCGGCGGCCGGTTGGTCGGCGCGGATCGCATGGTCGATGCGGTCGCCACCGATACCCGCGCGCTGCCGCAGGGCCGCGCCGCGCTGTTCGTCGCCTTGAAGGGCGAGCATTTCGACGGCCACGACCACGTGGCGGCCGCCGATGCCGGCGGCTGCGTGGCCGCGCTGGTCGCGCATGCGGTGGATGTCGCGCTGCCGCAGGTGATCGTCGCCGATCCGCAACGCGCGCTCGCCGACCTGGCCACCGCGGTGCAGCGCGAACGCACGCGCACCAAGGTGGTGGCGATCACCGGCAGCAACGGCAAGACCAGCGTGAAGACGCTGACCGAAGCGGTGCTGAGGCGCGCCGGCGCGACCTATGCCACGCCTGGCAACCGCAACAACGAGATCGGCATGCCGCTGGCGGTGCTGGACGCGCCGGAAGACGCCGATTTCGCCATCTACGAAATGGGCACCGGCGCGCCCGGCGACATCGCCTACCTGAGCGCGATCGCGGCGCCGGACGTGGGCATCGTCAACAACGTGGCGCCGGCGCACCTGGAGCGCATGGGCAGCCTGCTGGAGATCGCCAACACCAAGGCCGCGGTGTACGACGACCTGCGCGCGGGCGGCGTCGCGGTCATCAATGCCGACGACGCCTTCGCGCCGTATTTCGGCGCACGCGCCGACGGCCATCGCACGCTCCGCTTCGGGCTGGAGGCCAGCGCCGAAGTCGGTGCCCGCGACATCGCGCTCGATGGCGAAGGCTCGCGCTTCACCCTCGTCACCCCGCAAGGCGAAGCCGCGCTGGCGCTGGCGATGCCGGGCCGCCACAACGTGCGCAACGCACTGGCGGCCACCGCCATCGCGCTGGCGCTGGAGGTGCCGCTGGCCACGATCGTGGAAGGGCTGCAGGCCGCGCGTCCGGTCGGTGGCCGGCAGGCGGCGCATCGCCTGCGCAACGGCGCGGTGCTGATCGACGACAGCTACAACGCCAATCCGGGCTCGCTGGCCGCGGCGATCGACACGCTGGCGGCGAGCGGCGAGCAGGCCTGGCTGGTGCTGGGCGACATGCGCGAGCTGGGCGCCGACGAAGTCGCGCTGCATGCGCAGGCCGGCGCGCGCGCGAAGGCCGCCGGCATCGCCCGCCTGTACACGCTGGGCGTGCTCAGCAAGGCCGCATCGGACGCGTTCGGCGAAGGCGCGCGTGCGTTCGCGACGCACGCGCAACTGGCCGATGCGCTGGCCGATGAATTGCGCGCCGGGGTGCGCGTGCTGGTGAAGGGCTCGCGCGGCAGCGCGATGGACCGCATCGTCAAGGCGCTGCTCGCATCGGATGCAGCCGTGGAAAATGGAGACGCCGATGCTGCTTGAACTCACCCGCTGGCTGGAGCAGTTGCAGGGCCACTTCGGCCTGTTCAACTACCTGACCTTCCGCGCCATCCTCGGCGCGCTCACCGCGCTGGCGTTCTCGCTGTGGTGGGGCCCGGCGACGATCCGCTACCTGGCCACGCTCAAGGGCGGCCAGCCGATCCGCAAGGACGGCCCGCAATCGCATTTCTCCAAGGCCGGCACGCCGACCATGGGCGGTGCGCTGATCCTGCTCAGCATCGCGGCCTCGGTGCTGCTGTGGGCGGACCTGCGCAACAAGTACGTGTGGGTGGTGCTGGTGGTGATGGTCGGCTTCGGCCTGATCGGCTGGTGGGACGACTGGATCAAGATCGTCAAGCGCGATCCCAACGGCATGAAGTCGCGCACCAAGTACGCGCTGCAGTCGCTGCTGGGGCTGGCGGTCGGCCTGTTCCTGTACACCACCGCCAACGTCGACGCCGCGACCACCCTGTACATCCCGTTCTTCAAGAACGTGGCGCTGCCGCTGGCGGGCGTCGGCGGCGCGGTGTTCTTCGTCGGCATCGCCTATTTCTGGATCGTCGGCTTCTCCAACGCGGTGAACCTGACCGATGGCCTGGACGGCCTGGCGATCATGCCCACCGTGCTGGTCGCCTGCGCGCTCGGCGTGTTCGCCTACGCTTCGGGCAATGCGGTGTTTTCCGGTTACCTGGGCATCCCGAAGGTGCCGGGCGCGGGCGAGCTGGTGGTGTTCTGCGCGGCGATCGCCGGCGCCGGCCTCGGCTTCCTGTGGTTCAACACCTATCCGGCGATGGTGTTCATGGGCGACATCGGCGCGCTGGCGCTGGGCGCGGTGCTCGGCACCATCGCGGTGATCGTGCGCCAGGAACTGGTGCTGGTGATCATGGGCGGCATCTTCGTGATCGAAACCCTGTCGGTGATGATCCAGGTGGCCAGCTTCAAGCTCACCGGCAAGCGCGTGTTCCGGATGGCGCCGATCCACCACCACTTCGAGCTGAAGGGCTGGCCGGAGCCGCGGGTGATCGTGCGCTTCTGGATCATCAGCGTCGTGCTGGTGCTGGTCGGCCTCGCCACCTTGAAGATCCGCTGATGAGCGCCGTCGCCTTCGACACCCCGCGCCAGGCCACCCGCGTCGACGACATCGGCGGGCGCTTCGACCCGTGGCTGCTCGGCGTGTCGATCGCGCTGGCCTGCTTCGGCGTGGTGATGGTCGGTTCGGCGGCGGTCGCCGGCGCCGGCATGGACGTCGGTCCGTGGTACTTCCTCAACCGCCATGCGCTGTTCCTGGCCGGCGGTGTGGTGCTGGCCGGCATCGCGATGCGCACCGAACTGAAGACCATCGAGCAGCACAGCCAGTTGCTGCTGCTGTTGTGCGTGGTGCTGCTGTTGGCGGTGTTCCTGCCCGGCATCGGCAAGACCGTGAACGGCGCGCGCCGCTGGCTCAACCTGGGGGTGTCCAACTTCCAGGCGGTGGAGGCGGTCAAGGTCATCTACATCGTCTGGCTGGCGAGCTACCTGAAGCGCTACAGCGAGGACGTGGCGGTCACCTGGATGGCGATGCTGAAGCCGGTCGGCGTGGTCGGCGCGCTGGTGGTGCTGCTGTTGCTGCAGCCGGACTTCGGGTCCTCGGTGCTGCTGCTGGGGATCACGATCTGCATGCTGCTGCTGGGCGGTGCGCCGATCCGCCGCATCATCCCCCCGATCCTGCTGCTGGCGCCGATGCTGGTGCTGCTGGTGGTGCTCGAGCCCTACCGCATGCGCCGGGTCACCTCGTTCATGGATCCGTGGCAGGACCAGCTCGGTTCCGGCTACCAGCTCAGCAATGCGTTGATGGCGATCGGCCGCGGCGAGTGGTTCGGCGTCGGCCTGGGCGCCTCGGTGCAGAAGCTCAACTACCTGCCGGAAGCGCATACCGACTTCATCTTCTCGGTGATCTCCGAGGAGCTCGGCTTCGCCGGCGTCTGCCTGGTGGTGGGCATGTATGCCTTGCTCGCCGGCCGCGCGTTCTGGCTGGGCCTGAAATGCGTCGAGATGAAGCGCCATTTCGCCGGCTACATCGCCTTCGGCATCGCGCTGTGGATGTCGCTGCAGAGCTTCGTCTCGATCGGCGTCAACCTGGGCATGCTGCCGACCAAGGGCCTGACCCTGCCGCTGGTCTCCTCCGGCGGTTCCTCGGTGCTGATGACCTGCGCCGCGCTCGGCCTGCTGCTGCGCGTGTCCTACGAATACGAGCGCGCCGCGCGCCAGGTCGCCAAGTTGCGCGGCGTGGCGAACGGCCCGTCGGTGGGCAGCGCGCCGCAGACCTCGCAGCCGCCCATGCCCGCCGACGCGACCGCGCGCGGCACCAGCCGCCTGCGCCAGCGGGTGGAACCGAACATGGGGACGTCTTCCGAATCCGCGGCGCTCTCGGCATTGCGGAGGTCGCGTTGAGCAGGCAGGCGCCCAAGGTGGTGATCATGGCCGGCGGCACCGGCGGCCATATCTTCCCCGGCCTCGCGGTCGCGCAGGCATTGCGCGCGCGCGGCGCCAGCGTGGCCTGGCTGGGCGCCGACGGCGGCATGGAAACGCGGCTGGTGCCGCAGCACGAGGTCGCCATCGACACCATCGCGGTCAAGGGCCTGCGCGGCAAGGGCATCGCGACGTTGCTTTCGGCGCCGCTGCGCGTGCTGCGCGCGGTGCGCGATGCGGCGCGCGTGCTGCGCCTGCGCAAGCCGGATGCGGTGGTGAGCTTCGGCGGCTTTGCGGCGGGGCCGGGCGGGATCGCCGCGCGCATCGCCGGCATCCCGCTGCTGGTGCACGAACAGAACCGCGCCGCCGGCATGACCAACAAGGTGCTGGCGAAGTTCGCCCGGCAGGTGCTGGTCGGCTTCCCGCAGACGTTCGCGGATGAAGTGCTGGTCGGCAACCCGGTGCGCGCGCAGATCGCGCAGGTGCCGCCGCCGGCGCAACGCATGCTCCGTGACGGCATGTCCCAGCAAGGCGGCGCGCTGCGCCTGCTGGTGCTCGGCGGCAGCCAGGGCGCGCGCGCGCTGAACAACGCGGTGCCGCAGGCGATCGCGGCGCTCGGCCTGCCGGTCGACGTGCTGCACCAGGCCGGCGAGAAGATGCTTGACGACGCGCGCAAGGCCTATGCCGATGCCGCGGTGCAGGCGCGCGTGGAACCCTTCATCGCCGACATGGCCGCGGCCTATGCCTGGGCGGACATCGTGGTCTGCCGCGCCGGTGCGCTGACCCTGGCCGAACTGTGCGCGGTCGGCGTCGGCAGCGTGCTGGTGCCGTTCCCGCAGGCGGTCGACGACCACCAGACCCGCAACGCCGAGTACCTGGTCGAGCGCGGCGCCGCGCTGCTGCTCAAGCAGGACGACGCGCTGGCTTCGCAGCTTCGCGATGTGCTTGCCGAACTCACGCGCGATCCGGGCCGCCGCTTCGCGATGGCCGACGCGGCGCGCGCGCTGGCGAAACCCGATGCCGCCGAACGCGTCGCCGACGCCGTGCTGGCCACGATCCAGAAGGAAGCCGCCTGATGTCCGTCCACAGCCTGCGCCTGCAGCAGATCGGCGACCTCGCCAAGGCGTTCCCGCGCGTGCACTTCGTCGGCATCGGCGGCGTCGGCATGAGCGGCATCGCCGAAGTGCTGTGCACGCTCGGTTACCAGGTCAGCGGTTCCGACAATGCCGACAACGCGGTGACCAAGCGGCTGGCTGCGCTCGGCGCGACCATCAGCAAGGGCCATGCCGCGGCCAACGTGCTGGACGCCGACTGCATCGTGGTCAGCAGCGCGATCAAGCCCGACAACCCCGAATTGCTGGAAGCGCGCGCGCAACGCATCCCGATCGTGCCGCGCGCGGAAATGCTGGCCGAGTTGATGCGCTTCCGCCGCGGCATCGCGGTGGCGGGTACGCATGGCAAGACCACCACCACTTCGCTGCTCGCCAGCGTGCTGGCCGAAGGCGGCCTGGACCCGACCTTCGTGATCGGCGGGCAGTTGCTCGCGGCCGGCGCGAATGCGCGCCTCGGTGGCGGCCAGTGGCTGGTGGCCGAAGCCGACGAGAGCGACGGCAGCTTCCTGCGCCTGAATCCCGCGGTCGCCATCGTCACCAATATCGATGCCGACCACCTGGAGAACTACGGCGGCGATTTCGCGCGGGTGAAGGCGGCGTTCTCCGAATTCCTGCACCGCCTGCCGTTCTACGGCCTCGCCGTGCTGTGCATCGACGATGCCGAAGTCGCCGCGCTGGCCGCGAACACCCCGCGCCACGTGGTCACCTACGGCTTCGCGCCGCATGCCGACGTGCGCGCCGAGGACGTTTCGCAGCAGGGCGCGCGCATGCATTTCAGCCTGTGCCTGCCGGACGGTTCGCGCACGCCGGTGACGCTGGCGCTGCCCGGCCGCCACAACGTGCAGAACGCGCTGGCGGCGTCCGCGGTGGCCTGGCAGCTGGGTGTCGGCAACGACGCCATCGCCCGCGCGCTGCAGAACTTCGCCGGCATCGGGCGTCGCTTCAACCAGCTCGCGAAGTTGCCGCTGGACGGCGGCGGCGAGGTAGTGCTGGTCGACGACTATGGCCACCATCCGAAGGAACTCGCGGCGGTGTTCGACGCCGCGCGCGGCGGCTGGGGCGACAAGCGCCTGGTGGTCGCGTTCCAGCCGCATCGCTATTCGCGCACCCGCGACCTGTTCGACGAATTCGCGGCGGTGCTGTCCACCGTCGATGCGCTGGTGCTGACCGAGGTGTACCCGGCCGGCGAGGCACCGATCGCCGGCGCCGATGCCAAGTCGCTGGCGCGTTCGATCCGCACCCGCGGCCGCGTCGATCCGGTGGTGGTCGCCAGCGCCGGCGAACTGCGCGATGCGCTGGCCGGGGTGCTGCGCGACGGCGACCTGCTGCTGATGATGGGCGCGGGCGACATCGGCGCGGCGGCGCAAGCGATCGCCCGCAATGGCTTCGATGGAGAAGGCGCATGACGGCCACGGTTTTCCCGCCGCTGCGCATCGCCGACCCGCGCGCGTTCGGCCGCGTCGCCGTGCTGATGGGCGGCAGCAGCGCGGAGCGCGAGGTCTCGCTGGATTCCGGCCGCAACGTGCTGGCGGCGCTGCAGGCGCGCGGCGTCGATGCGCATGCGGTGGACGGCATCCCGGCGCTGGTCGATGCGCTGGTCAGCGGCAAGTTCGACCGGGTGTTCAACATCCTGCACGGCAACAAGGGCGGCGGCGAAGACGGCGTGCTGCAGGGCCTGCTGGACGCCTTCGAGGTGCCGTACACCGGCTGCGGGGTGCTGGCCAGCGCGCTGACCATGGACAAGATCCGCACCAAGCAGGTGTGGATCAGCGCCGGCCTGCCGACGCCGAAGTTCCTGCGCCTGGCGCCTGGCGCCGACGTGCGTGCGGCCGCGCTGGAGCTCGGCCTGCCGGTGTTCGTGAAGCCGTCCAGCGAAGGTTCCAGCGTCGGCGTGGCGCGCGTGGTCGACGAGGCCGCGATCGGCGAAGCCGTCCGCGTCGCCGATGCCTACGGCGGCGAGATGCTGATGGAGCAGATGGTGGTCGGCGACGAATTGACCGTCGGCATCCTCGGCGAGGTCGCGCTGCCGTCGATCCGGATCGTGCCGAAGGGCGAGTGGTACGACTACAACGCCAAGTACATCGCCGACGATACCCAGTACCTGTGCCCGGGCCTGGAAGGCGCGCAGGAAGACGAGATCCGCCGCATCGCGCTGGCCGCGTTCCGCGCCGCCGGCTGCACCGGCTGGGGCCGGGTCGACGTGATGCGCGACCGCGCCAGCGGCGCGCTGACCCTGCTGGAAGTGAACACCGCGCCGGGCATGACCAGCCATTCGCTGGTGCCGAAGGCGGCACGCCAGCTCGGGGTGGAATTCGACGAGTTGTGCTGGCGCATCCTCGAGCAGTCCATGCCGGTCCGGGACGCGGAGGCGCGCGCTTGAGCGCGATGCTGCGACTGCTGGCGTGGATCCTCGCCGTGGCATTGGTGCTGCTGCCGGTGGTGGCCGTGGTCAACGGCTGGGTGGCCGGCGCGCAGTTCCCGCTGCGCACCTTGCGCGTGCAAGGGGCTTTGCAGCGCGTCGACGAAGCGAAATTGCGCGCCACCGTGCTGCCGTATGCCCGGCGCGGTTTCTTCGCGGTGCAGCCGGACCGGATCCAGGCGGCGCTCGGCGCGCTGCCGTGGGTGGAGCGCGCGGAAGTCCGCAAGCACTGGCCGGACGTGCTGGAAGTGCGGATCAGCGAGCATCGCCCGTTCGCCCGCTGGGGCAAGGATCGCCTGCTGTCCGAGCAGGGCCGGCTGTTCCCGGCGCGGGGCGTGCAGGTGCCGGCCGGGCTGCCCTTGCTGGACGGGCCGGATGCGCGCGCCCCCGAGGTGGTCGCGCTGTACAACCAGGCGCGCGAACGGCTGGCGAATGTCGGCGGCGTGCGCGGCGTGGCGCTGGATGCGCGCGGCAGCTGGTCGATCACCCTCGCCAACGGCACCGAAGTGGTGCTCGGCCGCAACGACCCCGACGCACGGCTGCAGCGCTTCGCGCCGCTGCTGCCGCGGCTGGCGGCGCAACACCCGGGCCAGCGCCTGGCGCGCGCCGACCTGCGCTACACCAATGGATTCGCGCTGACCTGGGCCGACCTGCCGAAGGTGCCCGAGGCCGCAGCACCGCTCCCCCAGCCCGTGGCCGCCTCGGTGCGCAATGGGACTACGTTGATGGAAGAAATCGCATGAACCGCAAGGGCGACAAGTCGCTGATCGTCGGCCTCGACATCGGCACCTCCAAGGTCACCGCACTGGTCGGCGAATACGCGCCGGGCGAACCGATCGAGGTGATCGGCATCGGCTCGCACGAATCGCGCGGCCTGCGCCGCGGCGTGGTGGTCGACATCGATTCCACCGTGCAGTCGATCCAGCGCGCGGTGGAAGAGGCCGAACTGATGGCCGGCTGCGAGGTGCGCAGCGTGTATGCGTCGATTTCCGGCAACCACGTGCAATGCCGCAACTCGCAGGGCATCGCCCCGATCCGCGACGGCGAAGTGACCTACGGCGACCTCGACCGGGTGCTGGAGGCGGCGAAGGCCGTCGCCATCCCGGCCGACCAGAAGATCCTGCACGCGATCCCGCGCGACTACGTGCTGGACGATTCGCAGGAAGGCATCCGCAACCCGGTCGGCATGAGCGGGGTGCGCCTGGAGGTGCATGCGCACCTGGTGGTGTGCGCGCAGTCGGCGGCGGCCAACATCAGCAAGTGCGTGCAGCGCTGCGGCCTGCAGGTCGACGACCTGGTGCTGTCCTCGCTGGCCTCGAGCACCGCGGTGCTGACCCCGGACGAGCGCGAGCTCGGCGTGGTGCTGGTCGACATGGGCGCCGGCACCACCGACATCGCGGTGTTCGTGCAGGGCGCGATCAGCCATACCGCCTCGCTGCCGGTGGCCGGCGACAAGGTCACCGAGGACATCGCGCACATGCTGCGCACGCCCACCCCGGAAGCCGAGCAGATCAAGGTGCGCTACGCCTGCGCGCTGGCCCAGCTGGCGCGCGCCGAGGAAAGCATCCAGGTGCCCAGCGTCGGCGACCGCCCGCCGCGCCGGCTGCCGCGCCACGCATTGGCGCAGGCGGTGCAGGCGCGCTACGAGGAGATCTTCGAGATGGTGCAGGCCGAACTGCGCCGTTCCGGCTTCGAGCAGCTGGTCCGCGCCGGCATGGTGCTGACCGGCGGCGCCTCGAAGATGGAAGGCGTGGTCGAGCTGGCGGAAGAGATGCTGCAGATGCCGGTGCGGATCGGCATCCCGCAGCACGTCACCGGGCTCGGCGAAGTGGTGGGCAACCCGGTGCACGCCACCGGCGTCGGCCTGCTGCTGATGGGCAGCCAGATCGAGAACCCGCGGCGTTCGGTGCTGCCGAGCAGCAAGGTCGGCGGCCTGTTCGGCAAGTTGAGCAAGTGGTACCGCGGCGAGTTCTGAAGATCCAACGCCGGCGCGAGGGCGCGGCGGCGTGCGGTGGGTAGGGCGGAGTGCGGGCAACACGACATCCAGCCAAGCAACACATCCAAGCAAGCAAACTCTCGAACAAGCAACACATAACAAGAGGACACGGACATGGCGCATTTCGAACTGGTTGAAAAGATGGCACCGAACGCGGTGATCAAGGTCGTGGGCGTGGGTGGCGGCGGCGGCAACGCCGTGGCGCACATGGTCAACAGCAACGTGGAAGGCGTGGAGTTCATCACCGCCAACACCGACTCGCAGGCGATCAAGAACTGCGGCGCCAAGCTGCAGCTTCAGCTCGGCGGCAACGTCACCAAGGGCCTGGGCGCAGGCGCGAACCCGGAGGTCGGCCGCCAGGCCGCGCTGGAAGACCGCGAAGTGATCATGGATGCGCTGCAGGGCGCGGACATGGTGTTCATCACCGCCGGCATGGGCGGCGGCACCGGTACCGGCGCCGCGCCGGTGGTGGCGCAGCTGGCCAAGGAGATGGGCATCCTGACCGTGGCCGTGGTCACCAAGCCGTTCCCGTTCGAAGGCCGCCGCCGCATGCAGGTGGCGCTGAAGGGCATCGAGGAACTGAGCCAGCACTGCGACTCGCTGATCACCATCCCGAACGAGAAGCTGATCAGCGTGCTCGGCCGCAACGCGACCATGATCCAGGCCTTCCGCGCCGCCAACGACGTGCTGCTGGGCGCGGTGCAGGGCATCGCCGACCTGATCGTCAGCCCCGGCCTGATCAACGTCGACTTCGCCGACGTGCGCACCGTCATGTCCGAGATGGGCCTGGCGATGATGGGCACCGGCACCGCGCGCGGCGACGATCGCGCCCAGGCCGCGGCCGAGGCGGCGATCCGCAACCCGCTGCTGGACGACGTCAACCTGCACGGCGCCAACGGCGTGCTGGTCAACATCACCTCCGGCTCCGACCTGACCATGTCCGAGTTCGACGAGATCGGCCGCGTGGTCGGCGAATTCGCCTCCGAGGATGCCACCGTGGTGATCGGCTGCGCGCTCAACCCGGACATGCAGGACGAAGTCCGCGTCACCGTGGTCGCCACCGGCCTGAACCGCGCCAGCGGCCGCCAGCCGGTGCGCGGCGAGCGCACTGAGGCGCGCTTCGAGACCGGTTACGACGCCCCGCGCCGCCCGCAGGTGCAGCTGATCCAGGGCAAGCGCGACGGCACCACCGGCATGATGATCGACGAGGTCGCCGATCCGTTCGTGCCGAACGCCGGCCCCAGCTTCGTCGGCGGCCTGCGTCGCGGCGCCGAATCCGCGCCCGCCGTGGCGGAACTGCCGAAGGACGATTACCTGGATATTCCGGCGTTCCTGCGCCGCCAGGCCGATTGATCCGGCGGTACTGATCCAAGCGCCTCCCCGTCCGGGGCGGCGGCCATGTCCTGAGCGCGCCGGGTTGCCCGTCCGGCGTGCCTTCCGGTCGGTCGGCGTTGTGCCGGCCGGCCACTTTCGCCATCGTTGCAGCCTCGGAACACTGCGGTGTTTACGTTCAGGTTCAGCGTTCAGGGTGGTAATCTGCAACGATGCTGCGCCAGCGCACCCTCAAGAACCTGATCCGCGCCACCGGCGTGGGTTTGCACAGCGGCGAGAAGGTCTTCCTGACCCTGCGCCCGGCCCCGGTGGACACCGGCATCGTGTTCCGCCGCACCGATCTTGCCCCGGTGGTCGAGATCCCGGCCGACGCCAACCTGGTCAGCGAAACCGTGCTGTGCACCGGCCTGTCCTGCGGCGATGCCAAGGTGCAGACCGTCGAGCACCTGCTTTCGGCGCTCGCGGGACTGGGCATCGATAACGCCTACATCGAGCTGACCGCGCCGGAAGTGCCGATCATGGACGGCTCCGCCGGCCCGTTCGTGTTCCTGCTGCAGTCCGCCGGGATCGAGGAACAGCACGCGCCCAAGCGCTTCATCCGCATCAAGCGGGCGGTGGAAGTGCGCGAGGGCGACAAGGTCGCCCGCTTCGAGCCCTACGACGGCTTCCGCATCGGCTTCACCGTCGAGTTCAAGCATCCGGCGATCCCGGCCTCGCTGTCGCGCGCCGAAGTCGATTTCTCGACCGAAGCCTACGTGCGCGAAGTCAGCCGCGCCCGCACCTTCGGCTTCATGCGCGACCTGGAGTACATGCGCGAGCGCAACCTCGGCCTGGGCGGTTCGATGGACAATGCCATCGTGCTGGACGAGTTCCGGGTGTTGAACGAGGACGGCCTGCGCTACGCCGACGAATTCGTCCGCCACAAGATCCTCGATGCGGTGGGCGACCTCTACCTGGCCGGCCATGCGGTCATCGGCGCGTTCGAGGGCTTCAAGTCCGGCCATGCGCTGAACAACAAGCTGGTGCGGGCCTTGCTGGCCGATGTCGAGGCCTGGGAAGAGGTGAGTTACACCGATCCCGTGGCCGCCCCGCCGGTGTTGTACGGAACTGCGGTTCCCGCTACCTGAATCCTCCGCGCCCTGTGATCGTCGTGTGAACCAGCGCACGCATTCAGGGTCTGGATTTCGGTTTATTTAACAAAATCACGGACTTGTGCCGTTAGGATGCCCCGCTGGCCGGTCCAGTGGGCGCTTTTCGTGTCCGCCGCGATCCGGCCTTGCGGTCTCCCCCGGCGCCTTCTTGCGCGTCAGACCGCAGCAATGCCAGGGCAGCAGCCAATTGCGATTGGCCGGCCGCCGAGACATTCGGTTTGGCGGTGCGTGCGGCCGGCGGTACGGGTCGCAACGGTTGCAGGGTCGTCTTGACGCTCAACCCCGCCACATCGAGCCCGACGGAGCGGGCGGCGTCGACCAGTTCCCGTGTGGCCAGCCGCAACTTGGCATGCCAGACCGGCGCGTCGACGACGAAAACGAGCTTGTCGCCCCGCACATTCGCCAGCCGCGCATGTGCGGCCAGACCCGACGGCAAGTGGGGGCGCAACAACCGATCCACCGCGTCGAGCCACAGGGCGCGGCGCAAGGGGTTCCCGGCGGCTTCCGCGAACAGCGCATCCAGCGCGGCGCGGGGCCCGGCGGGGGTCGCGGTCCCCGGTTTCGGGGGCATGGATCGAAAACCAGGCATTCAGTGATGACCGAAACAAACCAGCGATACGGGAATTCCCTACACGATACGCGCCAGCGCCTCGCCGCGCTGGCCTGCAAGCTGCGCTTCCAGGCTCTGCGTCGCCCCTTGGCTGCCGTTGGCGCCCTGTTGGCGGTTGGCGTCCTGTTGGGCGCGGGCGCTCGCAGCGCGGTGGGGCTGGCGGAAGTCGAAGCCCTGCAGGCCGCCGATGCCAGCCGCCAGGCCGAGCTGGACAAGGTCCGCCGCGAGGCCCAGCACGAAGTCAACGCGCTGGCCGCGCGCCTGGCCGAGCTGCAGGCCCAGGCCAACCGCCTGAACGCGCTCGGCGCGCGCCTGACCCAGGCCGGCCAGCTGCAGGACGGCGAATTCGAATTCGACAAGCCGGTCGGCCAGGGTGGCGCCGGCCATGCCAGCGACATGCCGCCGGCCGAGCTGCGCCAGCGCCTGGCCGCGCTGGAAAGCCAGTACCGCGATGCGGATACCCAGCTGTCGGTGCTGGAGTCGCTGCTGTTCAACCGCGAACTGGACCGCAATGCGATGCCCTCGCGCGACCCGATCGCGGGCAGCTACATCACCTCCGGTTTCGGCGGCCGCGCCGATCCGTTCGGTGGCGGCCACCAGTTCCACAAGGGCATCGACTTCGAGGCCGATGTCGGCGATCCGGTGCTGGCGGTGGCCGATGGCGTGGTCAGCTATTCAGGCGTGCGTTCCGGCTACGGCAACGTGGTCGAGGTCGACCACGGCAATGGCTACGTCACCCGCTACGCGCACAACTCGCGGCTGACCCGCAACGTGGGCGACCTGGTCCGCAGCGGCCAGGAAATCGCCAAGGCCGGCTCCACCGGGCGCTCCACCGGCGCGCACGTGCATTTCGAAGTCTGGCAGGACGGCGTGGTGGTCAATCCCCGCAAGTTCCTGGGCCACAACGACGCGCTGGCGCGTCACGGGCCGGCGCGCGGCTGACATCGCCGCGCGGGAGGCTTGCAAGCGTCGCAAGCCGCCTCCAGTTACACTATCCGACTGCCAAAACGGGCGTTCGACGCCCGTTTTTGCCGTTTGCCCATTCCGATGCCGCGCCCAGCGCGCATCCCGCCAGGATCCGCACTTCCATGCTCAACAGCCTGCTCACCAGCGTCTTCGGCAGCCGCAACGAACGCCTGCTCAAGCAACTTTCCGGCATCGTCAAGAAGATCAACGCGCTCGAGCCGCAGATGCAGGCGCTCTCGGACGAGGCGCTGAAGGCCAAGACCGAGGAGTTCAAGGAGCGCCACGCCAAGGGCGAATCGCTGGACAAGCTGCTGCCGGAAGCGTTCGCGGTCTGCCGCGAAGCCTCGGTGCGCGTGTACGGCATGCGCCATTTCGACGTGCAGCTGATCGGCGGCATGGTCCTGCACGGCGGCAAGATCGCCGAGATGCGCACCGGCGAGGGCAAGACCCTGACCGCGACCCTGGCGGTGTACCTCAACGCGCTGGAAGGCAAGGGCGTGCACGTGGTCACGGTCAACGACTACCTGGCCCGCCGCGACGCCGCGCAGATGGGCAAGCTGTACAACTGGCTGGGCCTCTCGGTCGGCGTGGTCTACCCGGGCATGCCGCATTCCGACAAGGGCGCGGCCTACAACGCCGACATCACCTACGGCACCAACAACGAATTCGGCTTCGACTACCTGCGCGACAACATGGCACTGGCCAGGGAGGACCGCTTCCAGCGCGGCCTCAACTACGCGATCGTCGACGAGGTGGACTCGATCCTGATCGACGAGGCGCGCACCCCGCTGATCATCTCCGGTCCGGCCGACGAATCGCCGGAGCTGTACGTGCGGGTCAACCAGATCGTGCCCTCGCTGACCCGGCAGGAGAAGGAAGACAGCCCCGGCGACTTCTGGGTCGACGAGAAGGCCAAGCAGGTGCACATGTCCGAAGCGGGCCAGGAGCACGCCGAGGAGCTGCTGCGCGCCGCCGGCATCCTGACCGAGGACGAGGGCCTGTACGCCGCGCACAACATCCACGTGGTCCACCACCTCAACGCGGCGATGCGCGCGCATGCGATCTACCAGGTCGACGTCGACTACATCGTGCGCGACGGCGAAGTCATCATCGTCGACGAATTCACCGGCCGCACCCTGCCGGGCCGCCGCTGGTCCGACGGCCTGCACCAGGCGGTGGAGGCGAAGGAAGGCGTGGCGGTGCAGCGCGAGAACCAGACGCTGGCCTCGGTCACCTTCCAGAACCTGTTCCGCATGTACAGGAAGCTGTCCGGCATGACCGGCACGGCGGATACCGAAGCCTACGAATTCCAGAACATCTACGGGCTGGAAGTGGTGGTGATCCCCACCCACCGGCCGATGGTGCGCAAGGACCACTCCGACCTGGTGTTCCTCAACCGCGCCGGCAAGTACCGCGCGGTGGCCAACGAGATCAAGGGCTGCGCCGAGCGCGGCCAGCCGGTGCTGGTCGGCACCACCTCGATCGAGGTGTCGGAGCTGCTGAGCGACGCCCTGCGCGAAGCCGGCATCGCCCACGAGGTGCTCAACGCCAAGCAGCACGAGCGCGAAGCCCATATCGTCGCCAATGCCGGCGCGCCGGGGGCGGTGACCATCGCCACCAACATGGCCGGCCGCGGCACCGACATCGTGCTGGGCGGTTCGCTGGATGCCGAACTCGCCATGCTCGGCGAGGACGCGCCGCAAGCGGAGAAGGACCGCATCAAGGCCGAATGGCAGGTCCGCCACGACGCGGTCAAGGCCGCCGGCGGGCTGCACATCGTCGGCACCGAACGCCACGAAAGCCGCCGCATCGACAACCAGCTGCGCGGCCGCTCCGGCCGCCAGGGCGACCCGGGCTCGTCCCGCTTCTACCTGTCGCTGGAAGACAACCTGATGCGCATCTTCGCCGCCGACTGGGTGCAGAAGGTGATGGCGCGGATGGGCCTGAAGGAAGACGACATCATCGAGTCGCCGCTGGTGACCAAGCAGATCGCCAACGCGCAGCGCAAGGTCGAGGCGCACAACTTCGACATCCGCAAGAACCTGCTGGATTTCGACGACGTCAACAACGACCAGCGCAAGGTGATCTACGGCCAGCGCGACGAGCTGCTGGAGGCCGAGAGCGTCAAGGACAACGTCGACGGCATCCGCCGCGACGTGGTCGGCGACCTGGTCGAGCGCTACGTGCCGGCCGATTCGGTCGACGACCAGTGGGACCTGCCGGGCCTGGAAGCGGAGCTCGCCGGCGAATTCGGCGTGCACGTGCCGCTGGTGCAGATGCACAAGGAGCACGAGGAACTGGACGCCGAACAGATCCAGGCCAAGGTGCAGGATGCGGTGGCCGAATTGTTCGCCAACAAGGAAACGCAAGTCGGCAGCGAGACCATGCGCATGCTGGAAAAGCACGTGATGCTCAACGTGCTGGACCAGAACTGGAAGGAGCACCTAGGGCGCATGGATTACCTGCGCCAGGGCATCCACCTGCGCGGTTACGCGCAGAAGCAGCCGAAGCAGGAATACAAGAAGGAAGCGTTCGAGCTGTTCTCCGAACTGCTGGAGAAGGTGAAGCGCGAAGTGGTCTCGCTGCTGGCGCGGGTGCGCATCCGCGACGAAGCCGAGATCGCCGCCGCCGAAGCCGAGGAGCGCGCGCGCGCCGAGGCGATGGCGCGGCAGATGCAGTTCCAGCACCCGGACATGGGCGGCCTGGGCGCGGACGAGGAGGCTGCCGCGGTGCAGCTGGCGCAGCAGCCGGAAGGCTATGGCGAAGAATTCAGCCGCATCGGCCGTAACGATCCCTGCCCGTGCGGCAGCGGCAAGAAGTTCAAGCACTGCCACGGCCAGCTGGCCTGAGCAGGGATCCGCGGGATCGGGAAAAGGGGCCGTTGGCCCCTTTTCCTATACTGGCGCGATGAAACAGGTACACGTCGTCGCCGGCGTCATCCGCGATGCGCGCGGCCGCGTCCTGCTGGCGCGCCGCACCGAGGGCCGCGACCTGGCCGGCCTGTGGGAATTCCCGGGCGGCAAGGTCGAGCCCGGCGAATCGGCCGAGGCGGCGCTGGTGCGCGAGCTGCGCGAGGAACTGGGCATCGAGGCCCGGGTCGACGCTGCGCTGATCCGGGTACCGCAGCGGTACCCGGACAAGCGCCTGCTGCTCGACGTGCGGCATATCCGGTTCACCGGCACGCCGAAGGGGCTCGACGGGCAGGCGCTAGCCTGGGCGCCGCCGCACACACTGGCCGGCTATCCGATGCCGCCTGCGGATCGACCCGTGGTGGCGGCGCTGTTGAAGCCGGATCGGTACCTGGTCACCCCTGCGCCCGAAGACGACCAGGCCTGGCTGGCGGCGCTGGCGCGCGCGCTGGCGCGCGGCGTGCGATGCGTGCAACTGCGCGCCCCCGGCCTCGATGCGCGGCGCTGGTCGCGGCTGGTCGCGCAGGCGGTGGCGCTGTGCCGCGAGGCGGGCGTGGAAACGCTGCTGAATGGCGACGCGGCCCTGGCCGGACGGGTGGGCATAGGCCTGCACCTGCGCTCCGCGCAATTGCACCAGGCCGGGATCGGCGAAGCGATCGCGCCACTGAAAGCCGCCGGCCGCAGCATCGGCGCGTCCTGCCATGACGTGCAGGACCTGCTGCAGGCGGAGCGATTGGGCTGCGATTTCGCCGTGCTGGGGCCGCTACTGCAGACCCGGACCCATCCTGGGGCGGCCGGGATCGGCTGGGATGCCTTCGCCGCGATGCGCGAGCGGGTGTCGCTGCCGGTCCATGCGATCGGCGGGTTGGTCAGCGACGACATCGGCATCGCACGCGCGCATGGCGCGCAGGGCATCGCCGCGATCCGGGGCCTTTGGGACGCGGGCGGGGCAGCGGAGTAAGTCCTGCGGCGGGGCGGATCCGCAGGATCCGGATACCCGATCGCGAGACCTCACGCGGCCCCATCCTGCTGCGCCAGGCCGCGATACAGCCGGTCCAGCGCGGCGACCTTTTCGCCCAGCGCATCCAGCGACCCATCGTTGACCAGCACGTCGTCGGCGATCGCCAGCCGTTGCCGGCGCGCGGCCTGCACCTCGATCATCCGCCGCGCCAGCAGCTCGTCGATGCCGTCGCGCTGCAGCAGGCGCTGCAATTGCACGGATTCCGGCACATCCACCACCAGGATCCGCCGCAGCCAGGGATAGGCCTGGCGGCCGCCGCCTTCCGCGAGCAGCGGCACCGCGGCGATCGCGTACGGCGTCGTCGCCTTCGCGCAAGTCGCATGCAGCAATTCGCGCACGCGCGGGTGGATGATGCCTTCCAGGCGCTTGCGCGCGTCCGGATCGGCGAATACCCGGCGGCGCATCGCCGGGCGGTCGAGGCTGCCGTCGGCGGCGAGCACGCCCGCGCCGAACATGTCGACCACGTCGGCGAGGCCATCGCTGCCGATCGCCACCGCGTCGCGCGCGGCCTGGTCGGCGTCGGCGACGGCGATGCCCAGCGCCTCGAAGCAGCGGCCGGCCTCGCTCTTGCCCGAGGCCACCCCTCCGGTCAGGCCGACCACGAACGCACTCATGGGGACCGGTCCATGCGCCGTCAGGCGAGCCCGGCGAAGCGCATGTACATGCCGACCAGGTCCCTGCCCCAGAAGAAGGTGATCCAGCCGGCGATGGCCAGGTACGGCCCGAACGGGATCGGCGTCGCCGTGTCCTTGCCCTTCATCGCCAGCCAGACCGAGCCGATCACCGCACCGACCAGCGACGAGATCAGCACCGTCGGGAGTATCCCGGCCAGCCCCGTCCACGCACCGAGCGCAGCGAGCAGCTTGAAATCGCCATGGCCCATGCCTTCCTTGCCGGTGAGCTGCTTGAACAGCCAGTACACCGACCACAGGCTCAGGTAACCGGCCATCGCGCCCAGCAGCGCGGCCTTCTGGCCGACGTATAGGTTCTCGATCGAGGCGACGAAACCCAGCCACATCAGGGGCAGGGTGAGCTGGTCCGGGAGCAGCCGGGTGCGCAGGTCGATCCCGGACATCGCGACCAGCAGGCCGGTCAGCAACATCGCGCCGAATCCCTTCCAGCCGAAACCGAACTTCCAGACGCAGGCCATGAACAGCAAGCCGGTCAGCAGTTCGACCAACGGATACTGGAACGAAATCGGCGCCTTGCAGCTGCGGCACTTGCCGCCCAGGGCCAGCCAGCTGAGCAGCGGGATGTTCTCGTACCAGGACAGCTGGTGCCCGCAGTGCGGGCAATGCGAGCGCTCGACCACGATGCCGGGCGGTGGCGGGTCGTACAGCTCGGGCTCCCCCAGGATCTCGCGGGCGTCGCGTTTCCACTGCCACTCGAGCCGCCTCGGCAGGCGCAGGATCACCACGTTGAGGAAGCTGCCGACCAGCAGCCCGAGTCCGGCCGCGGCGGGGCAGCCGAGGCCGGGGTGCGCATCAAGGTAAGCCATTCGTCTGCCCAGCCCGCCTCAACCCATCACGGTCATCGCGATCTTGAAGATCGGCAGGTACATCGCGATCACGATCGAACCGACCAGGCCGCCGATGATGACCATGATGAACGGCTCGATCAGGCTGGAGATCGCATCGACCGCATTGTTGACCTCTTCCTCGTAGAACTCGGCGACCTTGTACAGCATCGCATCCAGCGCGCCGGCTTCTTCGCCGATCGCGGTCATCTGCACCACCATGTGCGGGAACAGGTTGACCTGCTTCATCGCCACGTTCACTGGGTACCCGACCGCCACGTCGTTCTTCATGCGCAGCACGGCCTGTTCGTAGACCATGTTGCCGGTGGCGCCGGCGACGTTCTCCAGCGCTTCCACCAGCGGGACGCCGGCCCTGAAGGTGAGCGCCAGGGTGCGGGAGAAGCGGGCGATCGCGGAGTTGTGCAGAACCTGGCCGATCACCGGGATCTTCAGCATCATCCGGTCGATGAAATGTTTCAGGGCCGTCGAACGCTTGTAGAAGAACATGAAAACGCCGATCGCGATCGCGATGACGATCCCGAATAGCCACCACCACTTGACCAGATAGTCGGAAATCCCGAACACCAGCTCGGTGAATGCGGGGAGGTCGGCTCCGTAGCTCTGGAACGTTTCCTTGAAGACGGGAACGACGTAGATCAGGAGAATCGCGCAGATCAGGATCGCCACTGCGATGATCGCGGTCGGGTAGAACAGGGCTTTCTTGATCTTGCCCTTGATGGTTTCGATGTTTTCCTTGTAAGTCGCGATGGTGTCGAGGACTGTTTCCAGTACGCCGGACGATTCGCCTGCGCGCACCAGGTTGCGATAGAGCTCGTCGAACTGCACCGGATATTCGCTGAGCGCCTCGTAGATCGATGCGCCGCCCTCGATGTCGCCCTTCACGCCGCCGACCATCTTCTTCATGGCCGGGTTCTTCTGGCCGCTGCCGATGATCTCCAGCGCCATCACCAGCGGCACGCCGGACTTCATCATGGTCGCCAGCTGGCGGCTGAAGACGGCAATGTCCTTCGGCTTGATGCGGCTGGCGCCGCCGCCGAACATCGGCTTGCCCTTGGCCTTGACGACAGTCGGGGTGATGCCCTGCTTGCGCAGTTCGGCGCGCAACAGGTTGGCGTTCTTCGCCAGTTGCTCGCCCTTCATCACCACGCCGCGTTTGTCCTTGCCCTGCCAGACGAACTCGACCATCGGGTTGAGGCGGCGCGCTTCCGCCTGGGTCCTGGCCTTGCTAATTGCGGCTCTGCGTGCGGACATGGCGACTCCCTTCAATCCTTGGTGACTCGGTTGATTTCGACCAGGCTGGTGACGCCGTTCTTGGCCTTGTCCAACGCAGACCGGCGCAGGTCGCGGACGCCGCTGATCAAGGCTGCCTCGGTGATCTGCTGGACATTACCACCGGCCAGTACGATCTGCTGGATCTCGTCGGTCATCGGCATCACCTGGTAGACGCCCGAACGGCCCTTGTACCCTTCGGTGCAATCCTCGCAGCCCACTGCCTCGTAGAGGGTGATGCCTGCGTGGACTTCGTCGGCGGTGAAGCCCTCGGCGAGCAACGCATGCTCGGGGAGGTGCACGGCACGTTTGCAATCGTGCAGGCGGCGGACCAGGCGCTGGGCGATCACCAGGCTGACCGAGCTGGTGATGTTGTAGGGCGCGATGCCCATGTTCATCAGACGGGCGATGGTCTGCGGTGCGTCGTTTGTGTGAAGCGTCGACAGCACCATGTGGCCGGTCTGCGCCGCCTTCACCGCGATTTCGGCGGTTTCCAGGTCGCGGATTTCGCCGACCATGATGATGTCCGGATCCTGGCGCAGGAAGCTTCGCAGCGCGGCGGCGAAGGTCATGCCGCGCTTGGTGTTCTGCTGGACCTGGTTGACCCCTGGCAGCCGGATCTCGACCGGATCCTCCACCGTGCTGATGTTGCGGGTTTCGTCGTTGAGGATCCCGAGCGCGGTGTACAGGCTCACCGTCTTGCCCGAGCCGGTTGGGCCGGTAACCAGCACCATGCCATAGGGCTTGTGGATCGCATCCAGGAAGAGTTTCTGCTGGACCTGCTCGTAGCCGAGCTTGTCGATGCCCAACTTTGCGGCACTGCCGTCCAGGATGCGCATCACCACCTTCTCACCGAACAGGGTCGGCAGGGTGCTGACGCGGAAATCGATCTGCTTGGTCTTGGACAGGTTCAGCTTGATGCGCCCGTCCTGTGGTACCCGCTTCTCGGCGATGTCCAACTGGGCCATGACCTTGACGCGCGCGGCGATGCGCTGGTGAAGCTTGACCGGCACACGCTTGACCGTCTTCAGGATGCCGTCGATGCGCAGCCTGACCCGGTATTCGGTTTCGTAGGGTTCGAAATGGATGTCCGATGCGCCCTTGCGGATGGCGTCCACCAGCACCTTATTGACGAACTTGACCACCGGGGTGTCATCCCCGCCGGCATCCACGCCGGAATCGTTGCTGAGATCCTCGTCCCCGCCGCTGACGTCCAGGCCCTCCAGGCCGTCGTTGTCGGCGTCGGCGAGATCCTCGGCCGCCTCCAGCCAGCCATCGATGCTGCGCTTCAGGCGCTCTGCATCGATCAATATCGGCTCGACTGTCAGGTTGGTGTGGAACTTGATTTCGTCCAGCGCACCATGGTCGGTCGGGTCGGAAACGCCGACAAATAGGCGACTGCCGCGCTTGAACAGTGGCAGTACCTGGTGCTTGCGCACCAGTTCCTCCTTGACCAGCCGCATCGCGGATTGACCGGGGTCGATCGCCAGGGGATCCACCAGCGGCATGCCGAATTCCATGGAATAGGCTGCCGCAAGCGCCCCGGGATCCGCCAAGCGCTTGTCCGCGATATAAGTCGCCAGCGGTACTTTCGCCGCTGTTGCCGCATCCATCGCCCTGCGCGCCGCACCTTCGTCCATGGCGCCGTCCAGTACCAGGCGCCGCGCAATGCCGGTAATGCCCATCAGATTGGCGGACGTGACTGCGCTCATGGCCTACGCTCCCCGGCGATGGTCTGACTTTACTGCAAAACCGTCCCACAAGGCATTGTTCCGCCCAAGCTAGGGGGTGGCAGGGGCGCACGCATTGGCTATCCGCGTTACGCTTTCGGCCATGGAAAACCCAGTCAAACCCTCGGTGACGGTCATCCTGCCGGCCCGCAATGAAGCGGAAGGCCTTCGCAGGACATTACCCGGTATCCATCGGATCCTGCCCGATGCGGACATCATCGTGGTCGATGATGGTTCCACCGATGCCACGCGATCCGTGGCCGCTGATGCTGGCGCACGGGTGCTGTCCGCTCCCTATGGAATGGGCAACGGTGCTGCCGTGAAGCGCGGTGCCCGCGCCGCGACCGGCGAGATACTAGTGTTCATGGATGCGGACGGCCAGCACGATCCGGCCGATATCCCTCTGCTACTGGCAAAGCTGGCCGAGGGCTTCGACATGGCAGTCGGTGCCCGGGACCGCAGTGGGCAGGCCAACCTCCAGCGTGGGCTTGCGAATGGTTTCTACAACCGCCTGGCCAGCTGGATGACGGGACACAAGGTGGTGGATCTGACCTCCGGCTTCCGCGCCGTGCGCGCGGACAGGTTCCGCGAGTTCCTGCACCTGCTGCCCAACGGCTTCAGCTACCCCACCACCAGCACCATGGCGTTCTTCCGTAGCGCCTACCCGGTGGCCTATGTGCCGATCCCAGTCGCCAGGCGGGTGGGCACCAGCAGCCATATCCGACCGTTGAAGGACGGCGTCCGCTTCCTGCTCATCATTTTCAAGATCGCCAGCCTGTACTCGCCCCTGAAGCTGTTCGTGCCCGCATCGGCCACCTTCTTCGCGCTGGGGTTGGGGTACTACGGCTACACCTTCCATACGCAAGGCCGATTCACCAACATGAGCACGCTGCTGTTCAGCGCGGCGGTCATCATCTTCCTGATCGGCTTGGTGTCCGAACAGATCACGAACCTTACCTACCAGAAAGGCGATGGCGGCACCTAGTTCCGCTCGGTTCCCGCTCGTGTGGCGTTCGTTGCGACTCTCTTTCTGCGTTGAACCGCCATTCGGCCGAGTTGGTACATGCCCCATACAAGCGCATCCGACAGCAGGATGATGAGCCGGAACCCAGCCAGCAACGCAGCGACGTTCCCGATCGATCCAGTGCCGCTGATCATGTCTCCGGCAACGGCCTCGAATACGCCGATGCCTTGTGGGGCAAAAAAGGCAATGAACCCCATGCCCCATGCGAACAGGTAAGTGGCACCAGTCTCCAATGCCGAAAAACGCATGTCGAGATCGGGGAAAGCCGTCAGGAATACAACGAATGCAGTGGCGCCGATGCACCATGAAATTGCCACTGTTCCAGCGCACATCAAATATTCGCGTGCTGGAAATTTCTTTCGCCTCCTTGCCAGGTGATGGTTGAGCAGCCATGGCAGGGAAGTCAGTCCCAGGGTGCCGCCAATGCCCGCCAGTGCGGCGATCAATCCCCAGTCTGTCAGTCCGCGATACAGCGCAACCAATGGACCGCCTAGTACGAAGGCCAGGCTGACGGCTAGCACATTCTCCAGAAGCACGAACACCGCAATATCGCGTTTTCCAGCGCCCAGGTCGGAGAATGCAGTGACCCTCCCGACCGTATGCCAGATTCCGCCGGGGATATATCGTGCTGGCAGATTGCCGATGTGAATGACCGCAAGCCGCCGGTAAGAAAAGCGATGGCCCAATGCGCGGAACACTGTTTGTGCGAACAATGGAGCCAGTAACGGCATCAGCGACCAGAGAAGCACTGCAATTGGCAAGCGCTTCAGCTGGCCGCTGGCGACTACTTCGCGAAGAGACTCGCGGCTTTCCCATGCGAAGTAAAGGAGAAAGGCGACCGCAGCAGGCGTGAAGAGCAGCTTGGCGATCCGCAGTGCCTTGCGGGCAAGCGTGATGGCGGGCGAAATGCCGGGCTGGGATGGCTGCCCGGAATGCTGGTCGTGCATCAGGCTTTCCGGCCCGCTAGGTAGCGCACCAGAAACGCAGGCATGAGCGCCAGTAGCACCGCGATTTTCTCGCTGGCATCCAGTTGGCTGCGCAGCACCGCGCGCGCCTGTTCCAGCGGCAACCGCAACAGGGGCAGGTTGCGATCCAGCCAGCTTTTGGCAAGGCCGAAGTCCTCGCTCCTGTAACGCCGCATGCGATCCATGTGGGATTCGCGCTTGCGAGGTTGGCGGCGCCACCAGACGGCGTCCGGCGCGTGCAGGAAATCGCCTTTCAATGCCAGTTCAACAAGCACGATCTGGTCGGCCCCAACGCATGCATGGATCTTGGGCAGCTCGCGCAGATGGCGGGTGCGGATCAGGCCGAGGACTGGGTGGGCGTTTCCCCAGAAGGCCGTGAAAAACCGCAGCATCGGATCCATTCCACGAGTATCGTACCAGCCGGACTCTTTGTCCCAAGCATGGTCTTCTTCGTCGATCCAGCGGGCTGTGCCGAAAGCCAGCACCGCAGAAGGATGCTCTTCCAGCAGCGCCACGCATGTCGAAATCAGCGTCGGCGACCAGACATCGTGTCCCGACGCCCACATGAAATACTGCCCCGCTGCCTGCTCCAGCACGTGGATTGAGTTGGCGGCGGCCCCCACGTTGTGCGGCTGCCTGTAATAGCGGATCCGAGCGGAGCGTTGCGCATAATCCCGGCAGATTTCTTCCGTTTCGTCCGTGGAGCCGTTGTCCGAGATCACGATCTCGACGTTGGCATAATCCTGGGCCAGCAGGCTTTCAAGCGTCGTTCGCAGGAAGCGCGCCTCGTTGTAAGCAAACAGCCCGATCGACACCAGAGGCGGATTCCGTCCGCCCGATACATCTTCCGGAATGCCCGACTCAGTCGCCATTGGCGACGCGCCTCAGATAGCCGCCGGGCGCGACCGTGATCAGCAGCTTGGCCGCGATGTCTTCGTCCGCCACGAAATCCCGATTGCGGGAAAGGAACTCGCGCACGGCCGTCTTCGGGTTGTTGCCTTGGCCCAGGGCCGATCCTGGATAAGTTCATTCGGCATGTCCTCGATCAAGGTGTCGTACACCACGCAGTAACTGCCGGGCTCCACCAATGTCGCATAAGCCTCCAGCTCCGCGAGCACGTGATCATGTGTGTGGTTGGAATCGAGAAGTACCAACACGCGTTGCCCTGCGGCCCGTTTGCGTACGCGCCTCACGACATCAGCGTCGACCGACGAGCCTTCGATCATCTCGATGCGCGCCGCCATCGGATGAGCCTCGATCGCTTCGCGGTTGTGGCGGCGGATGTCTATGTCAATGCCAAGCACCTTGCGCTTAGGCATGCGCGGGTCGAGCGCCGTGCCTGCCTCGGACGCTTCGCAGTAATCCAGCAGCGCCAACAACGAAGCGCTGAGCATCAATGACCCGCCATGAGCGATGCCAGTTTCGATGATCAGATCGGGCCGCACGTCCCATATCAGCTCCTGCAATGCAGCCATGTCTTGCGGGAACTGGATCACCGGCCGGCCGAGCCAGTGGAAATTGTAGGCATACTTGTGCCTGGTGATTTCGCGCAGCCAGATCCGCGAAAGCGCCTGCACATCGGAATCCTGCTTCAAGCCGGCGATGTTGCCGGCAACCTCAGCCTGAAAGCGCTCGGTCTCGTTCATGGGTGGGGAAGTCCTTCCAGGGAGTGGTGCGCGGACGGATGAATTCGCCGCCCCGAGGGCCGGCATTGGCAACCAGATCCAGCGCGGATACGAATGGGGTGAACTCGCCGTGCAGCTGCGGATAATGCGCTTTGGCGTAGTCCATGTATTCCACCGAGATGCCAGCGCGATCGAACGCTGCGTGGTCTAGGTAGCGGGCGGCACCGTGGCCTGTGACATAGACGGTGCCGCCGAGTGAGCGAACGATATCGAGCACGCGCGAGCTGCCACTGCCGCTTATGTCGAGTTGGGCGACATCGACGAAGCGGCAGTCGCGACCGAGGTCGTAGTATCCACAGAGTGCCAGCAGGGACTCGGCGGCCAATCCTCCGAGGTCGGCGTAGTCGCGCGCGTACACGCCACGCACCAGGTCGATCATTGCGTCGCGGTATGGCGCGTCTCGATATGCGCCGGTCAGCAGGGCCAGGTGCTCCTCGCGCCAAGCGCGCTTGTCGCTGGCCCGCACTTGGTTGATGCGCTGGCCCAGGTGCAGGTCTGCAAGCGGTACGGTCATCCAGCGCGGTCCGGCGGCAGTCTTGATCTGGACGCGGTTGACGAAGCTTCCCTTGGAGAACTGCACATCGGTGTAGTGCACGTATATATCCGCCAAGCGGATCTGTTCGAGCAAGCCGATCCATGGGAATAGCATCGGTTGCGAGATCACGACTTTCATTCCGACGAAACCGGTGCAGCTGCCGCGTCGGATAGGAAGCGCTCCATCAGGATCACGTCGATATAGGCCTCGTCCTCGCGGTAGTGACCCGCGAGTCGGCCGACTTCGAGATAACCTTCACGGCGATAGAAGGCGATGGCGCGCGCGTTGTCTGCGCGTACCCGCAAGCCAACCTTGCGAATGCGATATCGGTCGAACAAGTACCTGTGCAGCAGGTCGATTGCCGCAGCAGCGATACCCCTGCCCTGCGCATCTGGCGACAGGCAGATCCCAAGTTCGCAGTGGCCCTGGAAGGTGTCCAGAGCCGCGGCTTGCACATAGCCTAGAACGGCATCGTCATCGCGCGCGGCGATCACGAAGAGCAAGAGGTCGATCTGGTTCGCGCGTTCCAACAGCCATTCACGCACGCGCCCGATTGGATTCGGCTGCGCGCGTGCCATCAGCTTCGCCTGCAACTCCACGTCGCTGCGCAGTATCGAAAGCGCCGGCAAGTCGGCTTCGCGCCAACCGCGCAGTTGCAGCATTGTGCCTTCGAGCATCGGGCCGATCATAGGAAGAACAGCTTCAGGCCGGGGCGCGCAAGCGCCGGGATATCCGCAATGATCTGGCGGGCATGCGCCGGATTGAGACCGATCAATACCGCGTCGAGTTCGGCAGGAAGCCGTTCGGGCGGCAGTATCGGCTTGTGGTCGAAGGATTGGCCGTGCAGGAACGGGTTGTTGTCGAGGTGGCATGCGACGCGTTCGGGACAAGCCAGGCTGGAGCGCAGGAACGCCCCGTAGAACCCGGCGCCGTAGATGGCTACTTGCGCCTGGATTGGTAGCACGCGCTCGAATTCGCGAACGCGTCCGCCTGCGTCGCGCCAGAAGCTGGCCAGGCTGGAAAGTTCGGTGCAGGCACGTTCGACCCCGGCGCGGTCGTTTGGCGCAGCGGGGGTCAGGCCATCTTCGGGTTTTCGCGCCAACAGCACGAATGCGCCGCGATGCGCCATGTCGTCGATGCATTCGGTGATCAGCCCGGCTGCCGCGACAAGCTGCGCGAGGGATGGTGCGGTGAAGTGGTTGCAGTGGTCGACCACCACGAAGTCGGCGATGTTTGTCAGTACGTTCGGCACCACTGCATAGAGCCGACCGCCCGGGCGCATCAGGGAAGCGATATGGCCCAGCGTGTCTGCAACATTGGGGATGTGTTCAAGCGAAAAGAACGAGGTGACCAGGTCGAAGCGCTCCTGCCAGCTTGCAGGCGTGCGCTTGATCGCGCAGTTCTCTCGCGGGACGAAAGTGCTCCAGAATGACTCGTAGCGAGAGCTGACATCGTAGAGATGCGGCACGATGCCTGGCTCCTGCGCGCACAGCGTCCGGATGGTGGAGCTCTTGGCGCAGCCATAGTCGAGCAGCAGCAGGGGTCCCGCGATGTCGCCAAGCGTTTCGCGCAGAACTCGGACTTGGTGCGCAGTCCGGTATATCGGCGCGCCGTCGCGCATCTCGTATATCTGATCCTCTTCCTCGCTGTCGACCAAGATGTCGTAATCGTGGTCGTAGAATGCGTCGATGTCCTGGATTGCGCGCGTCTGCAGGTGCCCGCACACCATGCATGCGAACACTTCGGTGGTGGAAGGGTGCTGGCGGCACAACGAAGTCAGCGACTGGCCGTCGATAGAGCGATACAGTGCCGTGCCGAGCGGCGCGCGGCATACGTTGCATGCATTGGCATCTGATGTGGCCATCAGTCGGCGCAAAGTTCGGGGTGGATCTGGCGGAAATCGACGCCAGCGGCGAACGAGCCTTTCCAGCCGTGCGCGCGGCCGGTCGGCTCGTTGAAATTGAAGTACCGAAACTGCATGGACCAGCGCGGGCGCATGCTCCGGTTGTAGCCGGACGCATGCAGCGTGAGGAAGTCGATTAGTACCAAGTCGCCAGGGACGGTGAGTGGTGCGACCTCGGCATAGCGTCCAATCACCTGTTCCTCGTCTTGTAGTCTGAGTGCATATGCACCGCTGCGTTCGCTGCCTGGTTCCGGTTGGGTTAGTACCGGGATCGGTCCGTTGGAGTGGGAGCCGGGGCAAAAACGCACCGGGCCGAGTTCTTCCGTTACCGCTCGCAGCGGGCTCCAGAAGACCAGTCCGTCGAGACTGCGCAGTTGCGCTGGATATTCCTGGTGCCACTCGGCGCGGAAACGGTCTTCCGCGGGATTGTCGATGCGGATGCCGTAGCCGCCAGCGGCGATGGCGGGCGCCGAGCCGGGCCGCAATTGCGCGAACACCCGCTCATGGCGCAAGTCGGCGAGCAGGCGGATGAACGCCGGGATCTGCTTTACTGCGTCGTAAACCTCGCTACCCCATGAACGATCGATGGCGATGAGCGCGGCGTAGCCGTCGTCGAAATTTCCCGCATCGAACGGCGCGCGTTCGTCGCGAATTCCGTGGCGCAGCATCACCTGGCCGATCACGTGGTGGATCGCGCGTTGGATGGGCAGCAATTGGGTGCGCGCATCGTAGAAGCCGGGTACCACCAGCAGGCCGTCGCGCCGGAACGCGTCTAGCTGGACGGCGGACAGTGGCGTCGAATTCATCGCGGGCTCCGGCCGAGGTGCTTGATCACATGTCCGGCGACGCGCGCGATCTGTGCGCACGTGAGGTCATGGTAGCTGGGTAGGTTCAGCGAACACCGAGCAAGTGCGTGACTGACGTGGTGTTGCGGCTGATGATCAAACATCGGCAGGGACGAAAGAGGCCAGAAGAACACCCGCCCGTCGATGTTGTCCGCCTTGAACCGGGCAATCAGCGCTTCCCGGTCGAAGGGTGCGTCTGCGACGATGGTCGGCATCCAGTAACCGTTGACCGTGCCCGCGGGTTCCGGGTTCATGCGCAGTGGCAGCCCTTCAAGCTCGGTGCGATAGCCTTCGAACACGCGCCGCTTCCCCGCGATCAGTTCATCGATCCGCTCCAGCTGCCCGCAGCCGATCGCTGCCTGCACGTTCGACATCTTGTACTTGAAGCCGATGCGTTCCGGCCAGAATTGCCGCGTTTCGCCGCGTGCGCGGCCGTGGTTCGACAGCGTGAGCACGCGTTCGTACAGCGCATCGTCGTCGGTGACGAAAAGGCCTCCTTCGCCGGTGGTGATGGTCTTGGTGCCGTGGAACGAGAATGCGCCGAATGCGCCCATCGAACCGGCCCGTCGACCATGCCAGGCCGAGCCGATCGCCTCGGCGGCGTCCTCGATGAGGTGCAACCCGTGCCTGTCCGCGATCGCCGCGAGCGCGTCGATGTCGCAGAGGTTGCCGTAGAGGTGGACGGCGAGGATCGCCTTGGTCCGCGACGTGATCGCGGCTTCCACGGCGGCCGGATCGATGCACCAGCTGTCCGGCAGCACGTCGACCAACACCGGTTTTGCGCCGAGGTGCACGATGGGCACCACGGAGGCGATCCAGTTGATGTCGGCGAGGATCACTTCGTCGCCGGGCCCGATGCCGAGTCCCGCCATGCCCATGTGGAGGGCGCCGGTGGCGCTGGAAGTGGCGATGGCGTGGCGCACGCCGAGGTGTTGCTTGAACAGCCGTTCGAAGCGTTCGATGTATTCGTAGCAGCGCTCGCCCCAGCCATTGGCGACGGCATCGTTGGCGTAGCCGATCTCCAGCGCCGAGATCGAGGGCTTGGTGTAATAGATGCGGTCGCTCGGGGCGTGGGCGTTCATGACACTTCCAGTTGCGGGACCGCGGTGACGAATTTCCCGCCCCATTCGCCGATGTACGCCAACTGCGAGGTGATTTCCTCGCGCAGGTTCCAGGGCAGTATCACCACGAAGTCGGGGCGGGTTTCGCGGATCCGCGTTTCGGCGACCACCGGGATGCGCGAGCCTGGCAGGTAGCGGCCCTGCTTGTGCGGCGAGGCATCGACGACATAGCCAAGCAGGTCCGGCCGCACGCCGGCGTAGTTGAGCAGGGTGTTGCCCTTGGCGGCGGCGCCGTACCCCGCCACCAGCTTGCCCTCGCGCTTGCAGTCCAAGAGGAAGGCGAGGAAGTCGTTCTTGATCGCATCGGCCAGTGGCTGGAAGCCGCGGTATCGGGACGGGTCCAGCATGCCGGCAGCCCGCTCCTCCTCGAGCAATGCGGCGACGGCCGGGGTCTCGGGATGGCTGGCCTCGCGGTGGCAGGCCCACAGGCGCAGCGAGCCGCCATGCGTGCCGAGCTGTTCGACGTCCCAGATGCGCAGGCCGTGCGCGGCGAGGATCCGCCGCACGGTGTGCAACGAAAGATACGAGAAGTGCTCGTGGTAGACGGTGTCGAACTGGCGCTGCGCGAGCAGTTGCATCAGGTGGGGGAACTCGATCGTGATGGTGCCTTGCGGGGCAAGGATGATCGAGAGGCCCGCGACGAAATCGTTGATCCCCGGCACGTGGGCCAGCACGTTGTTGGCGATGGCCAGGTCCGCCTTGCCGCGGGATGCCACGAACTCTCCCGCGAAGCGCTGGCCGAAGAACTGTTCCATGGTCTCGATGCCGCGCTCGCGTGCCGCCGCCGCCGTGCTGGCGGTGGGCTCGATGCCGACACAGGGAATGTTCCGCGCCTTGACGTACTGCAACAGGTAGCCGTCGTTGGAGGCGATCTCCACGACCTGGCTCTGCGGACCCAGCCGCAGTCGTTCGGCGGCGTGCTCGACGTAGCGTGCGGCGTGCTCGAGCCAGCTGCGCGAGTACGAAGAGAAGTACACGTAGTCGCCGGAGAACAGCGCATCGTGCCGTTGTACTTCGTCCACCTGCACCAGGTGGCAATGGCCGCAGGCGTGGAGCTTGAGCGGGTACCAGGCCTCGGGCGCATCGAGGTCTTCTGCCCGCAGGAACGCGTTGGAGGGCGGTGCGCTGCCAAGGTCCAGGAACACGTCGTGCAGCGGCGAGTGGCAGAAGCGGCACTTCACGGGCGCCACCCTTCGAAGCCATCGCCGATGTGCGCATAGCCCAGGTCGCGCGTCGACAACCCGGTCGCAGGCAGTGGCCAGGCGATCGCCAGGCGCGGGTCGTCGTGGCGGATGCCGGCCTCGCATTCCGGGGTCCAGGGTGCAGTGTGCATGTACAGGAGGTCGGCCTCGTCGCTCAGTGTCTGGAACCCATGGGCGAAACCCTCGGGAATGAAGACGGCTCGGTCATTGTCCCCGCCCAATTCCATGGCATGCCAGTGCAGGAAGGTGGGCGAGCCGGCGCGCAAGTCCACCGCCACGTCGAACACACGGCCACGCAGGCAGCGGATGAGCTTGGCTTCCATCGCTGGAGGCGTTTGGTAATGCAGTCCGCGGACGATGCCGCGACCACGGGTTTCCGAGAAGTTGACCTGTGTGAAGTGCAGCCCGGGGCGGATGTCGGCGAATTCCCTTTCGCAGAACAGGCGCGTGAAACGGCCGCGCGCATCGCCCGTGGGCGTGAGCTCGATTTCATGCATGCCTGCCAGCGGCGTGGGATGCAACTTCACGTTGCCCACTCCAGCCCGCGTCGTCGCGCATCGTCGATGTAGGCGGACAGGTCATCCGCGCTGTCCACGCGGGCGCGATCGTGGAAGCCGCGGTACCACGCGGCGGTCCGCGCGAGCGTTGCTTCGATGTCCCAGACCGGCCGCCATGCCAGGTGCAAGCGGGCCTTGCCGGTGTCGAGCCGCAAGGTGGCGGCCTCGTGCGGGTGCGCACCGCCATCGGGCTCGATGCCGATGGCGTTCCAGTGCGCCGCGAGCCGCTCGACCAGCGACTGCACGCTGATTTCCCCAGCGGGACCAGGTCCGAAATTCCAGGGCCCGGCGAGGCTTGCGTCGTTCCACAGGCGCTGCGCCAGGCACAGGTAGCCCGACAGGGGCTCCAGCACGTGTTGCCAAGGGCGGATGGCGTGCGGGTTGCGGATCTTCAGCGCCCGTCCCGAGGCCGCGGCGCGGACTAGATCCGGCACCAGCCGGTCCTCGGCCCAATCGCCGCCGCCGATCACGTTGCCGGCACGGGCCGTGGCGATGCGCACGCCGCCGCCGGTGTCGAAAAAACTCCTGCGGTAGCAGTCCGACACAAGTTCCGCGCAGGCCTTGGAGCTGCTGTAGGGGTCGTGGCCACCCAGTGGATCGGTTTCCACGTAGCCGCTCCCGCCGGCGTGCTCGGCATATACCTTGTCGGTGGTGGCGTTGACCAGCACGCGAACGGCATCGCAGGCACGCACGGCTTCGAACAGATGGATCAGCCCGGTGACGTTGGTGGAAAACGTCGCCTCGGGTTCGCGGTAGCTTCGGCGCACCAGCGGTTGCGCGGCAAGATGGAACACGATGTCCGGGCGATGGCCTTGCATGACCGCGTGAACCGCCAGCGGATCGCGCACGTCGACGCGGTGGTCGGCGATGCCATCGAGCCCAAGCAGGGTCCAGTGCGCCGGGCTGGTCTCGGGCGCGAGCGCCAGGCCGGCGACCTTGGCGCCGAGTGCACGCAGCCACAGCGCGAGCCACGAGCCCTTGAACCCGGTGTGGCCGGTGATCAGTACGCGCTTGCCGGCGTAGAAGCCGCCAAACCCGGTCAAGGCCACACTTTCCACGGCGCCTGCCCGGTTTGCCAGAGGTCTTCGAGTTTGTGCTTGTCGCGTAGGGTATCCATGGGGTGCCAGAACCCGCGATGCGTATATGCCGAGAGCTGCCCATCGTGGGCGAGCCGTTCCAGCGGCGCGCGCTCCCAGATGGTGTCGTCGTCGTCGATGTAATCGAGCGCCCCGGGCTCCAGCACGAAGTAGCCACCGTTGACCCAGCTGCCGTCGCCAACCGGCTTTTCCTCGAAGCGAGTGATGCGATGGCCGTCGATGTCGATGGCGCCGAACCGTCCCGGTGGCTGTACTGCGCACATGGTGGCCAACGTGCCCTTGTCTCGATGGAACGCAAGTTCGGCGCCGATGTCGATGTCGGAGACGCCATCGCCGTAGGTGAAGAAGAATGCCTCGTCATCCAGATATGGGCGTACCCGCTTGAGGCGCCCGCCGGTCTGCGTCCCGATGCCAGTGTCTACCAGCGTCACGCGCCACGGTTCGGCGTGTTTTTCGTGCACTTCCAGCTGGTTCGTGCGCATGTCGAAAGTGACGTCCGACATGTGCAGGAAATAGTTGGCGAAGTACTCCTTGATCATGTAGCCCTTGTATCCAAGGCAGATGACGAAGTCGTTGATGCCGTGGTGCGAGTAGGCCTTGAGGATGTGCCAGAGCACCGGCATGCCGCCGATCTCGACCATTGGCTTGGGGCGCACCGTGGTTTCTTCACTGATGCGGGTGCCGAGGCCGCCGGCGAGGATGACTGCTTTCATGTGGGAAGGTGCGTTTGTGTCGGGGGCGCCGAAGGATGATGTCGGGTCGGACCGCAGGGATGGGCCCGCTTGCCGTGACGGATAGTATGCTGCTTCGGGTTTCCTCTAGCAGCGTCCTTCAGTTGCCTGCCTCGCCAGGCAGGCCGCGCCTGGCAGTGCCGAGCTGTTCGATCGTCGCGGCCAGGTCCGGCCTGCCCTTGGCCCTGAGTTCGGCGGCAAGTTGCGCGGGGAATGGATCGTACGGGGGAACCGCCTCGATGGCTTGGATGAAGAACGGGAGCGCCGTGTCGGGTTCACCGAGGTCGTTCATGATGAAGTAGCTGATCGAGGCGAGTTCGAAGGGCTTCAGCGGCGCCCTGCGGAGCAGGGTGGAAAGGGCCTTCAACATGCCCTGTTTGTCGAGCTTCACGCCTTCGCGCGCGTTGTGGGTGAGGATCAGCGGTGCCCGGCGATTGTCGAGGCTCATGTCTACCGTTTCGATCCTGTGCTGCAGCCGTGCCCAATCCTGCGGCTCCACGTCGCCGCGCAGCGTCTTCAGCACGACCAGCAACATCGGGTTGTTGAGCGCATACGGGGCGAGCTGCGCGCCTTTGCTGCAGGCGTCGATCGCTTCGTCCAGAAACGGGTTGCCTCCGACGGCGCCGCCACCTGCCTCATAGCGCCCCGCGCACAACAGGATCCAGGCGCGCGCGGAATGCGGAGCGATCTTCGTGCTTGCCTCGGCGAGCGCCATCCTGCTGCGCCAATCATGGGCGCGCAGGGCATCGGCGCCGCCCAACGCGAGCAGCAGGGCGGCGCACAGGGCGGCCTGCGCGGACCGGCGGATCCGCAGGCGTTCGCCTGCGCCCGCCAGCGCGCTACCGATCGCCAGCACGGCGCCGACCAGGGCGAAGTGATTGCGGTGCTCGAATGCCAGTTCCAGCCCAACCACGTTGCTCGCGATGAAGTGCGCGCTGAAGAACAGGAATACGCCTAGGGCAAAAAGCGGGCGGCGCACGCGCAGCCGCCATGCCACGGCCAGCAATGCCGCAAGCGCTGCGATGGCAGGCAAGGTCGTCCATGGTTGCAGCAGGCCCCGCGAGGGCTCCAGCCAGTCGTAGTAGAAGGGCATGTGTTGCGGCATGGGCAGCAGGATTTGCCACCCGTACATGCAGAGCACTCTCGCCTGGGTGAGCAAGCGCTCCCATGTGGAGAAGTCTCGTCCCGGATAGGCATCCCACTGCCAGAAATGAGGAACCACTATGAAGAGGTAGGCTGCGGTTCCGGCCAGTGTCGCGATCATGTAGCCGCGGCGCAGGATGCCCGAGGTGCGCATGTCGGCCGCTTGGAAGCGCAGTACGGTCAATTCCAGGGCAAGCGTATACGCGGGCAGCAAAACCGCGTCTTCCTTGCACCCCATGGCCAGCACCCACAGGAAGAAGGTGGTCAACATCGCCGTCCGTGCAGGACGGCCATCGATCTGCGCGCGTCGTGCCTTCAGGTAGGCCAGGAGCGCCAGCACCACGAACAGCGTGCTCATCGTCTGCATGCGTTGCACTACGTAGAGCACGGAGGACACCTGCAAGGGGTGTACGGCCCAGGCCAACGCGAGCGCCCCCGCCTGCCATCGCGCCTGTTCCTCGCGCACCCCCGCGATCAGCAGCAGGCTGCGGAAGAGCCAGGCCAGTACGCAGGCAGTGAGCGCCTGGAGGACGATATTGGTGGCCTTGAAGACCGCAGGGTCGGCGCCGCCGCCTCGCCAGAAATCAAGCGCGAAGCTGAGGGTCGGCAACGTCCGCATGTTGCCCGACAGTTGTGGCGCGGCGATCGTGCGGAGCAAGGCATCCGCGTCCAGCGTCTTCAGCTGTATGGCCTCGTTGTTGACGATGTTGGGTATGTCGTCGAAAACGAAATCGCCGGGCAAGCCCGGTGCGAACACAATGCCTGCAAGCAGGGCAACGATCAGGCTGACGAGCAGGAACCGACTGGCGGGTGTTCGCATTCGCATGGACTAAGGCAATGGCAAGCCGGATTATGGGTGATTGCCCATGGCTTGCGCCTACCGCGGTGCTCCCGCCAAGCCCGCTGGAGGAATCCGCCTATCCGAAATCCGTCGCTGGGCGTGCCGGCACGGCCGCCGCCCCCCGAGGATCGTTTGCGGCAGGAGTGCCAGCGGGCTAGCGGTTCGTCAGTTGAGCGAGCAGCTGGCCGAGTTCATGTCGCAGTTGGTGTGCCTGTTGCCGGGCGACTGCGGGACAGCCTCGATGTCGGTATTGACGTCGACGACCGTATCGATCGAGGCGCAGGCTCCGATCACGGGCGCCTGCGGCGTGATGTCGTTGTAGATGGCCGTCAGCGAAAAACGTGCGTAGTTCGTCGCCTCGGCGAGGCAGGCGTTCTCGGCCGAACGGATGCGGTAATTGTTGTAGGCCGGCAGCGCGATGGCGGCCAGGATGGCGATGATCGCGACCACGATCATCAGTTCGATCAGGGTGAAGCCGCGTGCGATCCCGCGCATGAATGTTGTCCCCGGCAAGAAGTGCCCCTAGCTTCTAATAATACAAAGCAACTTCCGGGCCAATGTCCGCACGCCCTTCGTCTCCTGGTGCTGAACCGTGACGTCGGTCTCTAAGTACGCTAGGGAGGGGGCTGATCTGGCCCCGGACGCGCGGACCAGCCGCAAAAAAGAAAGCCCCTCTGGTGAGGGGCTTTCCATTCGAGCGGGATGTTGTTTGCTCGATTACAGCGAGCAGGTGCCCGAGTTGATGTCGCAGTTCGGATCGCGCACGCCCGGAGCGGCGGACGTGAAGGCGCCGGTGGACAGGGTGCCCGATGCGCAGGCGCCGGCGACGAAGGTCGGGAGGGTCATGGAGTTGACCGACGCGGCGATGTAGGAATTCATCTGCGCCTTGGCTTCACCCAGGCATGCATTCTCGGCGGCGCGGATGCGGTAGTTGTTGTACGCCGGCAGCGCGATGGCGGCCAGGATGGCGATGATCGCGACCACGATCATCAGTTCGATCAGGGTAAAGCCTTGCTGGTTCTTCATGGTGTATCCCCTAGGGTGGTTGGTGTGATCCACGTACTTCGGCACCGCTGTCACGGTCCTTCGGCAGCCATGCGCTTTCTGCACGTGCGGGATTTATAACGCAGAAAGCATGCCAATGGCGGACAGGCGATGTTGGATGAGTGTTCTGAAATGGAAATCACGATTTTTCCGGGTTGCCTGCGGATGCAACTGACGAATTAGGTCACATTGCGACCATATTGTATGGTCTCAACGCATTGATTTCCGGTCACGCAGGAATACTGGGGCGCGAATGCACGTGCCCGCAGTGCGGCGGTCATTCGATGCCGAGCTTCTTCAGCTTGTAACGCAGCGCGCGGAAGGTGATGCCGAGCTGGGCGGCGGCGCGGGTCTTGTTGTAGCGGTTGTCGGTCAGCGCCTGCTCGATCGCCTTGCGTTCGATTTCCTCGATGAAGCTGGGCAGGGCGCTGGCGGCGGATTCGCGCGGGTCGATCTTGCTGGGATCCAGTTGCGCAGCGGCGGCCTGGGCCGGGGCGCTGGGGCGCGCTTCCGGCAGGCGCAGGTCGGCGGCGCGGATGCCGTCGTCGTCGGCGAGGGCGAAGGCGCGTTCCAGGATGTTCTCCAGTTCGCGCACGTTGCCCGGGAAGTTGTAGCGGGACAGGGCGTCCGCGGCATCCGCGTGCAGCAGCGGCTTGGGCCGGTGCTGGGCGACGGCGAGCCGGGCCAGCACCGCGTCGGCGAGCAGGGGCAGGTCTTCGCGGCGTTCGCGCAACGGCGGCACCCGCAACTCGATCACGTTGATGCGGTAGTACAGGTCATGGCGGAAGCGGCCTTCGTCGACCAGCGCGGCCAGGTTCTTGTGGGTGGCCGACAGGATGCGCACGTCGACCGCCACTTCGCTGTTGGCGCCGACCGGGCGCACCGATTTCTCCTGGATGGCGCGCAGCAGCTTGACCTGCATCGGCAGCGGCAGCTCGGCCACTTCGTCGAGGAACAGGGTGCCGCCTTCGGCCGCCTGGAACAGGCCGGGCTTGTCGGCGTGGGCGCCGGTGAAGCTGCCCTTCTTGTGGCCGAAGAACTCGCTTTCCATCAGTTCGGCCGGGATCGCGCCGCAGTTGACCGGCACGAACGGCCCGGCATTGCGCGCGCCCTCGGCATGGATGGTGCGCGCGACCAGTTCCTTGCCCACGCCGGATTCGCCGGCGATGTAGACCGGCGCCTGGCTGCGCGCCACCTTGGCCAGGGTCGCGCGCAGGTCGGCCATCGCCGGCGAGGCGCCCAGCAGGCGGGTGGCGGCCGGGTCGGGCGCATTCGCGGGGCCCTTGCGCGCTTCGCTGCCCAGCTTCAATGCGTGCTGCACCAGCCCGCGCAGCACGCCCAGGTCGACCGGCTTGCTGACGAAGTCGAAGGCGCCGGCCTTGAGCGCGCCGACCGCGGCATCCTGGTTGCCGAAGGCGGTGATCATCGCCACCGGGGTTTCCGAATAGAGCTGGGCGATCTCGCGCACCAGGTCCACGCCGGAGCCGTCGGCGAGGCGCATGTCGGTCAGGCACAGCGCGTAGCGGTTCTGCCGCAGCAGGCTGCGGGCATCCGACAGGGAGGAGGCGGTATCGCAGCGCAGGCCCATGCGGCCAAGGGTGAGCACCAGCAATTCGCGGATGTCGCGCTCGTCATCGACGATCAGGGCGCAGGCCTGGTTGCTACGGGGGGACGTCATGCGGGCACGATAACCCGTTGCCGCGCAGCGTCCAAGTGCGACGTGGCGCGGCAATCGGCCGGCGGGCGGTTTCAGGCCGTGGCGATCGCCCGGATGCCCGGCAGGCGGATGCGGAAACACGCGCCGCCGCCGGGGACGGGCACGAAATCCAGGCTGGCCTGGTTGGCCTGGCACAGCTCGCGGGCGATGTAGAGCCCCAGCCCGGTGCCTTCGCCGGAGGTGGTGAAGAACGGCCGGAACAGCTGCTCCGCCACGGTTTCCGGGATCCCGGGGCCGCGGTCGGTGACGTCCAGCACCGGGTTGCCGTGTTCGTCCGCGTAGGCGCGGATCCCCACGCGGGCGGGTTCTCCCGGCATCCGGCCGTATACCAGCGCGTTGTGCACCAGGACGGTCACCACCTGCTGCAGTTGGCGGCGGTCGACCATCACGTCGACCGTGCCGGCGGGTGCGGATGCATCCAGGTGGTCGTCGTTGAGCGGATGGCTGGTGCGGTAGTCCTCGACGAAATGCTGGACGAAGCCGGCCAGTTCCACGTGTTCGGGGCGGGCGCGTTCGCGCCGGGCCAGGCCCAGCACGTTCTCGACGATGCCGTTCATGCGCAGGGTCTGCTGGTAGATGATCTCCAGCAGGCGGCGGTCGGCTTCCGGGATCTCGCGGGATTCCTCCAGCAACTGCGTCGCGTAGCTGATCGCGGCCAGCGGATTGCGGATCTCGTGGGCCAGGCTGGCGGAGAAGCGGCCCAGGGTGGCCAGGGTCAGCGATTCCGCACGCCGCGCCACTTGCGATGTGTCGTCGAGGAACACCAGCGCCTGGTCGCCTTCCGCAAGCAGGCGGGCGAAGCGCGGCAGCACTTCCGGCAGGTCGGGCGCCAGCTGCAGCGGTTGCGCATTCGCATCGCCGTTCTCGCGCCACTGCTTCAGGCGCGACGCCAGTTGCGGCGCGGCCAGCAGCAGGTCGCGCCGGCCCTCGGCGAAGCCGCCCAGCTGCAGCATCGCGGCCTCGTTGGCCAGCTTGATCTCGCCGCTGCCGTCCACCAGCAGGACGCCGGTACGCATGCGCCGGATGATGAGTTCGTTGACCTCGGCCAGGTTGGCGACCTGGCTGCCGCGGCGTTCGGCCAGCGCCTCGCTGGCCTGCATCTGCCGGCCCAGCAGGGTGGTGAGGGTGGCGACCGCCATGTAGCTGACCGCGAACATCAGCGCTTCGGCCAGCGGCCGGGTCGCCGCGTTGTCGCCCAGCAGGCTCCAGAGGTATTCGCCGGCGAGCGCGGCCGAGGCCATCGCCGCCACCCCCAGGCCCAGCCGCATCGGCAGCAGGAAAGCCGCGGCGCCCACGTTGAACAGCACCATCATCGCGATGCCGGCGCTGGAATCGGGCAATGCATGCATCGCCAGCGCGGCGGCGGCGACGTCGACGACCGCGCCGTACAGGGCCTGGGTGCGGATCGCGCCACGCCGGCCGGTCGCGAACAGGATGACCGCCGCGGCCAGGTAGGCGACCGCCACCGCCCGGCCGAGCAGGGCATGCCGCGGTTCGCCCATCAGCGCGCCGACCGGGCTGAACAGCACCAGGCAGAGCAGGGCTGCTTCCAGGATCCGGTACAGGGTCAACAGGTACAACTCGCGCCGGATCGCGTCCTGGGGAGCTTTGCTGGCATCGGGGCTCGGCATCGGCCGAAGTATGCGCGAAGCCCGCATGCGGCGGCGCAACACGCTAAAATGGCGGTTCTACCCGCGCCCAGCCTGTTCCGCGGCCGGGGCGGCGATCCGTCCTCTCTCCCGGGTGACCCATGAATTTCCACGAGTACCAGGCCAAGCAGCTGTTTGGCGATTACGGCATCAACGTTCCGGCCGGGCAGGTTGCCCATTCCCCCGACGAGGCGGTGACCGCCGCCAAGGCGATCGGTGGCGATTTCTGGGTGGTCAAGGCGCAGATCCATGCCGGCGGCCGCGGCAAGGCCGGCGGCGTCAAGCTGGCCAAGACCCTGGACGAAGTGAAGCAGTACGCCAAGGCCATGCTGGGCACCAGGATGGCGACCTACCAGACCGCCGGCGTCGAGTTGCCGGTGGATTCGGTGCTGGTCACCCAGGCCACCGACATCGCCAAGGAGCTGTACCTCTCGGTGCTGGTCGACCGCGCCACCCAGACCGTGACCTTCATCGCCTCGGCGGAAGGCGGCATGGACATCGAGCAGGTCGCGCACGAGAAGCCCGAAGCGATCAAGACCCTGCACGTGAACTACGTGCAGGGCCTGCAGCCGTACCAGACCCGCGACCTCGGCTTCGCGCTGGGGCTGAACGCCAAGCAGGTCGGCCAGCTGAGCAAGATCATGCTGGGCCTGTTCAAGCTGTTCAACGACAAGGACCTGGCGCTGGTCGAACTGAACCCGCTGGCGATCCTCACCAGCGGCGACCTCGCCGTGCTCGACGGCAAGATCAATTCCGACGACAACGCCAACTTCCGCCACGCCGACCTGGTCGCCATGCGCGACACCCGCCAGGAGGACGAGACCGAAGTGCTGGCGTCGAAGTACGACCTCAACTACGTGACCATGGACGGCAACATCGGCTGCATGGTCAACGGCGCGGGCCTGGCGATGGCGACCATGGACGTGATCAAGTTGAACGGCGGCGAGCCGGCCAACTTCCTCGACGTCGGCGGCGGCGCCAACAAGGAGAAGGTCACCGAGGCGTTCAAGCTGATCCTGCGCTCGCCGTCGGTGAAGGCGATCTTCGTCAACATCTTCGGCGGCATCGTCCGCTGCGACATGATCGCCGAGGGCATCATCGCCGCGGTCAAGGAAGTGGGCGTCAAGGTGCCGGTGATCGTGCGCCTGGAAGGCACCAACGTGGATGCCGGCAAGGAACTGCTGAAGAACTCCGGCCTGGCCATCACCGCGGCCGACGACATCAACGATGGCGCGAAGAAGGCGGTTGCGGCCGTCGCCAACGCCGCCTGATCCACACCTTCGAGGAATCCGAAATGGCAGTTTTGATCAACAAGAACACGAAGGTGCTGGTGCAGGGCTTCACCGGTTCGCAGGGCACCTTCCACGCGCAGCAGATGCTCGACTACGGCACCCAGGTCGTCGGTGGCGTGACCCCGGGCAAGGGCGGCACCCAGCACCTGGGCCTGCCGGTGTTCGACACCATGGCGCAGGCGGTGCAGGCGACCGGCGCCGATGCCTCGGTGATCTATGTGCCGCCGCCGTTCGCGGCCGACGCGATCCTGGAAGCGGCCGATGCCGGCATCAAGGTCATCGTCTGCATCACCGAAGGCATCCCGGTGCTGGACATGATGCGGGTCAAGAACACCCTGAAGGGCTACCCGGGCGTGGTCCTGGTCGGCCCCAACTGCCCCGGCGTGATCACCCCGGGCGAGTGCAAGATCGGCATCATGCCGGGCCATATCCACATGCCGGGCAAGGTCGGCATCGTCTCGCGCAGCGGCACGCTGACCTATGAAGCGGTCAAGCAGACCACGGACGCGGGCCTCGGCCAGTCCACCTGCATCGGCATCGGCGGCGACCCGATCAACGGCACCAACTTCATCGATGCGCTGAAGCTGTTCCAGGACGACCCGCAGACCGAGGGCATCATCATGGTCGGCGAGATCGGCGGTTCGGCCGAGGAAGAAGCGGCCGAGTACATCGCCAAGCACGTGACCAAGCCGGTGGTCGGCTTCATCGCCGGCGCCAGCGCGCCGAAGGGCAAGCGCATGGGCCATGCCGGCGCGATCGCCTCGGGCGGTTCGGGCACGGCCGAAGGCAAGTTCGCGGCGATGGAAGCGGCGGGCGTGACCACGGTGAAGTCGCCGGGCGACCTCGGCGCGGCGATCGCCAAGCGCCTCGCCAAGTAAACTGCCGCCACACGCAGCAGATCGAAGGGCCGCCGCGTGCGGCCCTTCGCATTTTTCGAGGATGCATCGATGTCGCAAACGCTCCGCATCGCGATGGCGCAGTTCGATTTCCCGGTCGGCGACGTGGCCGGCAACCGCGAGCGCATCGCGCGGATGATCGCCGAGGCGCGCGACGAATACGCGGCCGACATCGTGCTGTTCCCGGAACTCGCGCTCAGCGGCTATCCGCCGGAGGACCTGCTGTACCGGCCCTCGTTCCTGCGCGATTGCGAAACCGCGTTGAGCGGCATTGCCGCGAATGTGCACGGCATCGTCGCCATCGTCGGCTGGCCGCAGGCGGCGGGTGCGGTGGTCTACAACGCCGCCAGCGTGCTGCGCGATGGCGGCATCGAAAGCACCTATCGCAAGCGCGAACTGCCCAACTACGCGGTGTTCGACGAGCGCCGCTACTTCGACGTCGACCCGGACCGCGACGATTGCGTGTTCGCGGTCAAGGGCACGCAAGTCGGCCTGGTGATCTGCGAGGACCTGTGGTTCGCCGAACCCATCGCCTCGACCGTGGCGAAAGGTGCGCAACTGGTGCTGGTGCCGAATGCCTCGCCGTTCGAGCGCGACAAGCATGCGCAGCGCGATGCCCTGCTGGCGCAGCGCGTTTCCGAAACCGGCGCGGCCATCGCCTACTTGAACGTGGTCGGCGGGCAGGATGCACTGGTGTTCGATGGCGCGTCGGTGGTCGCCGATGGCGATGGCACGGTGCATCCGGCCGCGGCGGCGTTCACCGACCAGTGGCTGGTGGTGGATTTCGATCCGGCGTCGCGCCGCTTCACCCCGGTGCGGTGGATGCAGGATGGCGACGAAAGCCGCGACGCGCTGGCCTGGCGCGCGGTGGTGCGCGGCACCCGCGATTACTGCCGCAAGAACGGCTTCGACAAGGCCTGGCTGGGGCTGAGCGGCGGCATCGATTCCTCGCTGGTGCTGGCCATCGCCGCCGATGCGCTGGGGCCGGAGAACGTGACCGCGGTGCGGATGCCGTCGCGCTACACCGCTGATCTGTCCAACGACCTGGCGCAGGAGCAGTGCGACGCGATGGGGGTGAAGCTGATCGCGCTGCCGATCGAGAAGCCGTTCCAGGGCTACCTCGACACGCTCGCCGAGACCTTCGCCGGCAAGCCGGTCGATACCACCGAGGAGAACCTGCAGTCGCGCACCCGCGGCGCGCTGCTGATGGCGCTGAGCAACAAGTTCGGCGGGCTGCTGCTGACCACCGGCAACAAGAGCGAATACGCGGTCGGCTACGCCACCATCTACGGCGACATGTGTGGCGGTTACGCGCCGATCAAGGACCTGTACAAGACCGAGGTGTTCGCGCTGGCGCGCTGGCGCAATACCGTCGGCGACTGGGTGGTGCCGGAAGCGGTGATCGAACGCCCACCTTCTGCCGAATTGCGCGAGAACCAGAAGGACCAGGATTCATTGCCGCCGTACGACGTGCTCGACGCGATCCTGCTGCGCCATGTCGACCAGGAGCAGTCGCGCGAGGAAATCGTCGCGGCGGGCTTCGATGCGGCCACCGTCGACAAGGTGCTGAAGCTGGTGCGGATCGGCGAATGGAAGCGGCACCAGGCCGCGCCGGGGCCGAAGGTGAGCCGGCGCGCGTTCGGGCGCGAGCGGCGCTATCCGATCAGCAACGGCTATCGCGAAAGCTGAAACGCAAAGGCTGGCGCCCTGCGGCGCCGGCCTTGGTCGCGACGCGGTTGGCGCCGCTTACTTGGTATCGCCCGCGAACGGATTGAGCCGGCTGAAGAAACCGTGGCCGCGCGGCCAACGGCCGTTCAGCCACGGATGCTGCGGGTCGTTCTGCTGCAGCACGCGCCTGGCGTCGGCGGCGAGGGCGGTGTTGCCCATGCGGGTATAGGACTCGCCCAGCATCGCCACCGCATCGTTCTGGTATTCGCTCTGCGGGTAGGTTTCCAGCAGGTAGGTGGCGCGGTCGGCGGCGGCCACCCAGGCGCCGCGGCGCAGGTAGTACAGGCCGGTATTGAGCTCGAAGCGGGCGAACTCGTTGCGCAGGAACACCATGCGCTGGCGCGCGTCGGCGGCGTAGCGGCTGTTCGGGTAGCGCGTCGCCACCGTGTTGAAGTCGTTGTAGGCCTGCTGCGGCGACTGCAGGTCGCGGTTGCTCATGTCCAGCTTGAAGGCCTTGGACAGGAACACCGTGTTGCGGCTCATGTTGGACAGGCCGCGCAGGTAATAGAGGTAGGCGATGTTCTTGTGGGTCGGGTAGGTGCGGATGAAGCGGTCGATGGTCGACACCGCGTCGTCGTGCTTGCCGGCCTTGTACTCGGCATAGGCCTGTTCCATCAGCGCCTGCTCGGTGTACGGGCCGTACGGGTACTGCGCGATCAGCCGGCCCCAGGTCTCGCTGGCGCTGCTCCAGCGGCCCCCTTCCATGTAGCCGTGCGCCTTGTCGTACAGCTGGCTGACCGGCAGGCCTTCGTTCTTGTCCTCGTCCTTGAACATGCCCTTGACCCGGGCACAACCGCTGCCGGCGACCAGGGCGACGAGCGCAAGCATGAAAACAGGGCGCAGCAGCGAGGAACGGAGGGTCATGGGCATCGAACGGGCGCCGGAGGCATGAAGGACGGATAATAACAGTCCCATGGTTGAACCAAGCCCAACCCGGTGCCGGCGTTCGCCGCCGCACGGGGTCGCAACCCGCCTATGACCAGCAATGCCGAACCCCGCCAAGCCATCGTCCCCGAGTCCGCCGCCGGCCGCCGGCTGGATGCGGTACTGGCGGAACTTTTCCCGGAGTACTCGCGTTCCCGGCTCAGCGCCTGGATCAAGTCCGGCGACGTGAGCGTGGACGGCGCCTCGATCCGCGGCCGCGATCCGGTGCGCGGCGGCGAGACCGTGACCCTGACCGCGGTGCAGGAAACCCAGACCCACGCGGTGGCCGAGGACATCCCGCTGGACATCCTGTACGAGGACGCCGATGTTTTCGTGATCGACAAGCCGGCCGGGCTGGTGGTCCATCCCGGCGCCGGCAATCCGGCGGGGACGCTGGTGAATGCCCTGCTGCACCGCGACCCGGGCCTGGAGCTGCTGCCGCGCGCCGGCATCGTCCATCGCCTGGACAAGGACACTTCCGGGGTGATGGTGGTCGCGCGCAACCTGCCGGCGCATACCGCGCTGGTCGCGCAGCTGTCCGCGCGCGAGGTGCATCGCCAGTACCTGGCGATCGTGGTCGGCGCGCTGGTCTCCGGCGGCACCGCCAATGCGGCCATCGACCGCCACCCGCGCGACCGCGTGCGCATGGCGGTGCGCGAGGACGGCAAGGACGCGGTCACCCACTACCGCCTGCGCGAGCGCTTCCGCAACCACACCGCGCTGGAGTGCCGGCTGGAAACCGGCCGCACCCACCAGATCCGCGTGCACATGGCCCACCTCAAGCACCCGATCGTCGGCGATCCGCTGTACGGCGGGTCGTTCAAGTTGCCGAAGGGCGCCTCGGACGAATTCATCGCCGCCTTGCGCGGCTTCAAGCGCCAGGCGCTGCATGCGGAAGTGCTGGAATTCATGCATCCGGCCAGCGGCGAACCGGTGCGTTGCAGCGCGCCGGTGCCGGAGGACATGCAGCAGTTGATGAAGCTGCTGCGCGAGGATGCCGCCGCGCATGCCGAGGCGGAGCGTTCGCGCCGATGAGCGCCTGGCTCGATGCCGACTGGCCGGCGCCGCCGGGCGTGCGCGCATTGACCACCACCCGGCATGGGCTGGGCGTTTCCGGGCCGCCGTTCGACACGTTCAACCTGGGCCTGCGTAGCGGCGACGAGGCCGATGCGGCGCTCGAAAACCGCCGGCAGTTGCGCGCCGCGCTGGCGCTGCCGTCGGCGCCGCGTTGGTTGCAGCAGGTGCACGGCATCGGCGTCGCGGTCGAGCCCGGCAACGATGAGCCGGAAGCCGACGCCGCGGTCACTTCCCGGGCCGGCACCGTGCTCGCCATCCTCACCGCGGACTGCCTGCCGGTGGTGTTCGCGGCGAAGGACGGCAGCGAGGTCGCCGCCGCGCATGCCGGTTGGCGCGGATTGGCCGATGGCGTGCTGGAAGCGACGGTGGCGGCCATGCAGGCGCCCGCGAACGGGATCGTCGCCTGGTTCGGCCCGGCCGCCGGCCCCGATGCCTATGAAATCGGGAGCGAAGTATTCGAGGCCTTCGTTTCCCGCGATGCCGCTGCGGCCGCGGCCTTTGCGCCGACCCGGCCCGGCCACTGGAAGGTCGACCTGTACGCACTGGCGCGGCAACGCCTCGCCGCCGTCGGCGTAGCCGATGTGCACGGCGGAGGCCTGTGCACGATCTCGGACCCGGCGCGTTTCTTCTCGCATCGCCGCGACCGCCGCAGCGGCCGCATCGCCACCCTGGCGTGGATCGAAGGATGAGCGAAGCGGCGCGTCCGACCCTGTTCCAGCAGGCGTTGGGGGCGGCGTATTTCAAGCTGCCGGACAGCCTGCGCCGCCTGCATGCGGTGCGCGGCAGTGCGCGCTATGCAGGGATCGCCAGCATCGAGCGCGGCCGCAATCCGCTGGCGCGCCTGTGCGCGAACCTCGCCGGCCTGCCCGGATCCATGCACGAGGTGCCGACCACCGTCGAGTTCGTCGCCGATGCCACGGGCGAGGCCTGGCATCGCGATTTCGGCGGCACCCGCATGCGCTCGCGGTTGGCGTTCCGCGATGGCCTGCTGCGCGAGCGGATCGGGCCGTTGCAGTTCCGCCACGTCCTGCTGGCCAATGCCGGCGCTATCTGGTGGCGGGTCGCGGGGGTGCGCCTGCTCGGCGTGCTGCCGCTGCCGGCGGGCTGGTTCCGCGGCGTGCGTTGCCGCGAACGCGAGCACGAAGGCCGCTACGAATTCCTGGTGGAAGCCGCGCTGCCGCTGGTCGGCAGGGTGATCCGCTACGAAGGCTGGCTGGCGCCGGTGGAAGATGCCGCGCCCTGAGCCCGGCGGCGCCGTCATCGTGTTCGATGGCGTGTGCGTGCTCTGCAACGGCTGGGTCGCTTTCCTGCTGAAGCACGACAGGTTCGGGCGATACCGTTTCGCCGCGATGCAATCCGATGCCGGCCGTGCGTTGCTGGCGTCGCACGGCCTGGATCCCGGCGACCCGGCTTCGTTCCTGCTGGTGGAGCACGATGTCGCCGGAGGCCCGCGCATCTCGACCGATACCAACGCCATCCGCCGCGTGCTCGCGGGTTTGGGCGGTGGCTGGCGGTTGGCGCACACGTTGGCACTGGTGCCGCGCGGCCTGCGCGACGCGGCGTATCGCAGGCTGGCCCGCAACCGCTACCGCTGGTTCGGCAAGCACGAGGCCTGCGCACTGCCGGCCCCCGAGCATCGGCAACGATTCCTCTGAACGGCGTGGCGGCGTCTCAGCACGCCGGGCTTGGGTCGGCTCCGGCGTCCGCGAGCAGCCACGCCAGCTTGCATGCCCTCGGCTGGCGCTTGAGCGCATGTTCGGCACGCGTGGCGCTGGCCCGGTCCGGATAGGCGCGGCTGCCCAGCACGCATTCCGGCGGATGCGCGCGGGTGTATTTCGCGCCGCGTCCCGATGCATGTTCGCGGAAACGGCGCTCGACATCGGTGGTGATGCCGGCGTACAGGCTGCCGTCGATGCAGCGCAGCAGGTACAGGTGCCAGCCGTCGCTCATCGCGGCGTGCGCGCCAACCGGCCGATTAAGGCCGCGCTGCGCAGTGCCTGGCGCGGGATGCTGGCAAGGTCGACGGTTTCGCCCTCCGCATGCGAGCCCGAGCCTGCTGCGCCCAGTCCGGCAAGGACATCGGCATCGGCGGCGACGAAGCTGGAATCCGCGGCGCCGCGCCTGGCCGGGTCCCATTCCCGCATCGCCGGCAGGCCGAAATCGGCATTGACCTGGTTGAGCGCGGACAACACGGCGCGGTTGCCCGTGGTCGGCGCCATCGGCGGATAGGCGTCGTCGAACACCAGGGTCGCGCCGGTCTTCGGCAGGTGCTGCGCCACGATCGCCTGCATCCGCGCCCGCGCGCGTGCTTCCTGTTCCGGCGTGAGCGCGCGCAGGTCGCCACGGGCGACGGCCCGCTCGGCGATGATGTTGGTCTTGCCGGCGGCGGTGCCGCGTGCGCCGCCCGGTTCCAGCGTGGCCGGTGTGCCGCCGACCATCAGGCCGACGTTGAAGGTGAGGTTCGGCTCCGGCAGTTCGCGCCGGAACGCATCGAGGATGCGCGCCAGTTCGTAGTTCGCGCCGTAGCCCAGCGCATCGCCGAACACGCCACTGGAATGGCCGGTGAGGCCGGTCGCGGTCAGTTCCCAGTCGGCCACGCCGCGGCGCGCCACCGTGGCGTAGTCCTGGCCGCCATCGACGATCAGTTCCTCGTACTCCAGCGCCACGTCGGCCCACTTGCCGGCTGCGACCAGGTCGGCGCGTGCGGCGTCCAGCGGTGCGCCTGCCGATTCCTCGTCGCCGGTCAGCACCACCTGGATGTCGGCGTCGCGCAGGGTGCCGGCGGCGTGCATCGCGCGCAATGCGGAGACGATGATCACCACGCCGCCCTTGTCGTCGCCGATGCCGGGGCCGGTGGCGCTGTCGCCGTTGCGCACGAAGCGCTGGAACGGCGAGTCGGGTTCGAACACGGTGTCGAGGTGGCCGATCAGCAGGATGCGCTTGCCGCGCCCGTTGCCCTTGTGGGTGGCGACCAGGTGGCCAGCACGCCCGGTTGCCTGCATGTCGATCCAGCGCACGTCGAAGCCCAACGGTTCCAGTTCGGCGCGCACCATGTCGCCCACGGCCTTCACCCCGGGCAGGTTGAGCGAGCCGGAGTTCTGGTTGACCAGCCGTTCCAGCAAGGCGATCGCGTGCGGCTGGTCGGCGTCGATGGCGTGACGCAGCCGCTGCTCGCTGGCGGCAGGCTGGGCGCCGAAGCAGGGGCCGGCGGACAGGGCCAGCAGCAAGCCGCAGGCAAGGGCACGGGGACGGATCATCGGGCGGGCTCCGGGTCGGGCAGTCGCGACCATAACCCAGCCGAAACGCTATGCGCGATCCGACTTGAATCACGGCATCGAAACCGCATCTGGAGCATATTGGCCGCGAGCGGCCCTCCCCTTGAAGGATCCCTCCATGCGCATGGACAAACTCACCTCGCGCTTCCAGCAGGCCATTGCCGACGCGCAGTCGCTGGCCGTGGGCCGCGACAACACCATCATCGAGCCCGCGCACCTGCTGCTGGCCCTGCTCGACCAGCAGGGCGGCGGCACCCGGCCCTTGCTCGCCCAGGCCGGGGTCAACGTGCCGGTGCTGCGCGAGCGGCTGGCCGAGGCGCTGGACAAGCTGCCCAAGGTCAGCGGCCAGGCCGGCAACGTGCAGGCCGGCAACGACCTGGTGCGCCTGCTCAACGTCACCGACAAGCTCGCCCAGCAACGCGGCGATGCCTACATCGCCAGCGAGCTGTTCCTGCTCGCCGCGATCGAGGATTCGGGCGACGCCGGCAAGGCGCTGAAGGCGGCCGGCGCGAACAAGCAGAAACTCGAAGCGGCCATCGACAAATTGCGCGGAGGCGAAAAAGTGCAGGACGAAAACGCGGAAGACGCGCGCCAGGCGCTGGAGAAATACACCATCGACATGACCGCGCGCGCGGAGGGCGGCAAGCTCGATCCGGTGGTCGGTCGCGACGAGGAAATCCGCCGCACCATCCAGGTCCTGCAGCGGCGCACCAAGAACAACCCGGTGCTGATCGGCGAGCCCGGCGTGGGCAAGACCGCGATCGTCGAAGGACTCGCGCAACGCATCGTCAACGGCGAGGTGCCGGAAGGCCTGCGCGGCAAGCGCCTGCTCAGCCTGGACATGGGCGCGCTGATCGCCGGCGCCAAGTTCCGCGGCGAGTTCGAAGAACGCTTGAAGGCGGTGCTCAACGACCTGTCGAAAAACGAAGGCCAGATCATCCTGTTCATCGACGAGCTGCACACCATGGTCGGCGCCGGCAAGGCGGAAGGCTCGATGGATGCCGGCAACATGCTCAAGCCCGCTCTTGCGAGGGGTGAACTGCACTGCATCGGCGCGACCACGCTGGACGAATACCGCAAGTACGTGGAGAAGGACGCCGCGCTGGAACGTCGTTTCCAGAAGGTGTTCGTCGGCGAGCCCAGCGTCGAGGACACCATCGCCATCCTGCGCGGGCTGAAGGAGAAGTACGCGGTGCACCACGGGGTGGAGATCACCGATCCCGCCATCGTCGCCGCCGCCACGCTGAGCAACCGCTACATCGCGGACCGGCAGTTGCCGGACAAGGCCATCGACCTGATGGACGAAGCCGCGTCGCGCATCCGCATGGAGATCGATTCCAAGCCGGAAGAACTCGACCGCAAGGAACGCCGTCTGATCCAGCTCAAGATCCAGCGCGAGGCGCTGAAGAAGGAGAAGGATGCCGAGTCCAAGCAACGCCTGGCCGACCTGCAGCAGCAGATCGATGCACTCGAACGCGAGTACAGCGACCTGGACGAAGTGTGGAAGGCGGAGAAGGCCACCCTGCAGGGCGCGACCAAGATCAAGGAACAGATCGAGGTCGCCAAGCTGGAATTGGAAGCCGCGCAGCGCACGCAGGACTACGCGCGCATGAGCGAGATCCAGTACGGCACGCTGCCGGAACTGGACAAGCAGCTGAAGGCCGCGCAGGAGGCGGAGAAGACCGGCTTTACCCTGTTGCAGGACAAGGTCACCGCGGAGGAGATCGCACAGGTGGTCGCGCGCTGGACCGGGATTCCGGTATCGAAAATGCTGGAAGGCGAGCGCGAGAAGCTGCTGCAGATGGAAGCCCAGCTGCACACGCGCGTGGTCGGCCAGGAGGAGGCGATCAAGGTCGTGTCCGATGCGGTGCGGCGTTCGCGCGCGGGCCTGTCCGATCCGAATCGCCCGAGCGGCTCGTTCCTGTTCCTCGGCCCGACCGGCGTCGGCAAGACCGAACTGACCAAGGCGCTGGCCGAATTCCTGTTCGACAGTCCCGACGCGATGGTGCGCATCGACATGAGCGAGTTCATGGAGAAGCACAGCGTGGCGCGCCTGATCGGCGCACCGCCGGGTTACGTGGGCTACGAGGAAGGCGGCTACCTGACCGAAGCGGTGCGCCGCCGCCCGTACAGCGTGATCCTGCTGGACGAGGTGGAGAAGGCGCATCCGGACGTATTCAACATCCTGCTGCAGGTGCTGGACGACGGTCGCCTGACCGACGGCCAGGGCCGCACCGTGGATTTCCGCAACACCGTGATCGTGATGACGTCGAACCTCGGTTCGCACCAGATCCAGGAACTCAGCGGCGACGATTCGCCGGAGGCCTACCTGCAGATGAAGGCGGCGGTGATGGGCGTGGTGCAGGCGCACTTCCGCCCGGAGTTCATCAACCGGCTGGACGACATCGTGGTGTTCCATCCGCTGGACAAGCAGCAGATCAAGTCGATCGCGCGGATCCAGTTGCGCGGGCTGGAGAAGCGGCTGGCCGAACGCGGCATCCGCATCGAGCTGAGCGAGAAGGCCTACGAGTTGCTGGGCAATGTCGGCTTCGACCCGGTGTACGGCGCACGGCCGCTCAAGCGCGCGATCCAGCAGCAGATCGAGAACCCGCTGGCGCAGGAGATCCTGTCGGGCAAGTTCGGCAACGGCGACGTGGTGAAGGTCGATGCCGAAGGCGGCAGGCTGGTATTCCAGCGTTGAGCAGCGGAACGGGACGCCCGTCGGGGCGTCCCGGCCTTGCTTACTTGGCGACGAACTTCAAAGGGCCCTTGTATTGCGGCCAGGCGATCGAGGTTTCGATGCGCTTGTTGAGGGCGGTTTCCGTTGCCGTCCCGTCGGCCGTCGCCACGCTGGCCATCAGCGTCGGCATCCAGAAGTTCACCGCAAAGGTCGCATCCTTGTAGATGACCGGCTTGATGTGCAGCGTGGTGGTCTGGCCGGGCTCGATGCGGAACGTCATCACGTCCTCGTTCACGTAGGCGCCCTTGTCGAGGATCTTCTGCACGCTGAAGGAGGTGGTCATCTCCAGGCCGATGCCGGTGATCCGGTAGTCGCCGGCCGGCAGGTCGAGCGTCTCGGACTGGCCATAACGGGTCATGTGGTTGATCGGGTAATCGATGAACTGCTTGGCGACCATGGTGAACACGACCAAGCCGTCCTTGACGCCCCATTCCAGGCCGCCGCTGCGCAACTGCTTGTCGACCTTCTTCGGCAATTCCCTTTCGCTGGTGAACGGCGCCACGTCCACCACGAGCTTGCCGGTTTCCTGCTGCGCATGCGCATTGCCGCTGCAAACCATCGCGAGCGCCAGCAGGGCGCCCGTCCAGAACTTCGTCATTCGATTCCCCGGTATTGATTGATGCGCGAGTCGGCGCGGGCGGATCATAGCAACGCGTTGCGACGTGGCGCTGCGGCGTCGTGCGGGATTTGCCCTCAGGCGGCGGGCGCCGCTTCCGCCCGCGGCGCACGATACGGTGGCGTCGCCATCACCATGTCCGCCAGCGAGTAGGCGAGTTCGCGTTCGGCCAGCACCGCGGCGTCGGCACCGTGCTCGAGCAGGTGCTTCACCTCGGCCTCGCTGTGGGCGCGGGCGAGCACGCTGATCTCCGGGTTGATCGCCTTCAGGCGGGCGATGATCTCGCCGGCTTCCAGCGCCTGCGGGATCGCCAGGATCGCCAGCTGCGCGGTATCCGGGCGGGTCGCCTTGAGGATGGATTGCGAGGCGGCGTTGCCGCGCACCGTGACCAGGCCGCGGGCGCGTGCCTGCTCCACCCGGTCCGGGTCGGTCTCGACCAGCACCAGCGGCACCCCGCGGTCCTGCAGCAGGCGCGACAGTTCGCGGCCGACCCGGCCATAGCCGACCACGATGGCATGGCCGCCGATGTCCTCGGGCACTTCGGAGTTGTCGGCGAGCACCTGGGTGGCCGCCGCGCCGGGCTGCTGTCGCTGTTGCCAGCGATCCAGCCACGCGAACAGGAACGGATTGGCGATGATCGACAGCAGCGCGCCGGCCAGGACCAGGTCGTGGCCTTGCTGCGGCAGCATCTTCTCGCTGAGGCCGAGGCCGGCGAGGATGAAGGAGAACTCGCCGATCTGCGACAGGCTGGCGGCGATGGTCAGGGCGGTCAGCTTGGGCAGCTTCAGCAGGCGCACGATGCCGTAGCCCACCGCCGCGTTGCCGAGCACGATGATCGCCACCGTGCCCAGCACCAGCAATGGCTGCTGCAGGATGATCGCCGGGTTGAACAGCATCCCGACCGAGACGAAGAACAGCACCGCGAACGCGTCGCGCATCGGCAACGAATCGCTTGCCGCCTTGTGGCTGAGTTCGGATTCGTTGAGCAGCATGCCGGCGAAGAACGCGCCCAGCGCGAAGCTGACGTCGAACAGCGCCGCCGCGCCGAACGCCACCCCCAGCGCGATGGCGAGCACGCACAGGGTGAACAGTTCGCGCGAACCCAGCCCGGCCACGTGTTCCAGGATCCACGGGATGACCCGCCGGCCGACGATCAGCATGAAGGCCACGAACGCGGCGACCTTCAGCAGGGTCCAGCCGAGGGTCATCGCGATGCCGGACGCGCCGACTTGCTCGCCACTGCCGAGCGCGCCGGCGATCGCCGGCAGCAGCACCAGCGCCAGCACCATCGCCAGGTCCTCGACCACCAGCCAGCCGATCGCGATGCGCCCGCGCCGGGTGTCCAGCAGGCGGCGTTCCTCCAGTGCGCGCATCACCACCACGGTGCTGGCCACCGACAGCGACAGCCCGAACACGATCGCGGCGATCGGCGGCCAGCCCAGCCACAGGCCGAAGCCGCTGCCGACGGTGGTGACGAAGGCGATCTGCCCGAGCGCGCCCGGAATCGCCACGTTCTTCACGTCCAGCAGGTCGCGCAGCGAGAAGTGCAGGCCGACCCCGAACATCAGCAGGATCACCCCGACTTCGGCCAGCTGCGGCGCCAGGGTCATGTCGCCGACGAAGCCGGGCGTGAACGGCCCCGCCACCACGCCCGCCAGCAGGTAGCCCACCAGCGGCGACAGCCTGAGCCGCTGCGCGAGCAGGCCGAGCACGAAGGCCATGACGAAACCGACGCAGAGCAGGGCGATCAGCGCGGTGTGGTGGGGCATGCAGGGCCTCGTCGGGGATCGGGCCCTATCTTCGCATCCCCGCGCGGCGCTCCCTGAGTGGCGGTTCAGGCGGCGCGGCCCGATACAATGGCGGGATGATTTCCTTCCGCAATTTCGCCCTGCGCCGCGGCGAACGCCTGCTGCTGTCCGATGTCGACCTGGCCCTGCACGCGGGTTACCGCGTCGGCGTGGTCGGCCGCAACGGCGCCGGCAAATCCAGCCTGTTCGCCGCCCTGATGGGCGATGTCGAGCCCGACCGCGGCGACATCGACCTGCCGGGCAAGGCGCGCATCGCCAGCGTCGCCCAGGAAACCCCGCACCTGCCGGATCCGGCCATCGATTTCGTGCTGTCCGGCGACGCCGCCGTGCACGCCGCGATCCAGATGGAAGCCAATGCCTTCGCCAACGAGGACTGGGAAGCGGTGGCCGAGGCGCACCAGCGCCTGGAGGAAGTGAACGGCTACGACGGCACCGCCCGCGCCGGCCGTCTGCTGCATGGCCTGGGCTTCCCGGCGGAAACGCACGAGAAGCCGGTCGCCGATTTCTCCGGCGGCTGGCGGGTGCGCCTGAACGTGGCGCGCGCGCTGATGATGCCCAGCGACCTGTTGCTGCTCGACGAACCCACCAACCACCTCGACCTCGACGCGGTGGTCTGGCTGGAGGAGTGGCTGAAGCGCTACGACGGCACCTTGCTGGTGATCTCGCACGACCGCGAGTTCCTCGACAATGTCACCACCCACATCCTGCACCTGCACGACGGCAAGGCGAAGCTGTACGTCGGCAACTACACCGCGTTCGAGCGCCAGCGCGCCGAGCACCTGCGCCAGCAGCAGATCGCGCACGAGAAGGAGCAGGCCGAACGCGCCCACCTGCAGAGCTTCATCGACCGCTTCAAGGCCAAGGCCAGCAAGGCGCGGCAGGCCCAGTCACGCATGAAGCGCCTGGAAAAACTCGCGGGGACCGAAGCCGTGCGCGTCGAGCGCGGGGTCAGCATCCAGTTGCCCGCGCCGGCGCGCCTGCCGAATTCGCTGCTGTCGCTGCGCGATGCCGATTGCGGCTACGGCCCGGGCGCGACCATCCTGCGCAACGTCGGTTTCGGGCTGGAAGCTGGGGACCGCATCGGCCTGCTCGGCGTCAACGGCGCCGGCAAATCCACGCTAGTGAAAACCCTGGTCGGCGAGTTGGCGCCGATGAGCGGCGAGCGTATCGCGCATCCCGACCTGCGCATCGGCTACTTCGCCCAGCACACCGTGGAATCGCTGGTGATGGGCACCTCGCCGATCGACCATCTCAAGGAACTTTCGCCGAATACGGCGACCCAGGAGTTCCGCAACTTCCTCGGCGGCTGGCAGTTCCCCGGCGATCGCGCGTTCGAGGTCATCGACAATTTCTCCGGCGGCGAGAAGGCGCGCCTCGCGCTGGCGCTGCTGGCGTGGAACAAGCCCAACCTGCTGCTGCTGGACGAACCCACCAACCACCTCGACCTCGAGATGCGCGAGGCGCTGGCCGAGGCGCTGTCCGACTTCGACGGCGCGATCGTGATGGTCAGCCACGACCGCCACCTGATCGGCCTGGTCAGCGACCAGTACTGGCGCGTGCACGACGGCATCGTCGAGCCGTTCGATGGCGACCTCGACGACTACGCAGCCTGGCTGCGGACCCGTCCTGGCGCCGACAATCCGAAGACCCCGGTGCCCAAGACCGCGCCGGTGGTCGCCGCGCCCACGCCTGCGCCGGCAAGGGCCAAGCCCAATCCGCACAAGCTGCAGAAGGCCGAGGAGCGGGTCGCGCGGCTGGAAGGCAAGCTGGCCGAATGCGAGGCGCAGATGGCCGATCCGGTGGTGTATGCGGATGCCGGCAAGGTCGCCGACCTGGGGCGCCAGCAGATGCAGCTGCGCACGGAACTCGAACAGGCCGAAGGCGAACTGCTGGCCTTGTACGAGGCTTGATCAGCCCGCGCGCCGGCGCCAGTGGGCCAGCGCGCGCAACAGGTAGCCCGCCAGCACGTACACCAGCAGCAGGCCGGCGGCATTCAGCAGGACGCGCGGCATGCCGAGCGCGGTCGCGTCGATGAACGGATAGGGATAGAAGCCGCTGGCTGCGCCGCGCACCAGCGCATACAGCGAATACGCCGCCGGCCAAAGCAGCCAGCGCAGCGGTGCCGTCGCGTCGATCCGCTTGCACGGCGGCAATGCCAGCCACCACAGCAACGCGGCCAACGGCACCGTGTAGTGCAGCAGCACGTCGGCCAGCCATTGCGCGCCCTGGGGGTTCCAGATGTTGCGCAACAGCAGGTGGTAGCCCAGCCCGACCAGCACGATGGCGGTCACCGCGGCGCCGCGCCACGGCGCATCGATGCCGCCGTCGGCCGACAACGCGCCGCGGCTGGCGACCAGCGCAACCAGCAGGTTGCTCAGCACGGTGAAATAGGCGAAGTACAGCCACAGCCCATGCACGGCGCCGTTGCCGTTGGCGATCGACAGCCGCAGGGTCAGGAACAGCTGCAGCAGTAGTGCCGTCCAAGCCAATCCGGCCAGGCTCGCGGCCGCGAAGCGTGGATTCATCGGCAGGCTCCGCCGGAACGATGCGGCCGATGGTAGCGGGACTGCAGGGCGGCGCGAGTGGGGGCGGGAGTTGAAATAACCGCGCCCGGCCCCAGAATTCGCGTCGGTTCCCTTACGCGATCATTCCGGCCATGCCGATCTACGCCTTCGTCTGCGATGCCTGCGGCCACAGTTTCGACCGCCTGCAGAAGCTGTCCGACGCCGACCCGGGCGAATGCCCGTCCTGCGGCGCGCAGGGCTCGGTGCGCCGCCAGCTGACCGCGCCGCAATTCCGCCTGTCCGGCGGCGGCTGGTACGAGACCGACTTCAAGAAGGACGGCGACAAGAAGCGCAACCTGGCGTCGGGCGAAGGCGGGGAGGGCGCCAAGCCCGCGGCCGAAAGCAAGCCCGAAAGCAAGCCGGAAGCGAAGCCCGTGGCCGCATCGAAGCCGGCCGAGCCGGCACGCTAGGGCGAGCCGCACCCACCCGCTGGTGCCCTCCCGGCTGGGCGCCCCAAGGATCCGGCTTCGCCTGCTAAGGCTCGCCGACCGATCCGCCGCGCGTGACCTGGCGGCCCGTCGGGCCGGCCCCGATCGCCTTGTATGGACTGGCCGGTGTGCTGGTGTCGCCGCTGCGGATCGCCTCGCCACTCGTGATCACGCCGGCGCGCCGCCCGCCGCTCCGGCCGCAGCCGCAGCCGCAGCCTGTCCGGATTGCCGGCCGTTCTGCGGGACTGATCGATCAGCGCTGGATCAGGCCGCCCGGGTGCCTCCGCGGTGGCCCGGCATGGGGGTCAGCGCGTGCCGAAACGCGCGCGGCAACCGTGGTTCACCCACAATCCGGTGCGCACCATATAGCCCCACGAATAGCCGGCCCGGCAGGCGTCGCCCGACAATTGCTGGAGCAGCCTGGGCACGCCGCGCGCGGCATCCCAGGCGCAGGTGGCATAACGGCCCTGGTTGCTGGAGCAGGTGACGCTGTAGTCGTCCTGGCCGCCGTTGCCGTTGCCCCGGGCATGCGCCAGGAACACGCCGCGGCACCCGGCATTCACCCAGACGCTGCCGTTGCGCAGGCCGAAATTGACGTTCTCGATGCAGCGCTGGTTCGACAGCTGGCGCTGCAGCTGGGCGCGCCCGACCAGGTTGCTGCCGCAGGTGCGCAGGCGCCCGTCGTTGCTTTCGCATTGGACGGAGACCTGGCCGCCCTGGCCGCCGCCGATGCCGGGGCCGAATTCGCCGCGGCAACCGTTGCTGACCGTGACCCGGCCCGGGCTGCTGAACCAGCTGGTGCCGGCGATGCAGCGCGCGTTGGAGAGTTGCCTGAGCAGCCGCGAATTGCCCTGCCAGGGGGTGGGGCAGGCCTTGCTGCGGCCGTCATTGCTCTCGCAGCGCATGCTTTGCGGGTTGGGCCCGGGCCCCGGGTTCCAGCCGCCGTTGTTGCCCAGCGACTTGGCGATGTCCTGCTTGACCTTGCTGAAGGTCCAGTGCGACAGGCGCACCTGGTCCAGGTAGAAGCGCAGCTGGTCGCCGGGGATGGTGCGGCCGCTGGATTGTTCGCGGTATTCCTGCGAAATCACCCGGGTCTGCTCGGTGGCATTCAGCGTCCACAGGTCCTCCGGGGCGTAGGCGCGCGGGTTGGCCTGGGCGTGGGCGGGGCTGGAAAGCAACGGCGATGCGGCGGCGAAGGCAAGCGCGAACAGCAGGGCTGACGAAAGCGTGCGGTGCATGGCGATTCCCCGGTTGGTGGGCGGCATTCCGTGGACGGGCATGGGTTTCCGACGCATTCGGCGCCGGGCAACGGCCACTTCGGGCCCCAGCCCGTTAAAATGACGTATTCCCGGCCCGTTTCCCCCAGCCGGATGCCGCCTTTCCCGGAGTTCCCATGCGTACCCATTTCTGCGGCCTGATCGACGAAGCGTTGATCGGCCAGACCGTCACCCTGTGCGGCTGGGCCGATGTCGCCCGCGACCTCGGCGGCCTGTGCTTCATCGACCTGCGCGACCACGAGGGCATCGTCCAGGTCGTGGCCGAACCGTCGGACGCCGCCGGCAATGCCGAGGCGATCGCCGCGGCGTCGAAGGTCGGCTACGAGGACTGCCTGCGCATCACCGGCACCGTGCGCGCGCGGCATGCGGTCAACGACAAGATCCGCACCGGCAAGGTGGAAGTGGTGGCCGAGAAGATCGAGCTGCTGAACAAGGCCGAACCGCTGCCGTTCCACCACCACGAGAACCCGGGCGAGGACGTGCGCCTCAAGTACCGTTACCTCGACCTGCGCAGCCCGGACATGCAGCGCAAGATGCGCACCCGTACCAGGCTGGTCAGCGCGCTGCGCCATTACCTGGATGCGCGCGGCTTCCAGGACATCGAGACCCCGATCCTGACCAAGGCCACGCCGGAAGGCGCGCGCGACTTCCTGGTGCCGGCGCGCATGCACCCGGGCGAGTTCTACGCGCTGCCGCAGAGCCCGCAGCTGTTCAAGCAGATCCTGATGATGGCGGGCTTCGACCGCTACTACCAGATCGCGCGCTGCTTCCGCGACGAAGCGCTGCGCGCCGATCGCCAGCTCGAGTTCACCCAACTCGACATGGAATTCGCGTGGGTGTCCGAACGCGACGTGCAGGACCTCACCGAAGACATGATCCGCCACGTGTTCCGCGAGGTGATGGGGGTCGAATTGGCCGCCGAATTCCCGCGCATGCCCTATGCCGAGGCGATGCGCCGCTACGGCTCCGACAAGCCGGACCTGCGCATCGCGCTGGAACTGGTCGATGTCGCCGAGTTCGTGAAGGACTGCGAGTTCGCGGTGTTCACCGCCGCCGCCAACGATGCCGACGGGCGCGTCGCCGCGCTGCGCATCCCCGGTGGCGCGGCGTTGTCGCGCAAGCAGATCGACGACTACGCCGCGCACGCCGCCAAGTTCGGCGCCAAGGGCCTGGCCTACGCCAAGATCGACGAGGCCGGCGCGGTCAATTCGCCGGTGGCCAAGTTCTTCGCCGTCGGCGCGTTCGATGCGCTGCTCAAGCACGTCGGCGCCGGCAACGGCGACATCGTGTTCTTCGGCGCAGGCGCCTACAACAAGGTCAGCGACTTCATGGGCGCGGTGCGGCTGAAGGCCGGCAAGGACTTCAACCTGGTCTCCGACGGTTGGGCGCCGCTGTGGGTCACCGATTTCCCGATGTTCGAGTGGGACGACGAGGAAAACCGCTACGTCGCCCTGCACCATCCGTTCACCGCGCCTGCGGTGGATTCGATCGACGACCTGCGCGCGAACGCGAAGACCGCGGTCTCCCGCGGCTACGACATGGTGCTGAACGGCAACGAGATCGGCGGCGGTTCGATCCGCATCCACAATTCGCAGATGCAGAGCGCGGTGTTCGAACTGCTCGGCATCGGTGCCGAGGAAGCGGAAGGCAAGTTCGGCTTCCTGCTCGACGCGCTCAAGTACGGCGCGCCGCCGCACGGCGGCATCGCCTTCGGCATCGACCGCATCGCCGCGCTGATGGCCGGCAGCGAATCGATCCGCGACGTGATCGCCTTCCCCAAGACCACCACCGCGCAATGCCTGATGACCGGTGCGCCCAGCCCGGTGCCGGACAAGCAGCTGGCCGAGGTGCATGTGTCGGTGCGGGAGAAGCCGGTCGCGTGAACGGCACGGTGATCCGCCGTGCGACCGCCGCTGACGCTGCCGCGCTGGCAGCGCTCGGCACGGCCACCTTCGTCGAGACCTTCGGGCACCTGTATTCGCGCGAAGACCTGCAGGCCTTCCTCGAGGAAAGCCACACGGTCGAGGCCTATGCCGGGGCGCTGGCGGACCCGGACTACGCGCTGTGGCTCGCCGAACGCGATGGCCAGGCCATCGGCTATGCGCAGGCCGGTCGTTGCGGCCTGCCGCATGCCGAGGCGCAGCCGGGCGATGGCGAGCTGAAGCGGCTGTACGTGCGTGCCGGCACCCAGGGCGGCGGCACCGGCCGCGCGCTGATGGACGAGGCCATGGCCTGGCTGCTGCGCGATGGCCCGCGTCCGCTGTGGATCAGCGTGTGGTCGGAAAACCTCGGCGCGCAACGGTTCTACAGCCGTTACGGGTTCGAGTTCGCCGGCGAATACGAATTCATCGTCGGCGCACAGCGCGACCGCGAGTTCATGTACCGGCGCCGCGCGCAGGCCTGAGCGCCGCGCGCCTATTCCTTGTCGTCGGGTACGTCCCGTAGCGCGGGCAGCGGCTCGCGCCTGCCGTCCAGCAGGCCGCGGCTGAGCTTGCCACCCTCGATGAACAGCAATTGCCCGGATTTGCCGCGCTTGATGCTGCTGTCGATGGCGATCACCCGGCCATCGTGGAAGCTGGCGACTTCGCCGATGGTGGTGTGGCCCACCACGATCCGCGCCAGTCCCAGGGTATCGGCCAGGGCGCCGACCTCCTGCGTGGTCAGCTGGCCGTTGAAGTAGCCGCGATACCAGATCGGGCTGGTCTTGCCGTCGTACAGGCGGGCGCTGGCGGGGTCGGCCTTGAGCTGCGCTTTCGGCATGCCCAGCGAGCGGTCGTAGGCGGCATTGGTGGCGTCCATGGCCTGCACCAGCCCGATGTTCTCCGGCGCGATGCCGCCGTGCAGGAACAGGGTATCGCCCAGCCGCAGCATCGCCGGGCGCGTGCGCAACCATTCGCCCAGCACCGAATCCGGCCCGTACAGCGACGGATACGGGCGCCCCAGCAATCCCGCGACCTGCACATAGTTCGGGTTGAGGTAGCGCAGGTCGTCGTACAGCACCATCGTCTCGTGGTTGCCGAGCAGGAAGTGCACCGCCCCGCCGGCCTTCGCCGCCTGCTGTTGCAGCTGGAACAGCAGCCACAACGCTTCGGTGACCTGCGGCCCGCGGTCGAACACGTCGCCGGCCACCACCAGCTGGTCGCGGCCCAGCTGCCAGCGGTCGTGCGCGTCGATCACGCCGTTCGCGCGCAGCAGGCGCACCATCAATGCGTACTGCCCGTGGATGTCCGACAGCGCGACGATGCGCGCGCCCGGCGGCAGCGGGGCTTGCGCGGCTTCGATCCGCGCCGGGATCGCCAGTGCATGCGGATAGCCGCAGCGCGGCTGGATCGTGGCGCCGCCGCGCGCGCGCCGCGTCTCGCGGACGACCTTGCCGGCGCAGACCCACAGCGCCTCCAGCCGCTTGCCCGCGGCATGGAATACGTAAGGGCCGTCGTCCGCCACGGCTGCCTGCGGGGCGTCGCCGGCGGTCGCGGCGAACGCCATGCAAAGCATCGGCAGCAGGCAGCGCGGCGCGCGGCGCCGGCACGGGGAAAGGCGGGTCGTCATCTGCGTTCGCTGGCAATGGTGGCGCGGGCCGCATGGTAAGCGCGCGGCCGGCGTTTGGTGCCACTCCGGGCGTGCAGCACAATGCGGCATGCAAGCCCCCGCGCCCCGCGTCCTGCTCGTCCACGGCCTGCTCAACGCCAACAGCTGGCTGCTGCCGCTGGCGGCGCGGTTGCGCGCGCAGGGCTTCGATCCCGCGCTGTTCGGCTATTCCAGCCTGCTGGACGGCCCCGAACGCGCGGTGCCGCGCCTGGTCGAACGGCTGCGGCGCGAGCGGGTGGCAGCCATCGTCGGCCACAGCCTGGGCGGCCTGATCGCACTGGAAGCCCTGCGCGCAGCGCCGGACGCCGCGGTGACGCGGGTGGTCTGCCTGGGCTCGCCGCTGCGCGGCAGCCTCACCGCGCGCAACATGGCCGCGAAACCGTGGGCCCGGCCCTTGCTCGGCCGCAGCGCCGGCCTGCTGCAGGGCGGGCTGGAGCGCTGGGACGGGCCGGCCGAGGTCGGCTTGGTGGCCGGCGACGTGGCGCGCGGCCTGGGCCGCCTGTTCGCCCGCTTCGAGGGCGGTTCGGACGGTACCGTGGGGCTGGACGAAACCCGCCTGCCGGGCCTGGCCGACCACTGCACCGTGCACAGCAGCCATACCGGGCTGGTGTTCTCGCGCGATGCGGTCGCCCAGGCGGCGCATTTCCTCCGCCACGGCCGCTTCGAGCGCGGCCCCGAGCACGCCATCGAATCCGCCGCCGTATAATCCGCGCCCTCTGGTTTCCGCTGGACGATGCAATGGGACGTGGTCCTTCCATCGAAGGTCGCAAGAACGCGGTCGACGCGAAGCGCGGCAAGATCTTCACCAAGGTGATCCGCGAGATCTCGGTGGCGGCGCGCGCCGGCGGCGGCGACCCGGCCGGCAACCCGCGCCTGCGCGTGGCGATCGACAAGGGCCTGGCGGTCAACATGTCCAAGGACGTGATCGAGCGCGCGGTGAAGAAGGCCACCGGCGAGCTGGAAGGCGTCGAGTACGAGGAAATCCGCTACGAGGGCTACGCGCCCGGCGGGGTGGCGGTGATCGTCGACTGCCTGACCGACAACCGCGTGCGCACCGTGGCCGACGTGCGCCACGCGTTCGGCAAGTTCGGCGGCAACATGGGCACCGAAGGCTCGGTGGCCTTCATGTTCAACAAGCTCGGCGTGCTCAGCTACGACACCGGCGCCGACGAAGACGCGATCACCGAGGCGGCGATCGAGGCCGGTGCCGACGACGTCACCGTCTACGACGATGGCGCGATCGACGTGGTCACCTCGCCCGATGCCTTCGGCGAGGTGAAGGCGGCGATGGAAGCCGCCGGCCTGGCCCCCGGTTTCGCCGAGGTGACCATGCGCGCCGACAACGACATCGCGGTCGAGGGCGATACCGCCGAGCAGGTGAAGAAGCTGCTGGCCTGGCTGGAAGACATGGACGACGTGCAGAACGTCTACTCCAACGCCGACCTGGGTGCCGCCGCGTAATCGCCGCCGCGAACGACGCACGCACGCGACATGACACGCATCCTCGGCATCGACCCCGGTTCGCAGCGGACCGGCGTGGGCATCATCGACGTGGCCGCCGATGGCAAGGTCGTGCACGTCCACCACCAGCCGCTGGTGCTGCTGGACGCCGAATCCTTCCCGCTGCGACTGCGCAAGCTGCTGGACGGCCTGTGGGCGCTGATCGAGCAGTACGCGCCGGACGAAGTCGCGGTGGAGCAGGTGTTCCTGTCCAACAACGCGATGTCCGCGCTGAAGCTGGGCCAGGCCCGCGGCGCGGCGATCGCCGCCTGCGTGGCGCGCGACCTGCCGGTCAGCGAATACGCGGCCAAGGAAATCAAGCTGGGCCTGGTCGGCAGCGGCGGCGCCGACAAGAAGCAGGTGCAGCACATGGTCGGCCTGATGTTGAACGTGCAGGGCAAGCTGCAGGCCGATGCCGCCGACGCGCTGGCGGTGGCGATCACCCATGCGCACGTGCGCGCCACGGCGAACCGGCTGGGCGTGGCGACGCGCACGGCGTGGAGGAAATCGCGATGAGTGCGGCACGATGAGCGGTTCGCGATGATCGGACGACTGAAGGGCGTGCTGATCCACAAGGCGCCGCCGTGGCTGGTCATCGAAGTCCACGGCGTGGGCTACGAGCTGGAAGCGCCGATGAGCACCTTCTACGACCTGCCCGAGGTGGGCCGCGAGGTGTTCCTGTTCACCCATTACGCGCAGAAGGAGGACAGCGTCTCGCTGTACGGCTTCCTGCGCGAGGCCGAGCGCCGCCTGTTCCGCGACGTGCAGAAGGTGTCCGGCATCGGCGCGAAGATCGCGCTGGCGGTGCTGTCCGGCGTCTCGGTCGACGACTTCGCGCGGCTGGTGCAGGCCAGCGACGTCACCGCGCTGACCCGCATTCCCGGCATCGGCAAGAAGACCGCCGAGCGCATGGTGGTGGAACTGCGCGACCGCGCGGCCGACCTTGCCGGCGGCCCGTCGGCATCCGTTTCCGGCCTGCCGGGAGATCCGCTGTCCGAGGCCGTCACCGCCCTGCAGGCGCTGGGCTACAAGCCGGCCGAGGCCGAGCGCATGGCAAGGAAAGCCGCAGCCGATGGCGACGATGCCGCCATCATCATCCGCAAAGCGCTACAGTCCGCGCTCCGCTGAGGCCGCGATTCCCGGAACCGCATGTCCGATCCTGTTGCAAGCAAGTCCATCCACGCGCAACCGCACGACCACGGGCGGATCGGCATGGCCGGCCTGGTGGTCGGCGCGATCGGGGTGGTGTTCGGCGACATCGGCACCAGCCCGCTGTACGCGCTGCAGGAGGCGTTCGCGCCGCACTTCGGCCTGACCCCCGACCACGACACCGTGCTCGGCATGCTCTCGCTGATCTTCTGGGCGCTGATGCTGGTGGTGACGCTGAAGTACGTGACCATCATCACCCGCGCCGACAACGAGGGCGAGGGCGGGATCATGGCCTTGATGGCGCTGGCCCAGCGCACCCTGCCGAAGGGCGGGCGCTCGGTCTACATCGTCGGCATCCTGGGCATCTTCGGCGCCTCGATGTTCTTCGGCGACAGCGTGATCACCCCGGCGATGTCGGTGCTGTCGGCGGTGGAGGGCCTGCGCGTGGCGGCGCCGCGGCTGGATCATTTCATCGTCCCGATCACCGTGGTGATCCTGCTGGTGCTGTTCCTGAGCCAGCGCTACGGCACCGAGAAGGTGGGCAAGGTGTTCGGGCCGATCACCGCGCTGTGGTTCCTGAGCCTGGCCGGGCTTGGCCTGTACAACCTGCTCCATGCGCCCGAAGTGCTGAAGGCGTTCAACCCGTGGTGGGCGATGCATTTCTTCCTCACCCACGGCTGGCATTCGGTGCTGATCCTGGGCGCGGTGGTGCTGGCGGTGACCGGCGGCGAGGCGCTGTACGCGGACATGGGCCATTTCGGCGCCAAGCCGATCCGCTACGGCTGGTACGGCCTGGTGCTGCCCTCGCTGATGCTGAATTACCTGGGCCAGGGCGCGAACCTGCTGCAGAACCCGACCGACGTGCGCAGCCCGTTCTACGAGGCGGTGCCGGAGGCGCTGCTGATCCCGATGATCGTGCTGGCCACCGCGGCCACGGTGATCGCCTCGCAGGCGGTGATCACCGGCGCGTTCTCGGTGGCGCGCGCGGCGATGCAGCTGGGCTACGTGCCGCGCATGCAGGTGCGGCACACCTCCACCCAGGCGATCGGCCAGATCTACGTGCCGTTCGTGAACTGGATGCTGATGCTGCTGGTGCTGGCGGTGGTGCTGACTTTCCGCAGTTCCTCCGCGCTGGCGGCGGCCTACGGCATCTCGGTGTCGGTGACCATGCTGATCGACACCCTGCTGCTGGCGATCGTGGCGCGCGCGCTGTGGCCGAAGGCGCGGCTCTGGGTGCTGCCGCTGTGCGTGGTGTTCTTCGTCATCGACCTCGGTTTCGTGGTCGCCAACGGCGCCAAGTTCTTCCAGGGCGCATGGTTCCCGCTGCTGCTGGGGCTGGTGGTGTTCACCATCCTGCGCACCTGGCGCCGCGGCCGCGAACTGCTGCACGAGGAAGTGCGCAAGGAAGGCATCCAGCTCGACACCTTCCTGCCCGGCCTGATGCTGGCGCCGCCGGTGCGGGTGCCGGGCACCGCGGTGTTCCTGACCGCCGACAAGGGCGTGGTGCCGCATGCGCTGCTGCACAACCTCAAGCACAACAAGGTGCTGCACGAGCAGAACGTGCTGCTGACGGTGGAAACGCTGAACGTGCCGTATGCGCCGAAGGACAAGCGGATGAAGGTCGAATCGATCGGCGGCCGCGATTTCCACCGGGTGGTGATCCGCTACGGCTTCATGGAGACGCCGGACGTGCCGCTGGCGCTGATGCGCAGCTGCGACCAGTGCGAGCTGACCTTCAACCCGATGGACACCACCTATTTCGCCAGCCGCGAGACCATCGTCGCCGGCCGCCACCGCGGCATGCCGGTGTGGCGCGACAAGCTGTTCGCGGTCATGCACCGCAACGCGGCGCCGGCCACCGGCTTCTTCCGGATTCCCGGCAACCGGCTGGTGGAGCTGGGCGCGCAGGTGGAGATCTGACGCAACCGGGCGACGTGCTTGGGCGATAATCCCGGCATGACCGACGACCGCATCATCGCCCCCGGCGCCACCCGCGAAGACGAGGCCGCCGAGGCCAGCATCCGTCCGCGCCGGCTGGACGAGTACCTCGGCCAGCAGCCGGTGCGCGAGCAGATGCAGATCTACATCGAGGCGGCCAGACAGCGCGGCGAAGCGCTCGACCACGTGCTGATCTTCGGCCCGCCCGGGCTGGGCAAGACCACGCTCAGCCACGTGATCGCCAACGAGCTCGGGGTCAGCCTGCGGGTCACCTCCGGCCCGGTGATCGAGAAGGCCGGCGACCTGGCCGCGCTGCTCACCAACCTGCAGCCGCACGACGTGCTGTTCGTCGACGAGATCCACCGCCTGTCGCCGGTGGTCGAGGAAATCCTCTACCCGGCGATGGAGGACTACCAGATCGACATCATGATCGGCGAGGGCCCGGCCGCGCGCTCGATCAAGCTCGACCTGCCGCCGTTCACCCTGATCGGCGCCACCACCCGCGCCGGCCTGCTGACCGCGCCGCTGCGCGACCGCTTCGGCATCGTCCAGCGCCTGGAGTTCTATTCGCCGGAGGAGCTGACCCGGATCGTGCGCCGTTCCGCGCAGATCCTCGGCATCGCCTGCGACGCCGACGGCGCCGGCGAGATCGCCCGCCGCGCGCGCGGCACCCCGCGCATCGCCAACCGCCTGCTGCGCCGCGTGCGCGACTACGCGCAGGTCAAGGGCACCGGCATGATCGATGCCGGCATCGCGCGTGCGGCGATGGACATGCTGAAGGTGGACCCCGAAGGCTTCGACGAACTCGACCGGCGCATGCTCGGCATCATCATCGACGCCTTCGACGGCGGGCCGGTCGGGGTGGAATCGCTGGCCGCGGCGCTCTCCGAGGAACGCGGAACGCTGGAAGACGTGATCGAGCCGTACCTGATCCAGCAGGGCTTCCTGGTGCGCACCGCGCGCGGGCGCATGGCCACGCCGAAGGCGTATCGCCACCTGGGCTTCAAGCCGAAGGCCGGCAACGCGGAACTGTTCGATGGCTGAACCCTTTTCGTTCCCGGCGCGGGTCTACTGGGAGGACACCGATGCCGGCGGCGTGGTCTACCACGCGCAGTACCTGGCCTTCATGGAACGCGCGCGCAGCGAATGGATGCGGATGCAGGGCTGGGGCCAGGAACTGCTGCGCTCGCGTGACGACCTGGTATTCGTGGTGCGGGCGATGCAGATCGACTTCCGCGCTCCGGCCCGGCTGGACGATCAGCTTGAGGTCAGCGTGGCTCTGGTGGAATGCCGCGGCGCCAGCTTCGTCGTCGCCCAGCGGGTGCTGCGCGGCGACGAGCTACTGGTCGAGGCGAAGGTGAGGATCGCGGCCTTGGCCGCCTCCAGCTTCCGCCCGCGGCCGATCCCGGGACCGCTGCAGTCCGAATTGAAGAAAAACCTGTTGGAGAGCCCTTGATGCCCGTGTCGACGATGTTGCAATCCCTGCCGCAGGCGCTGCCGGAAAACGGCGCGGCCACCACGGTGGAACTGGCCGATGCCGGCACCCGGGCCGCCGCCGCGCACGGCGATGGCGGCTTGAACATCCTGCAATTGGTCCTGCACGCCAGCCTGCCGGTGCAGCTGGTGATGGCGCTGCTGCTGCTGGCCTCGCTCGCCTCGTGGGTGATCATCCTGCGCAAGAAGCGGGTGCTGGATCGTGCGGAGAAGGAAGCCGACCGCTTCGAGGAAACCTTCTGGTCGGGCGTCGAGCTGCCGAAGCTGTACGCCAGCGCCACCGAGCGCAACCGCGACATCGAAGGCCTGGAAGCGATCTTCGAAGGCGGCATGCGCGAGTTCAACCGCATCCGCCAGCGCCGCGGCGTGGACGCGCGCATGCAGCTGGAAGGCGCGCAGCGCGGCATGCGCGCGGCCGCCTCGCGCGAACTCGACGGGCTCGAGCGCAACCTCGAGTTCCTCGCCAACGTCGGTTCGATCAGCCCCTACGTGGGCCTGTTCGGCACCGTGTGGGGGATCATGATCTCGTTCCAGGGCCTGGCGACGATGAAGGAAGCCACCATCGCCACCGTGGCCCCGGGCATCTCGGAGGCGCTGGTCGCCACCGCGATGGGCCTGTTCGCGGCGATCCCGGCGGTGTGGGCCTACAACCGCTACGCCACCCGCGCCGAGCGCATGGCGGTGCGCTACGACACCTTCAGCGAGGAGTTCTCCTCGATCCTGCAGCGCCAGGCGCACGTGGACGACTGAGGCGCGCATGGCACTGACAAGCGCCGGACGCCGGCACCGCAAGAAGAAGCTCAAGGCCGAGATCAACGTCGTGCCGTACATCGACGTGATGCTGGTGCTGCTGATCATCTTCATGGTCACCGCGCCGCTGCTCAACGTCGGCGTGGACGTCAACCTGCCGCAGTCGGACGCCAAGCCGCTGGAGCAGAAGAACAAGAAGCCGGTGGTGGTCCAGGTCGCCAGCGACGGCGCGCTGGCGTTGACCTACGAAGGCCTGGATCGTCCGCAGGCGGTGACCCGCGAGGCGATGGTGGCCAAGGTCAAGGGCTTCATCGTGGCCGATCCGCAGCTGCCGGTGTACGTGGCCGGCGACCGCGACGCCAACTACCAGACCGTGTACGAGGTGCTCACCCTGTTGCAGCGCGAGGCCAAGGTCAGCCGTGCCGGCCTGATGGGCAACCCGGCGGACAGCAAGGGCAAGTGAGCGGCGCCCGGTGAAAGAGACGCGTGCCGACACCCGAACGGCCTTGCTGCAGGCATGCGGCCTGCACGTGCTGCTGTTCGCGCTGATGTTCGCCGGCCTGCAATGGACGCGCAGCAATGCGGCGGAGGCGGCGCAGGGCGAGGTGATCGAGGCCGACCTGATCGATCCCTCCGCGCTGAGCGCGTCGATGCGCAGCGCCCTGCGGCGCAAGCCCGAGGAACTGCCGCAACCGGTGGTCGAACAGCCGGTCGTCGAGCCGGAACCCTTGCCGCAACCGGTCGCCGAGGACGCGCCGCCCCCACCGCCGGTGCCGGATCCGTCGCCGGTGGAGCAGGAAAAGGTCCAGCGCGATGCCGAGTCGCCGGATGTCGCCAAGGCGCCGGTCGAGCAGGAAGAACAGCGCAAGCAGCCCGAGCAGGCCGACCTCGACGCGCAGAAACAGAAAGTGCTTGCGGAGATCCGCCGGCAGCGCGACTTGGCTGCGAAGGAGCGCACCCAGGCCGAGATGCGCGCCCAGCAGCTCGCCGATGCGCGGGCTGCGCAAACCGGTACGAGCACGGCGTCGCCCCCGCGCGGCAACCCGGACAGTCGTTCGGCGACCAATGCGCTGTATGCCGTGGCCTTGAAGGACGCGATCACCCGGCAATGGATCCGGCCGGAATCGATCCCGCTCGGCGTCCCGTGCCAGGTCCGCATTCGCCAGATCCCGGGCGGCGAGGTGGTGGACGTGCAGGTTTCAGCTGGCTGTCCCTACGACGCGCTCGGCAAGCAGTCGCTGGAGCGGGCGGTGCAGAAGGCCTCGCCGCTGCCGTATGCCGGCTTCGAGGACGTGTTCAGCCGCGACGTGATCCTGACCTTCCGCCCGGAAGACGTGGACGACCTGCCGCGCTGATGCGGCTTGCCGCGGCTCCCGCAGCGGCAAGGGCAGGCGCTCCCCGCGCCGCACGTCGCGCATAGTCCGGCCGCGTTCATCCTTTTGACGGCCGAATCGGCGACCCTGTTCACATTCCGGAACGGAAGACCGAACGCCCATGGCCCGAGTTCGTCGCACCCCGCGTTTTGCCCTGATCCTGTGTTCCCTGCTGCCGCTGGGGGCGTTCGCCCAGTCGCGCCCGCTGGCAATCGACATCGTCGGCGGCAATGCCGCGGCCCTGCCGATCGCGGTGGTGCCGTTCGGCGGCGATGCCGGGCAGACCGATATCGACGACATCATCCGCGCCGACCTGGCCCGTTCCGGCCAGTTCCGCACCATCGGCGAGGCCGGCCTGCCGGAACGCCCGACCAGCGGCGCCGAAGTCGCCTATCCGACCTGGCGCATGCTCAAGCAGGATTTCCTGCTGGTCGGACGCAGCCTTCCCGAGGGGAGCGGCTACCGGGTCGAGTACGAACTGTTCGACGTGGCCAAGCAGGAGCGCATGCTCGGCTTCGCCCTGACCGCGCCGGCCGGCGCGATGCGCGACGTGGCCCACCAGATCAGCGACGCGGTGTACGAAAAGATCCTCGGCGTGCCGGGCGCGTTCTGGACCCGCATCGCCTACGTGACCGCCAGCGGGCTGGGGCGTCAGTCGCGCTACGCATTGATGGTGGCCGATGCCGACGGCTACGGCCCGCGCACGGTGGTGAATTCCACCGAGCCGCTGATGTCGCCCTCGTGGAGCCCGGACGGGCGCCGGCTGGCCTATGTCAGCTTCGAGGGCGGCAATTCCGGGGTCTACATCCAGGACATCGCCAGCGGCTCGCGCGAGAAGGTCGCCAGCTTCCGCGGCATCAACGGCGCGCCGAGCTTCTCGCCGGACGGCAACCGCCTGGCGCTGACCCTGTCCAAGGGCGGCAACCCGGACATCTACGTGATGGACCTGGGCAGCAAGCACCTCACCCAGGTCACCAACCATTTCGGCATCGACACCGAACCGAGCTGGAGCCCGGATGGGGCCAGCCTGTACTTCACCTCGGACCGCGGCGGACGCCCGCAGATCTACCAGGTTCCTGCCGCTGGCGGCAGCGCCACCCGGATCAGCTTCGAGGGCAGCTACAACGCCAGTCCGTCGGTGTCCTTCGACGGCAAGAAGATCGCGACCGCGCAAGGCGCCGGCAACACCTACCGCATCGCCCTGTTCGACCGCGGCATCGGCGGCGGCCGCTGGAGCATGCTCTCGCCCGGCTCGCTCGACGAATCCCCCAGCTTCGCGCCGAACGGCGCGATGGTGCTGTACGCCGCGCGCGAGGGCCGTCGCGGCGTGCTGTACGCGGTGTCCGCCGATGCCCGGGTGCGCCAGCGACTGGTGCTGTCCGAGGCCGATGTCCGCGAGCCGGCGTGGTCGCCGTACCGCAAGAAATAAGCCGCAACATGTCGGGGCCCCGCGCTATCGACGCAAGCTGAACATGCAGCGACTACACTGATTTCCACGCAAACGAGACGACGAGGACTCCCATGAACGCATCCACTTCCCGCATCGCCCGCACCCTGCTGCTGGCCGCACTGGCCAGCGCCGTCGCCGTGGGCTGCAGCAAGAAGGTCAAGGAAACCCCGCCGACCGACACCGGCAGCACCGGCACGACCACCACCACCCCGATCGATGACGGCAGCGCCACCCGCCCCGGCGCCTACGGCCCGGGCGACCTCGACACCGACGCCTGCCTGCGCAACAAGGTGGTGTACTTCGACCTCGACCAGGATGCGCTGAAGCCGGAGTTCCAGGCCGCGATGGCCTGCCATGCCAAGTACCTGCGCGACCGCCCGAGCGCGCGCCTGCGCCTGGAAGGCAGTGCCGACGAGCGCGGCAGCCGCGAATACAACCTGGGCCTGGGCGAGCGCCGCGGCAATGCGGTGTCCTCCGCGCTGCAGGCCAACGGCGGTTCCGGTAGCCAGATCACCGTGATCAGCTACGGCGAGGAACGCCCGGTCTGCAATGAATCCGGCGAAGGCTGCTGGTCGCAGAACCGCCGCGTCGAACTGGTCTACAGCGCGAAGTGATGCGCATCGGCACGACGGCCGTCCTGCTGGCGGCGATGCTCGCCGCATCGCCGCTGGCGTTGGCCCAGCGCGCCAGCCTGGCCGACCGCGTGGCGGCGCTGGAAGCGCGCAGCGCGGGCGAGCAGAACGGCACCGAACTGGTCAACCAGGTCACCCAGCTGCGCGCGGAAGTGCAGGAACTGCGCGGCCAGATCGAGCAACTGCAGCAGCAGTTGGAGCAGGCCAGGCAGAGCCAGCGCAGCCAGTACCTCGACCTCGATGGGCGGATGAACCGAGTGGAGGGCGGCACGGCCGCGCCTTCGCCAGCGCCCGCCGCGACCGTGCCGGCGGCCGGGCCTGCGGCCACGGTCCGCGGCGAGGCCGCTGCGCCCGCTACGGCCTCGATCACCGGGCTGGACGAGCGCGGCGCGTATGCCCAGGCCTTCGATGCGCTGAAGAGCGGCGACTACGTCGAGTCCTCGCGCCGTTTCCGCGATTTCCTGCAGGCCTTCCCCGGCGGCCAGTACGCGCCGAATGCGCTGTACTGGCTGGGCGAGAGCTATTACGTCACCCAGAACTACGCGCTGGCCGGGCAGCAGTTCCAGTCCCTGCTGGACCGTTTTCCGACCCACGACAAGGCGCCCGGCGCCCTGCTCAAGCTCGGGCTCGCGCAGTACGGCCTGAAGCAGTATCCGCAAGCCGACGCCACCCTGCGCCAGGTCGTGCAGCGCTATCCGAATTCCGATATCGCCCGTACCGCCGACGACCGCCTGCGCGCCATGCAGGTCGCCGGCAACCGGTAAAATGGCCGGATGAACGCTGTCGCCGATGCGGCCGCCGCATCGGCGGCCCTCCAGCCAGACCGGCTGAAACTCACCGAAATCTTCCTGTCCCTGCAGGGCGAGGCCCGCGACGCCGGCTGGCCGACCGTGTTCGTGCGCCTGACCGGCTGCCCGCTGCGCTGCCAGTACTGCGACACCGCCTATGCCTTCCACGGCGGGCAGTGGTGGGAGATCGACGCGATCCTGGCCGAAGTCGCCGCGCACGGCGCCCGCCACGTCTGCGTCACCGGCGGCGAGCCGCTGGCGCAGAAACGCTGCCTGCAATTGCTGGGCAAGCTCTGCGATGCCGGCTACGAGGTCTCGCTGGAAACCAGCGGCGCCATCGACGTCGCCGGCGTGGATGCGCGCGTTTCGCGCGTGCTCGACATCAAGACCCCGGGCTCGGCCGAGGTCGAACGCAACCTGTGGGACAACCTGGCGCTGCTGACCCCGCGCGACCAGGTGAAGTTCGTGATCTGCTCGCGCGCGGATTTCGACTGGGCCAAGGGCATCGTCGCCGAACATCGCTTGCACGAAGTCTGCGACGTGCTGTTCTCGCCCAGCGCCACGCAAGTGCCGGCGCGCGAACTGGCCGACTGGATCGTCGCCGAAAAACTGCCGGTGCGCTTCCAGATGCAGCTGCACAAATTCCTGTGGAACGACGAGCCCGGCCGATGAGCGCATCCCGCAAACCCGCCGTGGTGCTGGTCTCCGGCGGCATGGACTCCGCCGTGGTGCTGGCCATCGCCCGCGAAGCCGGCTTCGACGTGCATGCGCTGAGCGTGCGCTACGGCCAGCGCCATACCTCCGAACTCGATGCGGCCGACCGCGTGTCCAACGCGCTCGGCGCGGTCGCGCACAAGACCGTGCACGTGGACCTGCGCAGCATCGGCGGTTCCGCGCTGACCGATGACATCGCGGTGCCCACCGACGACGACGGCCACGAGATCGGCGTCGGCATCCCGTCCACCTACGTGCCGGCGCGCAACACCATCATGCTGTCGCTGGCGCTGGGCTGGGCCGAGGTACTGGGCAGCACCGACCTGTTCTGCGGCGTCAACGCGGTGGACTACTCGGGTTATCCCGATTGCCGGCCGGAGTTCATCGCCGGCTTCGAGGCGCTGGCGAACCTGGCGACCAAGGCCGGCGTCGAAGGCAGCCGCTTCCGCGTGCACGCGCCGCTGATGCGCATGAGCAAGGCCGACATCGTCCGCGAGGGCCTGCGCCTGGGCGTGGATTTTTCGCAGACGGTGAGTTGCTACCAGGCCGATGCCGATGGCCGTGCCTGCGGCCATTGCGACGCCTGCCGCCTGCGCGCGCAGGGCTTCGCCGAGGCCGGGGTGGCGGACCCCACGCGCTACGTGGCTGGCGTCATCGGTTAGAATGCGCGCCCCGGTGCAATGCCGGGCGCAACAACCAGCGTTTTGGGCCGTTAGCTCAGTCGGTAGAGCAGAAGACTTTTAATCTTTTGGTCGATGGTTCGAATCCATCACGGCCCACCATCTCCCTCGCAGAGCCACGGATCGTGTGCCCGCCGCGCCGTTCAGGCCGCCTGCAGCGCCGCGATCACCGCGTGTCCGTAGCGCTCCAGCTTGCTGGCGCCGACGCCGGGGATCGACGACATCGTCGCCAGGTCGCGCGGGTGTTCCAGCGCGATCCCGCGCAGGGTGGCGTCGTGGAAGATCACGTACGGCGGGACGCCCTGTTCGCGGGCGATGCCGCTGCGCCATTGGCGCAGCACGGCGAAGCGCGCGGCCGCCTCCGCCGGCAGTTCGATGGGCGTTGCAACGCCGCGTTTGCCTGGCTCGGCCGGCTTGCGCGCACGTTCGCGCTTCGGCGGCTCGGCGCGCAGTTGCAGGGTCTGCCCGCCGCGCAGCAGCGGCGTCGCCGACGCGGTCAGGCGCAGTGCGCCATGGCCTTCGATGTCGGCATCCAGCAGGCCGGCGGCCACCAGTTGCCGGAACACGCCGCGCCACTGCTTCGCGTCGAGCTCGCCGCCGATGCCGTAGGTGCTGACCGACTGATGGCCGAACTGGCGCACCTTGGCGGTATCCGCGCCGCGCAGCACGTCGATCACGTGCGCCGCGCCGAAGCGCTGGCCGGTGCGGTACACGCAGGACAGCGCCTTGCGCGCGGCTTCGCTGGCGTCCCAGGTCTGCGGCGGTTGCAGGCAGTTGTCGCAGTTGCCGCAGGCGCCGCCATGCGCCTCGCCGAAATACGCCAGCAGCGATTGCCGTCGGCAGGCGGTGGATTCGCAATAGCCGATCAGCGCGTCGAGCTTGCCGCGTTCCAGCCATTTGCGTTCGTCGCCGGCATCGCCGTCCTCGATCATCCGCCGCAGCAGCACCGCATCGCCCAGGCCATAGGCCAGCCACGCCTCGGACGGCTCGCCGTCGCGGCCGGCGCGGCCGGTTTCCTGGTAATAGCCTTCCAGCGATTTCGGCAGGTCGAGGTGGGCGACGAAACGCACGTCGGGCTTGTCGATGCCCATGCCGAAGGCGATCGTCGCCACCATCACGATGCCCTCCTCGCGCAGGAAGCGGCGCTGGTGCTCGGCGCGCGTTTGCGCATCGAGGCCGGCGTGGTAGGGCAGCGCGCGCAGGCCGCGTTCGGCCAACAGGGCCGCGGTCGCATCGACCTTGCGCCGCGACAGGCAGTAGACGATGCCGCTGTTGCCGCGGTGTTCATCGAGGAACTCGAGCAACTGGCGGCGGCTGTCGTCCTTGGCCACCACCGTGTAGCGGATGTTCGGGCGGTCGAACGAGCTGACGAACTGGCGCGCGTCTTCCAGCGCCAGCCGCTCGACGATCTCGCGCCGGGTCGGCGCATCCGCGGTGGCGGTGAGCGCAATGCGCGGCACCTGCGGCCAGCGTTCGTGCAGCAGGGTGAGCTGGCGGTATTCGGGGCGGAAATCGTGGCCCCATTGCGAAACGCAGTGCGCCTCGTCGATGGCGAATAGGGCGATCCGCGTGCGTTCCAGCAACGACAGGAAGCGCGATGTCAGCAGGCGCTCGGGGGCGACGTAGAGCAGGTCGAGCTCGCCCTCGAGCAACTGCCGCTCGACCTGCGCGGCGGCGCCGGCATCGAGGCTGGAGTTGAGGAAGGCGGCGCGCACGCCGAGCTGGCGCAGCGCCTCCACCTGGTCCTGCATCAGCGCGATCAGCGGCGAGACCACGATGCCGGTGCCATCGCGCAGCAAGGCCGGCAGCTGGTAGCACAGCGACTTGCCGCCGCCGGTGGGCATCAGCACCAGCGCGTCGCCGCCGGCCACGACCTGCTCGACGATCTGCGCCTGCTCGCCGCGGAAGCTGTCGTAGCCGAAGACGTGCTGGAGCTGTTCGAGGGCGGCGGAAGGCATGCCGCTAGGGTAGCAAGCGTCGCCGATGCCCCAGTCGGATTTTTCCGCTGGCGACGATCGGAATGCGCCCGATCCGCGCCGAAATCGGGCTTTGCCGCGATGCCCTGCGCTAAGATCACGGCAAGCCATGGGGATGGCTGTCCACGGAGGGAGTTTCGATGAAGCATTTGCAGGCGTTGTTCGCGTTCGCGTGCCTGTTCTTGTCCAACATGGTGTTCGCCCAGGAGAAGAAGATCGAGGATCTTCCCTGGGTGGTCGGCCCGACCAAGGGCCAGATCGGCGCGAATGCCTCGATCCAGGTACCGGAGGGCTATGCCTTCCTGGGCCCCGACGGGGCGAAGGAATTCAACCGCATCACCGAGAACCCCGAATCCGGGGTCGAAGAATACATCCTGGCGAAGCAGGACCTGTCGTGGATCGCGTTCTTCTCGTTCGACCTGGTCGGCTACGTCAAGGACGACGAGAAACTGGATGCGGACGCATTGCTGTCGTCGGTCACCGAAGGCACGGAAGCGGCGAACGAGGAGCGCAAGGAGAACGGCTGGGATCCCATCCACGTCACCGGCTGGTCGTTCAAGCCGCAGTACGACGGCACCATCAAGTCGCTGGAATGGGCCTTCCGCCTGAAGGGCGAGCATTCGAACGGCGAAACGATCAACTACAACACCCGCCTGCTCGGCCGGCGCGGGGTGATGCAGGTGCTGTTGCTGACCAGCCCGGAGCAGTTGCAGGCCTCGGTCGCCGACTTCAAGTCGAAGCTGCCGGGGTTCGCCTTCACCGCGGGTGAGAGCTATGCCGATTTCCGTGCCGGCGACCATGTGGCCGAGTACGGCCTGGCGGCGCTGGTCACCGGCGGCGCGGCGGCGGTTGCCGCCAAGAAGGGCCTGTTCGCGGTGATCGGCGTGTTCCTGTTGAAGATGTGGAAGCTGCTGCTGGTCGGCGTTGTCGCCTTCGGCGCGAGCATCCGCAAGTTCTTCGGCGGCAAGGACAAGAAGGCGGACGCGGCACCGGACAAGGACGCCGGGACCTGAGCATGGCGTCGATGGAAGCGCTGCTGTTGCTCGGCATCGCGGCCTTCTACCTGTTCGACACCGCGTTGCTGCTGTATCGCGACGAGGTCGTGTTCGCGCAGTGCGGCCGTCGCTGGCGCGCGTCGATCGGCGCAGGGTTCATGCTCGCAGGGCGCTATCCGGTGCTGCCGGCATTGCTGTCGCCGGGTGCGCCGGTCTTCCGTTCGACCTGGGGCGCGTCCGTGCAAGGCCATCCGCCGGCAGCGGACCTGATCCTGCCGGTGGTCGGTCCGTTGCGATGGCCGGCACGCTTGATCGCGCTGCTGCTGTTCCTGGCGCTGCCGTTGGCCTTGTTGGTGAACCTCGATCCGCGGCTGATGCTGGGCTTGCTGGGCCTGCTGTACCTGGTCTCGTCGTTGTCGGTCGCGTACGTGGCGCGTCGACGCGCCATCCTCGGCCTGTCGCGCAAGGACATCGCGGCGATCGCCTTCGACGTGATCGCCTGCCCGCCGTTCGCGATCAACCTGGTGCGGCGAATCACCCTGCGCTGCGGGCTGGCAGTGCCAGCCGGCGAATTCGCCGTGGCCATGCTCGATGCAGACGCACATGCGCGATTGCTCCGCGTGCTGGGCGCCAGGAACGGCCTTGCCGCGGACGGCGTGGATCGAGATCAAGGCGACTTGCCATCGTCGGAGGGGGAGTCGCCATGACGCTCATGGAAGGATTGGTGGTCGCCAGCGGGCTGGCCATCGGCTATTGGCTGGTGTCGGTGTTCACCAAGTCGCCGGATGGATACGACGACACTCCCGCCGGCAACGCCGACGCTCCGGAAGCGGCGGCGCCCGGCGCGCCCTGGCACGAAGTGCTGGGCGTGTCCGAATGGGCCAGCGACGAGGACGTCACCGCGGCCTATCGCGACAAGATCGGCCAGTACCATCCGGACAAGGTCGCGACGATGGGACCGGAAATCCGCGAGCTGGCCGAGCGCAAGGCCAGGGAAATCAACCAGGCCTATCAGGACGCAAGACGTCGAAACTGAGGGCGTGCAGGGGAAACGACGCCGTGCGGCGTCGTTTCCGTTTCCACGCCGCCGCGCGCATCACTGCAACAGCGAGCGCAACATCCACGCATTCTTCTCGTGGATGTTCAGGCGCTGGGTCATCAGGTCCACGGTGGGATCGTCGCCGGCCTTGTCGGCGGTGGCCAGCACCTTGCGCGCGGTGCGGCACACGGCCTCGTTGCCGACCACCAGCTGGCGCACCATCTCGCGCCAGTCGGCGGCATCGCCCAGGCCGGGTTCCTCGGGGATCGAGCTGAGCCTGATGAATTCCGCGTAGGAACCCGGCGCGTTGAAGCCCAATGCGCGGATGCGTTCGGCGGTTTCGTCCAGCGCGTTCCACTGCTCGGTGTACTGGCCCTCGAACATCACGTGCAGGCTGTTGAACATCGGCCCGGTGATGTTCCAGTGGAAGTTGTGGGTCTTCAGGTACAGGGTGAAGGCGTCCGACAGGAAATGGGACAGGCCGTCGGCGATCTTGCGGCGGTCGCCGGTGGAAATGCCGATGTCGATGCCCGGCACGCCATCGGCATGCGCCGCAGGGGCGGGCTTGGCGGCATCGGCCTGCTTCGAGGCGGATTTCGATTGCGACTTCTTCTTGGCCATGGCGGTGTCCTTTCGGGGCGTTGCGGCGACAATAGCCGCTGGCGGCGTTGCCGCACGATGAAAATTCCCTGATCCGCCGATTCATGCAGCCTAACGCGAGCGAACCACAAGCCACGCCGAAGCAGGCCCGGCGCGCCATCGACGGCGCGCTGACCCGCGACCGTGGCCGCCTGCTGGGCCTGTGGTCGAAGTGGAATGCGAAGCCCGCCGATGTCGCCCTGCGCGATGCCTTCGCCGCCAAACTGCAGGCTTCCGTCGCCGAGCGCGCACGCCGCGCCGCCGGCCTGCCATCGCCCAAGGTCGATGACAGCCTGCCGATCGCCGCCGAGGCCGAACGCATCGTCGAATTGATCCGCAGCCACCAGGTGGTGGTGATCGCCGGCGAGACCGGCAGCGGCAAGACCACCCAGCTGCCGAAGCTGTGCCTGCTGGCCGGGCGCGGCGCCGCCGGCATGGTCGGCTGCACCCAGCCGCGGCGGATCGCCGCGCGCTCGGTGGCGCGGCGGGTGGCGGAGGAACTGCAGGTGCCGCTGGGCGGTGCGGTCGGCTACCAGGTGCGCTTCAACGATGCGGTCAGCGATGCCACCGCGATCAAGTTCATGACCGACGGCATCCTGCTGGCCGAAATCCAGGCCGATCGCTGGCTGTCGAAGTACGACACGATCATCGTCGACGAGGCGCACGAGCGCAGCCTCAACATCGATTTCCTGCTCGGCTACCTCAAGCAGCTGCTGCCGAAGCGTCCCGACCTGAAGCTGATCGTGACCTCGGCGACCATCGATACCGAGCGCTTCTCCAGGCATTTCGGCGATGCGCCGGTGGTCGGTGTGGAAGGGCGCGGCTATCCGGTGGAGATGCGCTATCGCCCGCTGGAAGGCGAGGGCGAGGACGATGGCCAACGCTCGCTGCTCGACGGCATCGTCGCCGCCTGCGATGAAATCCAACGCGACAAGGGCATCGGCGACACACTGATCTTCCTGCCCGGCGAACGCGAGATCCGCGACGTCCACCAGGCGCTGGAGAAGCGCAAATACCGCCACACCGAAGTGCTGCCGCTGTACGCGCGGCTGTCCGCGCGCGACCAGGACCGGGTGTTCCAGCCCGGCCCGCAGCGACGCATCGTGCTGGCCACCAACGTCGCGGAAACCTCGCTGACCGTGCCGCGCATCCATTACGTGGTCGATCCCGGCGTGGCGCGGGTCAAGCGCTACAGCCCGCGGCAGAAGCTCGACCGCCTGCATATCGAGGCCGTCTCGCAGGCCAGCGCCAACCAGCGTGCGGGCCGTTGCGGACGCATCGCGCCCGGCACCTGCATCCGCCTGTATTCGGAAGCCGATTTCGCCTCGCGTCCGGAGTTCACCGATCCGGAAATCCGCCGCGCGGCACTCGCGGGCGTGATCCTGCGCATGCTGTCGCTGGGGTTGGGCGACATCGAGCAATTCCCGTTCCTGGAGCCGCCGGATGCGCGCGCGGTCGCCGATGGCTGGCAGCAGTTGAACGAACTCGGCGCAGTGGACATTTTCGATAAGAGCGGGCAGCGCAAGCTCACCGCCCTCGGCCGCACGATGGCGAAGCTGCCGGTCGACGTGAAGCTGTCGCGCATGCTGGTGGCGGCGAACGCGCACGGCGTTCTGCGCGAGATGCTGGTGATCGCCAGCTTCCTCGGCATCCAGGATCCGCGCGAGCGGCCGGCCGATGCGCGCGCCGCCGCCGATGCCGCGCATGCGCAGTTCGCCGACGCGAAATCCGAATTCGTCGGCATCCTCAAGCTGTGGCAGGCCTACCGCGACGCGCACGAGGAAATGACCCAGTCGCAGCTGCGCAAATGGGCGGACAGGCAGTTCCTCGGCTTCCTGCGCCTGCGCGAATGGTGGGAGCTGCATCGGCAGTTGAAGCTGCAGTGCGAGGAGTTGGGCTGGGAAACAGGAACAAAAGCCGGGTCAGCAAAAGCCGGGTCAGAGTCAACTTTTCCAAAAGCCGGGTCAGAGTCGACTTTTCGAGAGTCCTCGACTGATCGAGTTGATTCGGCAAAAGTCGACTCTGACCCGGCTTTTGCCTTCGCGGCACTGCATCGCGCGCTGATCGCCGGCCTGCCCACGCAGCTGGGACATCGCGGCGAGCGCGGCGTGTACGACGGCCCGCGTGGGCGCAAGTTCCAACTGTTCCCGGGCTCCAACCTGGCATCGAAACCGCCGCCATGGGTGTTGTCTGCGGCGCTGCTGGATACCGAGAAAGTGTGGTCGCTGACCAATGCGGCGATCGAACCGGACTGGGCCATTGCGGAACTGCCGCACTTGCTGGCGCGCCGCTATCACGAGCCGCACTGGTCGCGCGCGCAGGGCCGCGTGCTCGGCAGCGAGCAGGTCAGCCTGTTCGGGCTGGTACTGGCGCCGAAGAAACCGGTGCATTACGGCGCGCTGTTTCCGGAGGAGTCGCGCGTGATCTTCGTGCGCGAGGCGCTGCTCACCGGCGAGATCAATACCCGCAGTCCGTTCCTGCAGCGCAACCTGCGCACGCTGGAGCAGGCGAAGGAAGAGGAAGCCAAGCTGCGCCGCGTCGGCCTGGTGGTGGACGAGGACTGGCAGGCACGCTGGTACCTGGATCGGCTGCCGCCGCATGTGCACAACGCGCAGGCGCTGGACGCATGGGTGGCGAAGCTGCCGAAGGAACAGAAGGGCCTGCTGGAATGGTCGCGCGACGACCTGCTGGTCGCCGACCAGACTGATGCCGCGCTGTACCCCGCCTACATCGCGCTCGGCACAGCACGGCTGGCCGTGCAGTACCGCTTCGATCCCGGCGCGGTGGACGACGGCATGACCGTGGCGGTGCCGCTGCATTTGTTGAATGCCTTGGACGAAGCGCGGCTGTCGTGGCTGGCGCCCGGTTTCGTCGCCGACAAGGCCACCGCGCTGATCAAGTCGCTGCCGAAGGCGCTGCGGCGCAATTTCGTGCCGGCACCGGATTTTGGTCGCGCGTTCGCGGAGGCGCACCAACAGCCGGAAGCCGATGCCATCGAAGGCGCATTGGCCCGTTTCCTCAAGCGGCTCTCCGGTGTGGAAGTCAGTGCGGTCGACTTCGACGCGGCCGGCATCGAGCCACACTTGCGCGCGAACCTGCGCCTGTTCGAGAGCGACGGCAAACGCGTGCTCGCCGAATCGCGTGACCTGTCGGAACTGCGCGCGCGCTTTGGCCAGCGTGCCGCCGATGCCTTCGCACGCCATGCGGCGCAGGGCATGGCGCAAGCGGGCTTGATCGAATTCCCGATGCAGCCGGTGCCGCTGAGCGTGCCCGGCGCGGGCGGCGTGCCTGCGTATCCGGCCTTGCAGGACGATGGCGAGGCCGCATCGCTCGCCGTGCACGCGCAGCGTGAGGTCGCCGAACGTCTGCACCCACAGGGCGTGCGCCGGCTGCTCGTCATCGCGTTGGCCGACAAGATGAAGCAGGCGCGCAAGCAGTTGCCGGTGCAGCCGAAGATCTCGCTGCTGTATGCCGCCATCGAGTCCATGGATCCGCGCCGCGACGGCCTGAAGGATGCCGACCGCCTGCGCGCCGATCTGGTCGATGGCGCGTTCGCCGCTCTGGCCGAACACGATCTGCTTGCGATACGTGATGCCGATGCCTTCGCCCAGCGCCGCGATGCCATCGGCAAGACGCTGTTCGGCGAAGCGATGCGCCGCCTGCAGCAGGCCGACGCGATCCTGTCGCTGGTCGCCGAGGTGCGCGCGAAGCTGGAATCGAAGCTGATGGGCTGGGCGCGCGCCAACCTGGACGACATGCGCGCGCAGCTCGATGCGCTGGCCCATCCCGGCTTCCTGCGCGATGTGCCCGCCGAGGCGCTGGCCGAATACCCGCGCTGGCTGAAGGCGCTGTCGCTGCGCGCCGAGCGTGCCCAACGCGACCCGACCCGCGACCAGGCGCGGATGCTGGAACTGAAGCCATTCGCCGATGCGCTGGCGAATGCGGATCCGGCCGATGCGGACGCGCAGGCGCTGCGCTGGGAACTGCAGGAACTGCGCGTGCAATTGTTCGCGCAGGAGCTTGGCGTCAAGGGTGGCGTGTCGCCGAAGCGATTGGCGGCGCGGCTGGAGCGCCTGAAAAAAAGCCAATGAATGTTCAGCTGATTGCTGGCCGCGTCGCGTCGTCGTCGTTACTGTAGGGACATGCCCGCAACCGTCGCCACCGCTACGAATTACGCCGAGGCGCTGTCGCGCCTGCCGGCGGGCGCGTTGCCGGAAACGTTGGCGGCGTGGTGGCGGGCGCAGGCCGAGGCCGGCGCGCCGATGCGCGATGCCGCCGACGTGCTGGCCGACACCCTGCGCATCCTCGTTTCCTTGAATGCCGATGCCGACGTGATGGCGGCGGCGTTGCTGGATGCGCTGGTCGATGTCGAGCCGCGCGCGGCCGAGGCCAAGGTCGCGATCCCCGAGCGCCTGCAAGCCTTGCTGGAAGGTCAACGCGCCGCGAGTCGCGTGTGGGCGCTGCATCGCGACCACGGCGGCGGCCGCAACCCGGAAGGCATGCGCCGGCTGTTGCTGGCCCTGGTGCGCGACCTGCGGGTGGTGCCGATCGTGCTGGCGCGGCAGTTGTCGCGCATGCGCGCGGCCTGGCGCCTGCCGCTGGAGGAGCAGCGCGCGCTGGCGCAACTCACCCGCGACATCCACGCGCCGCTGGCCAACCGGCTGGGCATCTGGCAGCTGAAGTGGGAGCTGGAAGACCTCGCGTTCCGCTCGCTGGAAACCGAGACCTACCTGCGCATCGCCCGCTTGCTGGACGACAACCGCAGCGGGCGCGAGCGCTACATCGAACAGGCCAAGCGGCAATTGCACGAGGCCTTGGTGGCGCAGGGCATCACCGGCGCGGAGATCGCCGGGCGGCCGAAGCACATCTTCAGCATCTGGAAGAAGATGCGGAAGAAGGATGCGCCGATCAGCGAGTTGTACGACCTGCGTGCGCTGCGCGTGCTGGTGGATGACGTGGGGGACTGCTACGCCGTGCTGGGGCTGGTGCATGCGCTGTGGCTGCCGGTCCCGAGCGAGTTCGACGACTACATCGCCCGGCCCAAGAGCAACGGCTATCGCTCGCTGCACACTGCTGTGGTCGGCCCGGACGGCAAGACCCTGGAAGTGCAGATCCGCACCCGCGAGATGCATGCGCAGGCCGAGCTCGGCGTGGCCGCGCACTGGCGCTACAAGGAAGGCGGCGCGGCCGGCGGCGCGGCGATGGACAAGCGCATCGCGTGGATGCGCAAGCTGCTGGAGCAGGCCGCCGAGGCCGCGAAGGAAGGCGAGGCCTCGCCGCTGGACGCGATGGACAGCGAGCTGGTCGAGGATCGCGTGTACGCGCTGACCCCGAAGGGCGAAGTGGTCGACCTGCAGCAGGGCGCCACCGTGCTCGACTTCGCCTACCAGGTGCACACCATGGTCGGGCATCGCTGCCGCGGGGCGAAGGTGGACGGGCGCATCGTCCAGCTCAACCATCAGTTGCGCAGCGGCGAGCGCGTCGAGATCCTCACCGGCAAGACCGCGGAACCGCGCCGCGACTGGCTGCAGGCCAGCAGCGGCTCTCTCGCCAGCAACCGTTCGCGCGAGAAGGTGCGCGCGTGGTTCAACAAGCTGGACCGCGCGCGCAACCTGCAGGCCGGGCGCGAGCTGCTGGACAAGGACCTGCGCCGGATGGGCCTGCTGCAGGCCGACCTGCAGCCGGTGCTGGGCAAGTTCAACGTCGACAGCATCGACGACCTGCTGGTGCTGGTCGCGCTGGGCGATGTCGGCCCGAACCAGGTCGGGCGCGCCTTGCTCGATCTCGAGAAGCCCGCCGAAGAACCCGCCTTGCCGGCCTCGCCCGCGCCGGCGAAAACGACCGCGCCGGCCGCAGGCACGGTCACCGTGCAGGGCGTCGACAACCTGCTGGCGCAGGTCGCGCGCTGCTGCCAGCCGCTGCCGGGCGAGGCCATCGTCGGCTATCTCACCCGCGCGCGCGGGGTCAGCGTGCATCGGCCCGATTGCGCCTCGTTCCTGCGCCTGGCCAGCAAGCAGCCGGCGCGGGTGCTGCCGGTGGAATGGGGCGCGCGCAGCGGTGGCCATGAAGTGGCGGTCCGGATCGAGGCGGTCGACCGCAAGTGGCTGCTGAAGGACATCACCACCCTGGTCGCGCAACTGGGCATCCATGTGCTCGGCCTGCACGCCGACCAGGCGCGCGATGGCAACGGACGGGTGGTGCTCAGCGTGCGCGTGCGCGTCGGCGACTACGGCCAGCTGGGCCTGTTGCTGGGACGGCTGGAAGCGATGGCCGGCATCGAATCCGCCCGCCGCGGTTGAAGGATCAGCGCCGGCCGGACAGGAACAGCTCGCCGACCACGTCGCGCGCGGCGTCCATCGAGAAATGGCGGGCGACATTGTCGCGGCCGTTGGCGGCGATGCGGTTCCACAGCGCTTCGTCGCCGTGCAGCCGCAGCACGGCATCGGCGAAGCCGCCGGCATCGTCCGCAACCAATGCGTCCCGTCCATCGACCAGATGCATGCCTTCCACCGCGGGCGAAGTGGCCACCACCGGCAGGCCATGCGCCATTGCCTGGTTGACCTTGCCCTTCACCCCGGCGCCGTAACGCAGCGGCGCGACCGAAAGCCGGCAACCGTCGAGCCACGGCTGCAGGTCCGGCACATGGCCGTGGATGCGGATGCCGTCGATGGCGGACAGCGCCTGCACTTCGGCCGGCACGTCGCCGCCGATGCAGTGGAATTGCATGCCGGGCCGCGCTGCACGGATGCGCGGGAACACCTCGCGCGCGAACCACAGCACCGCATCGACATTCGGCGGATGGCGGAAGCCGCCGACGAACAGCAGGTCCTTGCGCTGCGACCAGGCCGGTCCTTGCGCACCGAGTGCGTGCAGGTTGGACAGGATGCGCACGTCCGCTTGCGGCGCATCGTCGGCAAGCAGTGCCCGCTCCGTGTCGCTGACCACCAGGGTGGCATCGGCCTTCGCGATCAGGCCGAGTTCGAGTTCGCGGGTTCGCTGCGCGGCGCGCAGGGCGACGCGGTCGCCGGAGAGTTCGGCCGCGCGTCGCTCGCGCAGGTAGTGCAGGTCGACGGTATCGAACAGCAGTTTCGCCTGCGGCGCGTGCTTGCGCAGCAGCGGCAGGAATTCGCTGGCGACGTAGTGCCGGCTGACCATCGCCACGTCGAAGCGCGGCCCGTGCTCGCGCAACCAGGCCGGGATGCCGGCGGCGTAGGGCGCGTGCCAGCACTCCACGCCGAGTTGCTGCAGCGCCTCGGTGTACGCGCCGTCGGCGCTGCGGTTGGCCGGCAGGAACACCACATGCGCGCCTTCCCCGATCAGCAGGCGCATCAGGTTCACCAGCCGCAGCGAGCCGGAATCGCGGTCCGGTTGCGGGGTCAGTGCATCGACGATCAGGATTTGCGGCCGGGCACGATGCAGCAAGGCCGGCGTCGGGATCGTGCCTGCGGGCAGCTGTTCGCGCAGCGCCTCCTGCCATTTGCGCGCGAACACCGATTGGTTGCGCACCTGCGCGGCTTTCGGGCCTTGCGCAAGATCGGTGCCGGAAGTCGCGCCTTCGTCGTGGACGACCAGCGAAGCCGGCTGGTACAGCACGCGCAGGCCGGCGCCGCGCACCGCGAAGGCGAGGTCGGTGTCTTCGTAATACGCGGGTGCGTAGCGTGCGTCGAACCCGCCAAGGCGCTCGAACAGCGTGCGCGGGATCGCGATCGCCGCGCCGCTGCAGTAATCGGCATCGCGCAGATAGGCGAACCGGCAGTCGTCGGGCGATTCGCCGCGACCGTAGTTCCAGCCCGAGCCATCGGCGAATACCACGCCGCCGGCTTCCTGCAGGCGGCCGTCGGGATACACGAGCTTGGCGCCGACCAAGCCGGCGTCCGCATGTCGCTCGAAGGTCTCCAGCATCGCATCCAGCCAGCCCGGCTGCGGCACGGTGTCGTTGTTGAGGAAGACCAGGAACTCGCCGCGCGCCAGCGCCGCGCCGTCGTTGCAGGCGGCGATGAAGCCGCCATTGGTTTCGCGGGCGTGCACGCGCAAGCCATCGACCCGGGCGAGCTTCGCCAGCGTGTCGTCAGGCGAAGCGTCGTCGACCACGATCAGCTCGAACGAGGCCCTCGGCGGATGCGCGGCCAGCGCGCGCAGGCAGGCGAGGGTGTGCGCGAACGCGCCATGCACCGGGATCACGATGCTGGCGCGCGGGGCCGCGGCGGTGGCGATCGAGAACCCGGCGAACGGCGCGGGTTGCGGCGCATACAGGGCCTGGGCCGGGACCGTGCCGCGCCGGAAGTGCAGCTTGAGCCGCTGCCAGCTCGCCGCCAGCCCGCGGTTGCGCAGGCTGGCCCAGCCGCGTCGCCACAGGCCCAGCCCGCGCGCGATCCAGAAGCGCGCTTCGGCGGGGATGGGCATGCGGCGGAACTCCGGCTGATTAATTCTGACTGACGAAGGGGGCAATCGACGACGTCGAACCGCGCAAACCCTGCGCTAGACTCGCCGCGACCCTTCCCGGCATTGTCGCATCCCGCGAATCCGCCGCCAGCCAGACCGCCCATGCCGCGCATCGAAGACCAAGACGACGACCTGCAAGACGACGACCAGGGCGGCGACGCAGGCGGCAGCGGCTGGCGATCGCGCCTGCTGACCTGGGGCCTGGCCGGCGCGGCATTGCTGCTGGGCTTCCTGGTCCCGTACATGCTGTACCTGAACCACCAGGTCGGCGAACGCTTCGGCAAGCTGCGCTGGCAGGTGCCGACCCGGGTCTACGCACGGCCGCTGACCCTGCGCGACGGCCTGGCGATGGATGCGCAAACCCTGAAGACCGAGCTGGATGCCGCGTCCTACCACGCCGGCGACGGCAAACGTGCAGGCACCTATGCGCGCAACGGCGGGCGCTGGCGGATTTCCAGCCGCGGCTACGACGATGTCGATGGCCGGATCGCCCCGGCGCAGTTGGAGGTGACGCTGTCCGGAGGCGAAGTCGTGGCGATCCGCGACCTCGGCAGCCGCAAGTCGCTGCGCAGCGCGCGCTTGGACCCGGCGCGCATCGCCACCCTGTACGGCCAGCAGCAGGAAGAGCGGCGGCTGGTGCGGATCGAGGAAGTGCCGGAACTGCTGGTCACCGGCCTGCAGGCGGTCGAGGACCGCGACTTCAACCACCACATCGGGGTGGACTTCAGCGGCATGCTGCGCGCCGTGTTCGTCAACGTGAAATCCGGCGGCGATACCCGCCAGGGCGCCAGCACGCTGACCCAGCAGCTGGCGCGCAGCGGCCTGCTCGGGATCGGCAAGGAACAGACCTACACCCGCAAGTTCAAGGAAATCCTGTTTTCGCTGCTGCTGGAAGCGCGCTACGACAAGCGCACCATCCTCGAGGCCTATTTCAACCAGGTCGACCTGGGCCAGCGCGGCGCGCAGGCGATCCGCGGCGTGGCCGCGGCCTCGGAATTCTGGTTCGGCCGCGACCTGCGCGACCTCTCCACCGAACAGATCGCGCTGATGATCGGGATGGTGAAGGGGCCGTCCTGGTACAACCCGCGACGCAACCCGGAGCGCGCCACCGAACGCCGCAATTTCGTGCTCGCCAAGATGCGCGAGAACGACCTGATCGACGACAAGGAATACCAGCGCGCGATCAAGGCGCCGCTGGGCGTGACCGAGAACGCCGGCAACGTCGCCGCCAACCGCTTCCCGGCATACGTGGACCTGGTGCGCAAGCAACTGGCGCGCGATTACCCGTCCGATTCGATTTCCGGCGCCGGCCTGTCGGTGATGAGCGGCATGTCGCCGTCCGCGCAGGGCTATGCCGAAGGCGCGGTGGGCCGCACGCTGAAATCGATCGGCAGCAAGGGCCGTCCACCGTTGCAGGCCGGTATGGTGATGACCGACGTGCACAACGGCGACGTGCTCGCGGTGGTCGGCAGCCGCGATTTCACCGAGCAGGGCTTCAACCGCGCGGTCGATGCCAAGCGCCCGGTCGGCTCGCTGCTCAAGCCCTTCGTCTACCTGCTCGCGCTCGCCCAGCCGGACAAATGGTCGCTGGCCAGCACGGTCAGCGATGCGCCGGTGACGGTGAGCCTGGGCCGCGGCCGCGACTGGAAGCCCGGCAATTCCGACAATCGCAGCCATGGCACGGTGCGCGTGATCGACGCGCTGGCGCAGAGCTACAACCAGGCCACGGTGCGGCTGGGCATGGACGTGCAGCCGAAGCGGCTGGCGGAATTGATCCACACCCTGGCCGGCATCCAGTCCGAGGGGCAGCCGTCGCTGATCCTCGGCGCGGTGGACCAGAGCCCGTATGCGATGGCGCAGCTCTACCAGTTCCTCGCCTCCGACGGCGAGATCCAGCCGTTGCACGCGGTGCGCGGCGTGCTGGATTCGCGCGGGCGCGCGATCAAGCGTTACGACAGCGATGCGCCACCCGCGCAGAAGGGCGATGCGGTGGCCGCGCGCCTGGTCGGCACCGCGCTGCAGTACGCGGTCACGTCCGGCACCGGCCGGCCGCTGATCCGCGACGGCCTCGGCGGCCTGTCGCCGGCCGGCAAGACCGGCACCAGCAACGATGGCCGCGACAGCTGGTTCGCCGGCTACACCGGCGACCACCTCGCGGTGGTCTGGGTCGGCAACGACCAGAACAAGGAAACCGGCCTGTACGGCGCCACCGGCGGCATGCGGGTGTGGTCGGACATCTTCGCGCGCCTGCCGAGCGCGCCGTTGCGGATCCCGGGCGAGGGTCTGGACTGGCAGTGGATCGAAGGCGGGCACAGCACCGATCCGGGCTGCCCGGGCGCGCGCCGCTTCGCCTTCGTCGCCGGTTATGCGCCCGGCTACCAGCAGTGCGTGTACGCGCCGCCGCCGGCGGTGGACGAATTCGGCAATCCGTTGCCTGAAGAGGGCAGCGATCCGGAGAACCCGCTCGAACGCGCCGGCCAGGCGCTCCGCGACTTCTTCGGCTGCGATCCGGCCAAGCAGGTGCCGCCGCCTCCGCCGGAGCAAACGCCGCCGGCGCAGCCCGCGCAGTAAGCGAGGGCCTGCGCATGGTGCCGACTTCGCGCCTGGGCCTGGGCGTCCGCGATGCGCTGTCCGAGGGCGCGGCGCTGGCCCAGCGGATCCCCGGCTTCGTCGCGCGCCCCGCGCAGCAGCGGCTGGCGGTCGCCGTTGCCGATGCCTTCGAATCGCGCGGCGTGCTGCTGGCCGAGGCCGGCACCGGCACCGGCAAGACCTTCGCCTACCTCGTGCCCGCGCTGTTGTCGGGCATGAAGACCATCGTCTCGACGGGTACGCGCGCCTTGCAGGACCAGCTGTATTTCCGCGACCTGCCGAGGGTGCGCGATGCGCTCGGCACCGGCCTGAAGACCGCGCTGCTGAAGGGCCGCGCGAACTACCTGTGCCGCTATCGGATGGAGCAGGCGAAGGGCGATGCGCAGCCCGCCAAGGGGATGTTCTCCTCGCGCGAGCTGGTTGCCCAGTTCCAGCGCGTGGTGGCGTGGAGCGGGCGCACGCAATTCGGCGACATGTCCGAACTGGCCTCGCTGCCGGAAGACTCGCCGCTGCTGCCGCAGGTCACCTCCACCGCCGACAACTGCCTGGGCACCGATTGCCCGTTCTGGGGCGACTGCTTCGTGGTGCAGGCGCGCCAGCGCGCGCAGACCGCGGACATCGTGGTGGTCAACCACCACTTGCTGCTGGCCGACCTCGCGCTCAAGCAGGAAGGCTTCGGCGAGATCCTGCCAGGTGCGCAGGCGTTCGTGGTCGACGAGGCGCACCAGTTGCCGGAACTCGCCGCGCAGTTCTTCGGCGAAGGCCTGGGCGCCCGCCCGCTGGTCGAGCTGGCGCGCGACGCGATCGCCGAATGCAAGGACGTGCCGGGTGCGCTGGGCAGCGTGCAGGAACCGGCGCGCGCGCTGGAGCAGGCGGCACGCGCGCTGCGCGCGGCGATGGACAACCTCCCGCAGCGCGGCACCGCGTGGCGCGCGCTGGACGAGGTCGACATCGAGCCCGCCTTCCAGGCGCTGGCCGGGTCGCTGCGGGCGATGCGGGAAACGCTGGAACCGTTGCGCGAGGCCGCGCCGGGTTTCGACGCCTGCCATCTGCGTGCCAGCGACCAGCTGGGCCGCCTGCAGCGCTGGTTGGGCGCCGAGGCCGACCACGGCACGGATGATGCCGAGCATGCCGATGCGGCGGCGGGCGACCCCGCCGCCAGCGTGCACTGGTACGAACTCACCCCGCGCGGCTTCCGCCTGCAACGCACGCCACTGGACGTGTCCGGGCCATTGCGCCGGCATCGCGACGAATCGCGCGCGGCCTGGGTGTTCACCTCGGCCACGCTGGCGGTGGACGGGCATTTCCGCCACATCGCGCAGCGGTTGGGCATCAACGAATGCGTGGAATTGCTCGAGCCCAGCCCGTTCGACTGGGACCGGCAGGCGCTGTGCTTCCTGCCGCCGCGCCTGCCGGAACCGGCCTCGCGCGAGTTCGGCCCGGCGCTGGTCGAAACCCTGCGGCCGGTGCTCGAGGCTTCCGGCGGCCGCGCGTTCCTGCTGTTCGCCTCGCATCGCGCGCTGCGCGAAGCCGCCGAATTGCTGCGCGGCGCGCCGTGGCCGCTGTTCGTGCAGGGCAGCGAGCCGCGGCATGTGCTGCTGCAGAAATTCCGCGATTCCGGCGATGGCGTGCTGCTCGGCACCGCCAGCTTCCGCGAGGGCGTGGACGTGGCCGGTGATGCGCTGTCGGTCGTGGTCATCGACAAGCTGCCGTTCGCCGCGCCGGACGATCCGGTGTTCGAGGCGCGCCTCGACGCGATCCGCCGCGGCGGCGGCAACCCGTTCCGCGACGAACAGCTGCCGCAGGCGGTGATCGCGCTCAAGCAGGGCGCCGGCCGCCTGATCCGCACCGAGAGCGACCGCGGCGTGCTGGTGCTGTGCGATCCGCGCCTGACCCAGAAGACCTACGGCCGGGTGTTCCTGGATTCGTTGCCGCCGTTGCCCAGGACGCGCGAGCTGGCCGACGTGCAGCGCTTCTTCGCGCAGGCGCCGAGTGCGCAATAATCCGCAATCGGGCCGATCAACGCAGGGGACAACGATGGCAAAGGTCACCGGAATCGGCGGCGTCTTCCTGAAGTGCAGGGGCGACAGCGCCGCGCTGGCGGCGTGGTACCAGCAGCACCTGGGCCTGCCGCTGGAGACCTGGGGCGGCGCCATCCTGCGCTGGCCGGACGACAAGGCCGAGGACAAGGGCCTCACCGTGTGGAGCCTGGCCGACAAGGACAGCCAGTGGTTCAGCCCCAGCGAGTCCGCCTTCATGATCAATTACCGGGTCGACGACCTCGACGAACTGCTGGCGCAATTGCAGGCCGATGGCGTGGCCGTCGTCGCCGGCCCGGAATCGCACGAGAACGGCAAGTTCGCCTGGATCATGGATCCGGACGGCAACAAGGTCGAATTGTGGGAGCCCATGCTTTGGGACGAGAAGAACAAGGGTGCGTGACCTTCGCCGCCCTGCATTCCAAGGCTTGATCCCGCGATGAAACTGCTCGCCATCGAAACCGCTACCGAAGCCTGTTCCGTTGCCGTCTGGATCGACGGCGAGGTGCACGAGCGCTTCGAGATCGCGCCGCGCCGGCACGCGGAACTGACGCTGCCGTGGGCGGAACAGTTATTGGCCGACACCGGGGTCGCCAAATCGCAACTCGATGCCATCGCCGTCGGTCGCGGTCCGGGTGCATTCACCGGCGTGCGCCTGGCGATCGCGCTGGCGCAGGGCATCGCGCTGGCGCTGAACCGGCCGCTGCTGCCGGTGTCGACATTGGCCGCGTTGGCGATGCGTGCACAAGCGGTTGGCGAGGGCGAACGCATCGTCGCCGCCATCGACGCGCGCATGGGCGAGATCTACGCGGCCACGTTCCGTCGCGAAGGCGGGGGCGTTGTCGCCGGCAGCGACGAGCGGGTGATCGCACCCGCCGAGTACCCGCTTCCCGAAGGCGACGGCTGGCACGGTGCCGGCACCGGGTTTGCGGCGGCGGACGGCCTCCTGCGGGCGCGATTGCAGGGGCGGCTGGCTTCGGTCGATGCGGCGGCCTTGCCGCATGCGGCTGACGTCGCCCGCCTGGGTGCGCTCGCCTTCGCGCGTGGCGAAGCGGTGGCGCCGGAACGCATCGAGCCCGCCTACCTGCGCAACAACGTGGCGCTGACCATCGCCGAGCAGCAGGCGCTGCGGAACGGGCGATGAAGAAGTGCATCGGCGATGGCGTGCATGCCTATCGCCCGACGATCACCAAGGCGTCGATTCCGCTGGCCGTCGTCGCGTTGCTGGTTCCAGCCGCAAGCGCACTCGGGGCGCTGGCCGGCTGGTGGCCGACCTGGGTGATCGCGACCGCGATCGCTGGGTCCGTGCTGTTGTTCGGCATCGGTTTCCTGATGCCGTTCCTGATGACTTGGGAAGTCCGGCACGGCGTCATTTCCGGGCCGGCCGGTTACGGCGTGAACACGCTCCAGCTCGAGCGGATCGATGACGGCCGGAGCCGGATCCGCGCCGACGGCAGCGTGATGCTGGTGGATGACCTGGGTTCCACGCTCCACCTGCCCCGGGGGTATCTGGCCCAGGACGAAATCGTCGAGATGCTGGAAATCCTCGGTGTCGATGCAAGGCGCTTGCCGAAGGCGGGGCTCGAGGCCTAGCGCCTGCGGATCACTGGTCGACCAGCTCGCCGCCCGGCAGGAATTGCCAGGTGCGGGTGACGTGCAGGATGTCGGGGTCGTCCTGCGACTTCGGCAACGGCGCGAACGGTTCCGCCAGCTTGACGATGCGCAGCGCGGCGTTGTCGAGCATCGGCACGTGGCTGGACTGGATGATGCGCGTGCTCTCCACGCTGCCGTCGCGGCGCACCGCGACGCTGATCACCACCAGCCCGCCGATGCGGCGGCGGCGCGCCTCGTCCGGGTAATTGAGGTTGCCCACCCGTTCCACCCGGTCGACCCAGCCGCGCAGGTACTCCGCCCACGCGTATTCCTTGGTGCTGGCGGAGACGAACTTGCGCTTGGGGCGCTTGGCGTACTGCTGCGAGCGCAACTGGATCTCGGCGGCGAGCCGGGCCATCTCGATGTCGCGGTCGATCTTTTCCTGGCCGGGCGGCAGCGGATTGACCTCGATCTCCTGGCGGGCTTGCGGGGTCGGCACGCTGTCGCGGGCATTGGTCGAGGCGATCACCCGCGGGTCCGGCGGCGGGCTCGGCGCCGGCGTCTGTGCGCGCAACGGGCGCGGTGCCAGCCCGTCCTCCGGCTGCGGCAGCGGGCCGGCCTGCGGCGCGGTGGGGCGGGTGGACTTGTCGTGCTCGCCGCCGCCCTGGTTGGCGGCCTGGGCCAGGAAGTCGGCCTGCTTCGGGGTGAGCGCGGATTTGGTCTGGGTGAGGATCACGTCCAGCGTCGGCATCACCGGCGCGGCGTCCTCCACCGCGAAGCCAAGGCCGAGGATCAGCATCGCGTGCAGCAGCACGGACAGCACCAGGGTGGCGCCCAGCCGCGTCGATTCGCCGATGACCGGCGGCGCGGGCATGGGCGGGGCGGCGGCTTCGGACATCAGCGCGCCGGTTCGGAGCCGGCCAGCCTGGCTTCGATGCGGTCGAACAGGGTGCCGGCGATGTTCAGGCCGAACTGCGCGTCGAGTTCGCGGATGCAGGTCGGGCTGGTCACGTTCACTTCGGTCAGGTAGTCGCCGATCACGTCGAGGCCGACGAACAGCATGCCGCGGCGCTTCATCTCCGGGCCGACCTGCGCCGCGATCCAGCGGTCGCGTTCGCTCAGCGGGCGGCCTTCGCCGCGGCCGCCGGCGGCCAGGTTGCCGCGGAATTCGTCGCCCTGCGGGATCCGCGCCAGGCAGTAGTCGACCGGTTCGCCATCGACCAGCAGGATGCGCTTGTCGCCATCCACGATCTGCGGCAGGTAGCGCTGGGCCATCGCCAGGTGGCGGCCGCCCTCGGTCAGGGTTTCCAGGATCACGTTGAGGTTGGCCTCGCCGGCGCGGGCGCGGAAGATCGAACGCCCGCCCATGCCGTCGAGCGGCTTCAGCACCGCTTCGCCATGTTCGTTGACGAAGGCCTTGAGCGCGGCGGCGTCGCGGCTGACCAGGGTCGGCGGGCAGCACTGCGGGAACAGCAGGGCGGCCAGCTTCTCGTTGAAGTCGCGCAGGCCCTGCGGGTCGTTGACCACCAGCGCGCCCTGGGCCTGGGCGAGGCCGAGGATCTGGGTGTCGTGAAGGTAGTCGGCATCGACCGGGGGATCCTTGCGCATCAGCACGACCTGGCCCGGCCCGAACTCGAGCTGTGATGCCGATCCCAGATCGAACCAGTGGCCCGGGTCGTCGGTGACGCGCAGCGTCACTACCCGCGCGGTGGCCCGCCCGTCGCGGACCGACAGTCCGCCGGGGCGCAGGTAGTGCAGGCGATGGCCGCGCCGCTGGGCTTCGAGCAGCATCGCGAAACTTGAATCCTTGGCGATCTTGATGGATTGGATCGGATCCATCACGACCACGACGTCGAGGGGCGCAGCGGGGGGCATCGGCACGTCCGGGAAAGGCTGCCGCGATGTTAGCAGGGCGCCCCGTCCCTCCACCGATGTGACGCATTGCGGCGCTTGACACGTCGTCCACGGACTGGGATATAGGCAGTCCGCGCCGCGACGAATTCCGTGGCGGCGATCAGCGGCTCAAGGGGAACGCATGACGCAGGACGCCCAGGACGTCAGCCTCAAGGGATTGAGGGTGATGGTCATCGACGACTCCAAGACCATCCGCCGCACGGCGGAGACCCTGCTTTCGCGCGAGGGTTGCGAGGTGGTCACGGCGACCGATGGCTTCGAGGCACTGGCCAAGATCGCCGACCACAATCCGCAGATCATCTTCGTCGACATCATGATGCCGCGCCTCGACGGATATCAGACCTGCGCGCTGATCAAGAACAACCAGACCTTCAAATCCGTGCCGGTCATCATGCTTTCGTCGAAAGATGGTTTATTCGACAAGGCCCGTGGCCGTATCGTCGGTTCCGAGCAGTACCTGACCAAGCCATTCACCCGCGAAGAACTGCTGGGCGCGATCCGAACGTACGTCAACGCCTGACCGGGGGGTAAGGCACGCATGGCACGCATACTGCTGATCGAGGATTCACCGACCGAGGCCGCGGTCATGGCCCAGTTGCTGGAACGCAACGGGCACCAGGTCACCACCTCGGGCAACGCCGAGGACGGCATCGCCAGTTGCAAGCGCGACAAGCCCGACCTGGTGCTGATGGACGTGGTGCTGCCCGGCATGAACGGCTTCCAGGCCACCCGCGCGTTGTCGCGCGATGCCGACACCAGCCATATCCCGGTGCTGATCGTCAGCACCAAGAACCTCGAAACCGACAAGATGTGGGGCCTGCGCCAGGGCGCCAAGGACTACATCGTCAAGCCGCCGCGCGAAAGCGACCTGATCGAGCGGATCAAAGCACTGGTCGGACACTGAAGATGAGCAAGCGCGGCAAGAACAAGGGCAAGGGCGGCAAGCCGCAGCAGGCGGCAGCGGTCGCCGTACCGGTGGCCGAGGCTGAGACCCCGGTTGCCGCGATCGAGGAAGAGGCCCCCGCGGCCGTCATCGAAACGGCCGAAACGGTCGCGGCCGCGGCGGTCGAGGCGGCGGTCGAAGCCGCTCCGGCGGCGGAGGCCGCGCCGGCGAAACCGGCCAAGCCGCTGCGCCAGCCCAGGCAGAAGGCGCGCGACCGGCGTTCGCCGTTCCTGGTGCTGGCCGATTACGAGCAACGCAGCTTGGCCCACGTCGCCGGCCTGCCGGAGCAGCTGGATGCCCCGGGCCTGTGGCGCGGCGTGGCGTATCGCGTGGGTTCGCACCGATTGGCCTCCGGCTTCGACGAGGTGGTGGAAATCATGTCGCTGCCGGCGCTGACCTCGGTGCCGGGTTCGCAGCCGTGGATGCTGGGCGTGGCCAACGTGCGCGGCACCCTGCTGCCGGTGGTCGACCTCAAGCAGTTCCTGGAAGGCGAGCGCACCGTGCTGCACGAAGGCCAGCGCGTGCTGGTGGTGCGCCAGCAGGGCGGCGACGTCGCCATCACCATCGACGAGATGTACGGCCAGCGCAGCTTCATCGACGCCCAGGGGGTCGATGCCGCGCCGGTGGCCGATGGCCGCTACGCGCACTTCGTCGACCGCGCCTACCGCATCAACGACCAGGACTGGGGCGTGTTCAGCCTCGAGCGCCTGGCCCGTACCCCCGAATTCCGCCAAGCCGCCGCCTGATACGCGGCCAAACACACCAATCGAATACGTACGCAAGCCGAGGTCGCAACATGAGCACTATGATGGATAACGTCGCCGGCAAGGGTCGCAACCTCAGCACCAACGCGTGGATCGCGCTGCTGATCGGGTCGCTGGTCGTGTTCGCCGGCAATACCCTGTATGCCACCACCAAGGCCTCGCGCCTCGGCGGCGCCAGCACCTCGGCCTCGCGGTTGCAGCTCAATTCGCAGCGTCTCGCCAACCAGAGCCGGGAGGCGGTGGAAGGCAACGCGGAGGCATTCACCGCGTTCAAGGACACCAAGGCCGAGGTCGACGAGGACATCAAGACCCTCAACGACCGCTTCGGCGACGCCGCCGGCGTGTCCGGCCCGATCCGCACCGTGACCAATACCTGGACCCCGCTGGCCAAGCGCTCCGAGGAAGTCATGGCCTCGCAGGCGGCGGTGCTGGGCCTGGCCGGCCACGCGGACAGCTTCACCGGCAAGGTGCCGCAGCTGCAGGCGCAGTTGAACGAAGTGGTGCGCGGCCTGGCGTCGGGCGGCGCCGGTTCCGGCCAGGTGTTCACCGCGCTGCAGCAGGTGGTGACCTCGGCCGCGATGGCGCGCCGCATCGCCGAATTGCGTGCCGGCGGTTCCGGCGCGCAGGTCGCCGCGGATGCGCTGGGCCGCGACTCGGCGGTGTTCGACCGGTCGATGAACGCGCTGCGCAACGGCGGCGGCGACATCGCCAAGGTGACCGCCGCCGGCGCGGTGGGTCCGCTCAACCAGGCCGCCACGCTGTGGACCGGCATGAAGAAGGACCTCGACGCGATCGTCGCCAGCTCCAAGAACCTGATCGGCGCGCAGACCTCGGCCACCGCGCTCGCCACCGGTTCCGACAAGCTGCTGACCGACAGCGAAAGCCTGTTCGCCGCGTTCACCTCGTTCGGCTCGCTGAAGGACACCAGCATCGTCGGCGGCGTCTGGGTCAGCATCCTGTCCGGTGCGCTGGCGCTGTTCTCGATCGCCGGCCTGTTGTGGGCCCTGGGCCGCGCGCAACGCGCCCGCTACCAGACCACCAAGGAACTGAACGACCGCAACCAGGAGGCGATCATGCGCCTGCTGGACGAAATGGGTTCGCTCGCGGAAGGCGACCTGACCGTGAAGGCGACCGTGACCGAGGACATGACCGGCGCGATCGCGGACTCGATCAACTTCGCGGTGGAACAGCTGCGTACCCTGGTGGCGACGATCAACGACACCTCGGTGCAGGTCGCGTCCAGCGCGCAGGAAACCCAGGCCACCGCCATGCACCTCGCGGAAGCGGCGGAACACCAGGCGCAGGAAATCAACTCCGCCTCCGACCGCATCAACGAAATCGCGGCGAGCATCAACCAGGTGTCGCGCAACTCCGCGGAATCCGCGGAAGTGGCGCAGCGCTCGGTGCAGATCGCGACCAACGGCGCGGGCGTGGTGCGGCAGACGATCGCCGGCATGGACAGCATCCGCGACCAGATCCAGGAAACCTCCAAGCGCATCAAGCGACTGGGCGAAAGCTCGCAGGAAATCGGCTCGATCGTGGAACTGATCAACGACATTTCCGAACAGACCAACATCCTGGCGCTGAACGCGGCGATCCAGGCGGCCTCGGCCGGTGAAGCGGGCCGCGGGTTCGCGGTGGTGGCCGACGAAGTGCAGCGCCTCGCGGAACGCTCCTCCAGCGCGACCAAGCGAATCGAATCGCTGGTGCAGACCATTCAGGCCGATACCAACGAAGCGGTGTCGTCGATGGAACAGACGACCTCGGAAGTGGTCGCGGGTGCGCGCCTCGCCGAGGACGCGGGTACCGCGCTGGGCGAGATCGAAAAGGTGTCGGCGGACCTGTCCGGGTTGATTCAGGGCATCTCCACCGCGGCGCAGCAGCAGTCCACCGCGGCGACCGGCATCACCCAGACCATGAACACCATCCAGTCGATCACCGCGCAGACCTCGCAGGGCGCCAGCCAGACCGCGGAGTCGGTCGGCAACCTCGCCCAGCTCGCCGCCGACCTGCGCCGTTCGGTCGCCGACTTCAAGTTGCCGGCCTGATCGCTGACGTCGAGGTTGGGATGAACAGCACTGTCCAGGCCAGCCCCGCATGCGTGCGGGGCCTTACCGGAGCGTCGCGATGACCACGGCGTTGCGGGATGCCATCGACCACACCGCGCTCGGCTGGGTGAAGCCCGAGATCGACGAGACCCTGCGCCAGGCGCGGCTCGAGATCGAGGCCTTCGCCGAATCGCCCGACGACGGCGAGCGCATGCGCGCATGCGCCGGCTACCTGCACCAGGTGCAGGGCACCTTGCGGATGCTGGAACTGCATGCGCCGGCGATGGTCGCCGACGAGATGGAGCAACTGGCGGGCGCGTTGCGCGGCGGCACCACCGCCAACCGCGACGAGGCGTGCGCGGCGCTGATGCGCGGCGTGGTGCAGTTGCCGGATTACCTGGAACGCCTGCAGGGCGGGCACCGCGACATCCCGATCGTGCTGCTGCCGCTGCTCAACGACTTGCGCTCGGCGCGCGGCGAAGCCGCGCTCAGCCAGGATGCGTTGCCCAGCCTGCTGCAAGAGCCCACCGAGGCCGAACTGGAACATGCGCGCGGCAGCCTGGCCGGACGCAACCGCGCCCTGCTGGACACCGTCTCCGCGGCGTTGAAGGAAGACCTGCTGCGGGTCAAGGATGCGCTGGACCTGCATCTGCGCGCCGGCCTGAGCAACCCGGCCGAGCTGCAACCGCAGGCGGAGGCGCTGGATCGCATCGGCGACACCCTGGGCATGATCGGCCTGAAGTCGGCCGAGGGCGTGATCCAGGAGCAGCGCAGCGTGCTGCAGGGCATCGCCAGCGGCGCGCGCCCGCCGAGCGAAAGCGAGCTGCTGGAAGTCGCCAGTGCGCTGATCTACATCGACCATTCGCTGGACGACCAGGTCACCCGGCTCGGCCAGGGCGATGCGGTCGGCGGCGACGACCTGCTGACCCAGGAGTCGCGCAAGGTGATGGGCGTGCTGGCGCGCGAAGCAGCGGCCAATTTCGCCGAGGTGCGCAATGCCTTCGTGGCCTTCGTCGAAACCGACTGGGACCACGCCGCGCTCGAATCGGTGCCGCGCCTGCTGGGCGAGGTCGGCGGCGCGATGCGCGTGCTGCAGCTGCCGGAACCCGCCGGATACCTGGAGGCGCTGCGCCGCTACAGCCATGTCGAGCTGATCGGCAGGAAGCTGGTTCCGGGCGGCCGCCAGCTGGATACGCTGGCGGATGCGCTGGCCGGCATGGAGTACTACCTGGAGTCGCTGCGCGACCCGCTCGGCCAGCGCCTCGACCTGCTCGAAAAGACCCGCGGCAGCCTGGAACTGCTCGGCTACTGGCCGTTGCCGGATGCGGCGGAAGTCGAAGGCGCGGCGCAAGCTGAGGCCGAAGAGGCCGTTGCCGAAGTGGCCGATGTGGCCGAGGTCGCCGAACCGGCGGCGCCGGTCGAAGCGGCGGTGGCCGAACCCGTGGTGGTCGCGGTCCAGGCCGGCGCACCTGCGCTGGTGGCCGGCTTCGACAACGCCGGCGAGGAAATCGACGACGAGATCCGCGAGATCTTCCTGGAGGAATTCCAGGAAGAGATCGCCAACCTCGACGCGCTGCTGCCCGCCTGGCGCCTGCAGCCCGAGGACATGGATCGGATGCTGCCGATCCGCCGCGTGTTCCACACCCTCAAGGGCAGCGGCCGCCTGGTCGGTGCCCGCACCCTCGGCGATTTCAGCTGGCACGTCGAGAACATGCTGAACCAGGTGCGCGACGGCAAGCGGCCGGCCAGCCACGCGGTGGTCGCCTTCGTCGGCCAGGTGCGCGAGGTTCTGCCGCAGCTGCATGCGGCGTTGAGCGGCGAAGCCGCGGTCAGCGTCGACCTGGCGGCGATGCAGGCGGTCGCCGATCGCCTCGCCGCGGGCGAAGACGTGTTGCTCGGCGCCGCGGGCGATGCCGCCCCGGCCGAGGCCGAAGCGCCGGCGGTCGAAGAAGCCCCGGCCCCGGCACCCGCCGCGGATACCGTGGCGGTGCAGGTCGATCCGGTCCTGCTCGACATCCTCGGCGCCGAAGTCGGCGGCCACCTGGAAACCGTCGATGCCTGGCTGGCGCAGGCCAATGCCGGCGACGGCAGTGTCAACGATGGCCTGCTGCGCGCCATCCACACCCTCAATGGCGCCTTCGCGATGACCGAGGTGCCGTCGGTGACGGCCTTCACCTCGCCCGCGGAGGGCTACGTGAAGCGCCTGCTCGCCGCCGGCGTGCCGGCCGATGCCGATGGCGTCGCCGCGATCGGGGCGGTTGCCGACGCCGTGCGCGCCTCCACCCTGGCGCTGCAGCAGACCCCGGCGCAGGTGCCGTTGTATGCCGCGTTGGCCGCCACCGTGGCCGGCCTGCGCGACGCCCAGCCGGAAATCAGCCTGCCCTTCGTCAGCCCGGCCCAGCTCGAGGCCGAACGCCTGGCCGCCGAAGAAGAGGAGGCCCGCCAGGAAGCGGAGCGCCTTGCCGCCGAACAGGCGGAAGCCGAACGGCTGGCAGCGGAACAAGCGGAAGCCGAGCGCCTTGCCGCCGAACGGGCCGAAGCCGAGCGGCTTGCCGCGGAGGAAGCGGCGCGCCAGGAAACCGAGCGCCTCGCCGAAGAGGAAATGGCCAGGCAGGAAGCTGCGCGCCTTGCCGACGAGGAAGTCACGCGCCTGGAAGCCGAACGCCTCGCCGCGGAGCGCGCCGAAGCCGAACGCGTTGCGGCCGAGCGCCTGGCAGCCGAGCGGCTCGCCGATGCCGCCGCCGAGGCCGAGCGGGCCGAAGCCGCGCGGATCGCGGCGGAACGCGCGGAAGCCGAACGCCTGGAAGCGGAGCGCATCGCCGCCGAGCGCGCCGAAGCGGAGCGCCAGGAGGCCGAGCGCCTTGCCGCGGAAGAAGCGGCAAGGCTGGAAGCGGAACGGCTGGAAGCGGAACGCATCGCCGCCGAGGAAGCCGAGGCCGCGCGCATTGCCGCGGAACAGGCCGAGGCCGAACGCCTGGAAGCGGAACGCATCGCCGCCGAGGAAGCAGAAGCCGCGCGGCTTGCCGCGGAGCAGGCCGAAGCGGAACGCCTCGAAGCCGAGCGGCTTGCCGCCGAACGCGCGGAAGCAGACCGCCTGGAAGCCGAACGCATCGCCGCCGCCCGCGCCGAAGCGGAGCGTGTCGAAGCCGTGCGCCTCGCCGCCGCCAAGGCGGAAGCCGAACGCCTCGAGGCCGAACGCCGCGCCGCGGAAGCCGCGGCCGCCGCCAAGGCGCGCGAGCAGGCGGCATTGGCCGCCTTGCTGGCCAGCGCGACCTCGGCCGAGGATCCGGACGAAGCGCTCGACATGGACGGGCTGGACGCCGAGCTGGTCGACATCTTCGTCGAGGAAGGCGGCGACCTGCTCGACCATTCCGATGGCCTGCTGGCGCAGCTGCGCAGCGCATCGGAAGACCGCGAGACGATGGTCGGCCTGCAACGCGACCTGCACACCCTCAAGGGCGGTGCGCGCATGGCCGGCATCATGCCGGTGGGCGAACTCGGCCACGCCATGGAAACCCTGCTGGAAGCGGTGGTCGCCAACCGCGCCGAGCTCGGCAAGGACGGCGTGCCGCTGCTGGAACGCGGCTTCGACCGCCTGCACGGGATGATCACCCGCGTCGCCGCACGGCGTGCGGTGGGCATGCCGGTCGGCCTGATCGACGAGTTCAACGCGCGTGCGGAAGCGCCGCTGCCGGTGGCCGCGGAAGCCGCGGACGACGGCCTGCGCTTCGTGCCGAAGCCGGCCGAGAAAATCGAGCTCAAGCCGCTGTCGGCGCCGATCATGGCCGAGGGCTTCGGCGACGACGAGGACATCGGCGTGCGCGCGCCGCAGGAACAGGTGCGCATCCGCGCCGACCTGCTCGACCGCCTGGTGAACTACGCGGGCGAAGTGGCGATCTACCGTTCGCGCCTGGAGCAGCAGCTGGGCGCGTTCCGCGGCACCGCCGCGGAAATGGAACAGACCAACATCCGCCTGCGCGACCAGTTGCGCCGCCTCGACGCGGAAACCGAAGCGCAGATCATCGCCCGCTACCAGCGCGCCGGCGACGAGGGCGAGGAGTCGTTCGATCCGCTCGAGCTCGACCGTTTCAGCACCCTGCAGCAGCTCTCGCGCGGCCTCGCCGAATCGGCGGCCGACTTGCAGGCCCTGCACGGCTCGATGGAAGACCTGACCCGCCAGTACGAAACCCTGCTGCTGCAGCAGTCGCGGGTCAGTTCGGAACTGCAGGAAGGCCTCATGCGCACGCGCATGGTGCCGTTCGACGCGCTGGTGCCGCGCCTGCGCCGCGTGATCCGCCAGGCCGCGGGCGAAACCGGCAAGCAGGCCCAGCTCAAGCTGGAGGGCGCGCAGGGCGAACTCGACCGCAACGTGCTGGAGCGCATGACCGCGCCGCTGGAGCACATGCTCCGCAACGCGATCGCGCATGGCCTGGAAACCCCGGATGCGCGCCGCAAGGCGGGCAAGGGCGAGGAAGGCAGCATCCGCGTCGCGGTGCGCCGCGAAGGTTCGGAAGTGGTGCTGCAGGTCGGCGACGACGGCGGCGGCCTCAACCGCGAGGCGATCCGCGCGCGCGCGATCGAGCGCGGCCTGATCAAGCCGGATGCGGTGCTGGGCGATTCCGACCTCGACGTGCTGATCCTCGAGCCGGGCTTCTCCACCGCCGAATCGGTGAGCCGCCTGGCCGGTCGTGGCGTCGGCATGGACGTGGTCGCCAGCGAAGTGCGCCAGCTCGGCGGTTCGCTCGACATCGCCTCCCGCCCCGGCGAAGGCACCACCTTCACCCTGCGCCTGCCGCAGACGCTGGCGGTCACCCAGGCGGTGTTCGTCAAGATCGGCGACGTCCAGTACGCGGTGCCGATCGCCTCGGTGCGCGGCGTCGGCCGCATCAGCCGCGAGGACATGGCCAAGCCGGACGCGGCCTACCGCTACGGCGGCGAGGACTATGCGCTGCACGACCTCGGCAACCTCGTCGGCGCCAGCGCCACCGCCAAGGCCGAAGGCCAGCTGCAGATGCCGTTGCTGCTGGTGCGCTCTGGCGAGCTGCGCGCCGCGGTGGCGATCGACCAGGTGCTGGGCAACCGCGAAATCGTGGTGAAGTCCGGTGGCCCGCAATTGGCCTCGGTGCCGGGCATCTTCGGCGCGACCATCATGGGCGATGGCTCGGTGGTGGTGATCCTCGACATCGCGCCGCTGGTGCGCCGCCGCGCGGCGATGCCGCAGGACGTCGTGGCCGAGCCGCAGGTCGTCGAGCAGCGCCGCGTGCCGCTGGTGATGGTGGTCGACGACTCGATCACCATGCGCAAGGTCACCGGCCGCGTGCTGGAACGCCACAACTACGAAGTGGCGACCGCGAAGGACGGCCTCGACGCGCTGGAGCGCATGGCCGACGTGATCCCCGACCTGATGCTGCTCGACATCGAAATGCCGCGCATGGACGGCTTCGAGTTGGCGACGGCGATGAAGGCGGATCCGCGCATGCGCGATGTCCCGATCATCATGATCACCTCGCGCACCGGCGAGAAGCACCGCCAGCGCGCGATGGACCTCGGCGTGCAGCGCTACCTCGGCAAGCCGTACCAGGAAGTCGAGCTGATGCGCAACGTGTTCGAACTGCTCGGGGTCGAACGCGCGGGCGACGGTTCGGCGTCGTGAACGCACGCAAGCGCGTCGTGCTGCTGACGCGCCCGGGCAGCGCGCGCGACCGCACCGAGGCGGCGATCGCCGAAGCGGGCGCGGACGTGGCCGCGGTGCTCGATCCCGGCGTGGCGTCGGAGGCGGACGTGCGCAATGCCGCGCCCGACGCGGTGCTGGTGATCCTCGACCCGGCGACGGAGCAGGCGCTGTCGAAGTTCGACGGCGTGCTGGCCGATCCCGCGCTGGAGATCATGTTCGAGGAAGCCGACGTCGCCGCGAAGCGCGAAGGCTGGGAAGCCGCGCGCTGGGCGCGCCACCTCGGCGCCAAGCTGTACGGCCACGACGACGTGCTGCCGCGCGCGAAGGGCTCGCCCCTGGTGGCCGACCCGAACCAGCGCATCAGCAGCGAAGACAGCCGCTTCCGCGCCGAGATGGAGGCATTGCAGCGCCAGGTCGCGGCGATGCCGGAACTGCAGCATGGCCGCCCGGCTGCGCCGCCGGTGAAATCGGGCGCGGTGGTGGTCGCCGCCGGGGTCGGCGGTCCGGATGCGGTGCGCCAGTTGCTTGGCGGCCTCCCGGCCGGGTTCCCGCGGCCGGTCCTGCTCCGCCAGCGGATCGAAGGCGGCCAGTACGACAAGCTGGTGCGGCAGATGCAGCGCGCCACCCAGCTGCATGTCGCGCTGGCACAGCCCGGCGATCCGTTGCAGGCCGGCACCGTGCACGTCATGCCGGACGGCATCGATGTGCAGGAAGCGCCCACCGGGCTGGTCTTCGCGTCGGTCGACGGACAGCCCGGCTTCGCCGCATTGGTGCCCGGCGACAGCGCCATGCTGTTGCTCAGCGGCGCCGATCCGGCGCTGGTCGACCGCGCCCTCGCCCTGGCCCTGGCCGGTGGCTTGGCGCTCGGGCAATCGGCCGACAATTGTTTCGATCCGGCCGCCAGCAATGCGCTGGTGGCCCGCGGCGGCGCGGCCCTGGGCTTGGCGGCGCTTCCCCTCAAACTGCTCGAACGCTGGCCCGCCTGAGGTTCCACATGACCGATACCGCACCGATCATCCGCGGCGTGCTCATCCAGGTTGCCGATGCGCGCCTGTTGCTGCCCAACGCGACCATCGCCGAAGTGCTGTCCTACGCCGATCCCGAACCGATCGCGGACGCGCCCGACTGGCTGCTCGGCCGCATCCGCTGGCGCGGCTGGCAGTTGCCGCTGGTGTCGTTCTCGCGCTTCACCGGGATCGCCGAGGAAAAGGGCGGCCTGGGCAGCAAGGTGATCGTGCTGAAGGCGCTGGGCGGCGATGCCAAGCATCCGTTCTTCGCCCTGCTGACCCTGGGCTTCCCGCGCCTGGTGACGGTGACCGAGGCTGCGCTGGGTTCGGAAGGCGATGACGCCTCGGTTCCGGAAGGCGTGCTCGCCCGCGTCCGGCTCAACGAGGACGACGCGTTGTTGCCCGACCTGGCCGCGCTCGAGGAACGGATCGTCGAAGCGCTGGCGGCGGCCGCCTAACCCAGGTCCCCGCGCAAGGCCTGCAGCGCCGCGATCGCGGCGATGCCGGCGGTCTCGGTGCGCAGCACGCGCGGGCCCAGCCTGAGTCCTTCGTAACCGGCCGCGACCAGCCGTTCGCGGTCGCGCGGCGACCAGCCGCCTTCGGGGCCGATCGCGATCGTGCATGCCTGCAACGATGCATCGCGCAGCGACGACAGCGACGCGTCCGCGAGCGGATCGAGGATGAAGCCGCGCCCGTCGCGCAATCCCGCGCCCTGCGCCAACGGTTGCGGCGCGGCCACCTCGGGCACGCTCGCCCGTCCGCTCTGTTCGCAGGCGGACAGCACGATGCCGCGCCAATGCGCCAGCCGCTTGGCCGCGCGCTGCGCGTCCAGCTTCACCTCGCTGCGTTCGCTTTCGACCGGCAGCACGCGGGCGATGCCGAGCTCGGTCGCCTTCTGCAGGATCCAGTCCATCTTCTCGCCGCGGGCGATGCCCTGCAGCAGGGTGATCCGCAGCGGCGATTCGTTGTCGATGCGGCGCGCGGCCACGATTTCCGCGCGCGCCTCGCGCTTGCCGAGGTGGACGATGCGGGCGTCGTAGTCGTGGCCGTCGCCGTTGAACAGCACGCAGGCGTCGCCGATCTCGAGGCGCAGTACGCGCAGCAGGTGCTGCGCCACGTCCTCCGGCAGCGTCACTTCGCTGCCGACCTGCAACATGGCGTCGATGTGGCTGCGGGTCAGGCGCATGCGGTGGCCTCGATGATCGCCTCGCGGGTGACCCGCGCGAGCTGTTGCAGTTGTCCGTCGTCGATGCAGTACGGCGGCATCCAGTACAGGATGTCGCCGAGCGGGCGCAGCACCACGCCTCGATCGAGCGCGGCGCGATAGGCGCGCAGGCCGATGCGCAACGCGGGGTCGAGCGGCGTGCGCTTGTCCCCGCCGTGCGTCAACTCGAAGGCGAGAATCATCCCGGCCTGGCGCACGTCGGCCACGTGCGGAAGCTCCGCGAATGGCGCGGACAGTTCCGTCATCCGCGCAGCCGTAATGCGGTTGCGCGCCAGCACATCGTCGCTGTCGAAGATCGCCAGCGAGGCCAGCGCCGCCGCGCAGGCCAGCGGGTTGCCGGTGTAGCTGTGCGAATGCAGGAAGGCGCGCTCGCGCGAGTCGTCGAGGAAGCCGTCGTAGATCGCTTGCGTCGCCAGCACCGCCGCCAGCGGCAGGAAGCCGCCGGTCAGACCCTTGGACAGGCACAGCAGGTCGGGCTGCACGCCCGCCTGCTCGCAGGCGAACAGCGTGCCGGTGCGGCCGAAACCGACCGCGATCTCGTCCGCGATCAGGAACACGCCATGCGCATCGCACAGGTCGCGCGCGCGGCGCAGGTACAGCGGATCGTGCATGCGCATGCCGCCGGCGCACTGCACGCGCGGCTCCAGGATCAGCGCGCAGATTTCGCCGGCGTGGCGTTCCAGCAGTTCACGCAGGCCTTCCGCGGCGCGCTCGGCGCGCTGCGCGGGCGTCTCGCCGGGTTCGCACTGGTAGGCGTCGGGCGAAGGCGCGAACAGGCATTCGGCCAGCAGCGGCGCGTACACCCGGCGATACAGCGGGACATCGCCCACCGCCAGCGCGCCCAGGGTTTCGCCGTGGTAGCCGTTTGCAAGCGCGACGAACTTGGTGCGCCGGTCCTCGCCGCGGTTGCGGAACCAGTGGAAGGCCATCTTCAGCGCCACTTCCACCCCGGCCGAGCCGTTGTCGGAATAGAACACTTTCGCCAGCGGCGCGCGATCCGCTTCGCGCGGGGCGATGGCGAGCAGCTTCTCGGCCAGTTCCACGGCGGGCTGGTGCGAGAACCCGGCCAGGATCACCTGCTCCAGCGTGCCCGCCTGGCGCGCGATGGCCGCGGCGATGCGCGGCTCGGCATGGCCGAACAGGTTGGTCCACCAGCTCGAAACGGCATCCAGGTAACGCCTGCCGTCGTGGCCGACCAGCCAGGCGCCTTCGCCGCGCTCGATCGGCACCAGCGGCAAGACGTCCGGGTGCTCGCGCATCTGCGTGCACGGGTGCCAGAGCACGGCCAGGTCGCGCGAACGCCAGCGGCCCGTGTCGTCTAGAATCGTGGGGTGAATCGACATCCCCGCATTATCGCCCCGCGCGGCGCCGCATGAGCCGGAAGCTGCCCACCATCCACGGCATCACCGAGCACGATGCCGGGCCGTACCGCATGGAGCGGCTCGACCTGGAGTTCAGCAACGGCGAGCGCCGCAAGTACGAGCGCCTGCACGGGCGCGGCCACGGCGCGGTGGCGGTGGTGCCGATGCTGGATGCCGAGACCGTGCTGCTGGTGCGCGAATACGCGGCCGGCGTGCACCGTTACGAGCTCGGCCTGGTGAAGGGACGCATCGATGCCGGCGAGAGTCCGATCGAAGCGGCCAACCGCGAGCTGATGGAAGAGGCCGGCTACGGCGCGCGCGAGCTGACCGTGCTGCGCGAACTCACCCTGGCGCCGGTGTACATGAGCCATGCCACCCACCTGGTGCTGGCGCGCGACCTGTACCCGCAGCGCCTGCCCGGCGACGAGCCGGAGGAGCTGGAGATCGTGCCGTGGAAGCTGGCCGACATCGGCGAGCTGATCCTGCGCGAGGAATTCTCCGAAGGCCGCAGCGTGGCCGCGCTGTTCATCGCCCGCGAATGGCTGAAGCAGCAAGGATGACCGTCACCCATGCACAGCGCGAGGCGGTGATCGCGCTTGCGCGCGCGGCCGCCGCCGAGATTCTCGCGGTGTACGACAGTGAGTTCGCGGTGCAGCACAAGGACGACCGTTCGCCGCTGACCGCAGCCGACCTCGCCTCGCATCGCTGCATCGCCGCCGGCCTGCAGGCGCTGACGCCGGACATCCCGCTGCTGTCGGAGGAGTCGAAGGACCTCGACATCGCCGCGCGCCGGCAATGGCCGCGCTTCTGGCTGGTCGATCCGCTGGACGGCACCCGCGAGTTCATCAAGCGCAACGGCGAGTTCACCGTCAACATCGCCCTGGTCGAAGACGGCGTGGCGACCTTCGGCGTGATCCAGCAGCCGGTGAGCGGCGCGCTGTGGCATGGCGCGCCGGGCGCGGGCGCGTATCGCCGCGAGGGCGACGCGGATGTCGCCATCCGCGTGCGCAAGCCGGCGGCGGCGCCGTTGCGCATCGCCGCCAGCCGCTCGCACCGCGACGCGCGCACGCAAGCCCTGCTCGACGCGCTGGGCGGCGAAGCGGTGGCCTGCGGGTCCTCGCTCAAGTTCTGCAGGATCGCCGAAGGCGGCATCGACCTGTACCCGCGCTTCGGCCCGACCGGCGAATGGGACACCGCCGCCGGGCAGGCGATCCTGGAAGCGGCGGGCGGCGCGGTGCTCGACCCGCAAGGCAGGCCGTTCCGTTACAACCAGCGCGAGACCCTGCTCAACGGCGATTTCATCGCCTTCGGCGACCTGGCCTTGCGCGACCGGTTGCCGGCATGAGCGACGCGCACGGGATCCAGCGCCTGCTCGAGATCATGGCCGCATTGCGCGATCCGCAGACCGGCTGTCCGTGGGACGTCGAGCAGAGCTTCGCGACCATCGCGCCGTACACCATCGAGGAAGCCTACGAAGTCGCCGACGCGATCGATCGCGGCGACATGGGCGACCTCAAGGACGAACTCGGCGACCTGCTGCTGCAGGTGGTGTTCCACGCGCGGATGGCGCAGGAGCAGGGCGCGTTCGCGTTCGCCGACGTGGTCGATGCGATCTGCGACAAGATGACGCGCCGGCATCCGCATGTATTTGCCGGGGCGTCGGTCGAAGACGCCGAGCAGCAGACCAAGGCGTGGGAAGAGCACAAGCGCGCCGAGCGCGCCGCGCGCGGCGAAAGCGACACGTCGGCGCTGGCCGGGATCTCGCGCGGCCTGCCGGAATGGCAGCGCGCGGTGAAGCTGCAGCACAAGGCGGCCAAGGTCGGTTTCGACTGGCCGGCGCCGGCGCCGGTGCTGGAGAAGCTGCACGAGGAAATCGAGGAAGTGCGCGCGGAGTTCGCCGCGGTCGCGGCGGATCCGGACGATGCCGCCGCGCACGACCGGCTGGAAGACGAGATCGGCGACATCCTGTTCGTCTGCGCCAACCTGGCGCGGCATGCGAAGGTCGATTTCGGCGCCGCGCTGCGTCGCGCCAACCACAAGTTCGAGCGCCGCTTCCGCGCGATGGAAGCGCTGGCCGCGGCCGACGGCGGGCTTGCCGGGCAATCGCTGGAAGCGCAGGATCGCTACTGGGTGCGCGCCAAGCAGGCGGAGCAGGGAGGATCGCAATGAGCGAAGGCTTCGCCAGTTTCCGCGAGTTCTATCCGTTCTACCTCGGCGAGCACCGCAACCGCACGTCCAGGCGCCTGCATTTCGTCGGCACCAGCTTCGTCATCGGCTTCATCGTGCTGGCGATCAAGAGCGGCAATCCGTGGTGGCTGCTGGCGGGACTGGTCGCGGGCTACGGGTGTGCGTGGATCGGCCATTTCTTCTTCGAGAAGAACCGCCCGGCCACCTTCAAGTACCCGTTCTATTCCTTCGCCGGCGACTGGGTGATGTACAAGGACATCCTGACCGGCAAGATCCCGTTCTGAGCGGGATCAATCCAGGAAGATCAGCCAGGCCGCGGCGGCGATCAGGGCGAACCCGGCCCAGTGGTTCCACTTCAGCGGCTGTCCCAGGTACCAGGCCGAAAACCCGGCGAACACCAGCAGGGTGATCACTTCCTGCATGCCCTTCAGCTGCGGCGCGCTGTACAGCGCAGAGCCCATCCGGTTGGCGGGGATCATCAGCATGTACTCGAAGAAGGCGATGCCCCAGCTGACCAGGATGACCTTCCACAGCGCCACCTCCTTGAATTTCAGGTGCGCGTACCAGGCAAAGGTCATGAACACGTTGGACGCCACCAGCAGCAAGGGCGGCAGGATGCGGTCGTAGGGCATTCGATCGGCTCCGGAATGGCGGGCTAGGGTAGTCCTTCACGCGGCATCCACCTCGCGACCCGCACCCTTCACAAAGCTGAAGAGTGGAGCAGGGACGGATGCGCACACAGGAACAGGCTGGACTGGTCCTCATCGTCGAGGACAACCGCAACATTTCCGAGATGGTCGGCGAATATCTCGAGGGCAAGGGCTTCGAGGTCGATTACGCGGCCGACGGCCTGGACGGCTACCGGCTGGCGGCCGAGAACAATTACGACGTGGTGGTGCTCGACCTGATGCTGCCGCGGCTGGATGGCATCGAGGTCTGCAAGCGCCTGCGCAACGAGGCACGCAAGTCCACGCCGGTGCTGATGCTGACCGCGCGCGACACCCTGGACGAAAAGCTGACCGGGCTGTCCTCCGGCGCCGACGACTACCTGACGAAACCCTTTGCAATCCAGGAACTGGAGGCGCGCTTGCGCGCGCTGATCCGCCGCGAACGCCGCCAGGTCGGTTCGGAAGTGCTGAAGGTGGCGGACCTGGTGCTGGACCCGGCCTCGCTGCGCGCGACCCGCGGCGGCAGCGAGCTGCAGCTGTCGCCGATCGGGCTGCGCCTACTGACCATCCTGATGCGCGAGTCGCCGCGCGTGGTCAGCCGGCAGGAGATCGAGCGCGAGATCTGGGGCAACGGCCTGCCGGATTCGGACACCCTGCGCAGCCACCTGTACAACCTGCGCAAGGTGATCGACAAGCCGTTCGAGCGGCCGCTGCTGCATACCGTGCAGAGCGCGGGCTACCGCATCGCCGACATCGGCGGGCAGCCCGGGTGATGGATCGCGGCTCCCTGGTGCGGGACGCGGCGCGGCGCGGCTGAGATGTCGTCTTCCTGGCGCAGCATCCGGGTGTTGTTCCTGCTGCAGGTGGCGATCGCCTGCCTGGTGGTCCTGCTGTGCATGCTCGCGCTGGCCGCGGCCAACGGGCAGTTGCCGTTCGCCGGGCCCACCCTGGCGGCGATCGCGCTGGCGCTGGGTTCGATCATCGCCGTGACCTGGATGACCTATCGCGCCACCAAGCGCTTGCTGGCGCCGATGGACTGGCTGTTGCGCGAAGTCGCGCGCTGGGATCCGCAGCGTCCGGACACCCGCGCGCTGGCGCCCGAGCGCATCCCCGCCTCGGTGCGCGGCGATACCCGCAAGATGGCCGATGCCCTGCATGGACTGGGCGAGCGCATGGATGCCTACATCGCCCGCGAACACGATTTCACCCGCGATGCCAGCCATGAACTGCGCACGCCGTTGACCGTGATCCGCGTCGCCGCCGACCTGATCGCGCACGACGAGGGCTTGTCCGAGCGCTCGCGCCGCTCGCTGGGCCGGATCCGCGGGGCCAATGCGGAGATGGAATCGCTGATGGACGCTTTGCTGCTGCTGGCGCGCGACGAGGACGTGGCGCTGGAGACCGAGGATTTCGCCGCGCGCGACATCGTCGAACACGAGATCGAGCGGGTGCGGCCCTTGATCGAAGGCAAGGGCCTGGCGCTCGACTTGCAGGTCGAAGCCGAACCGCAGCTCCACGCGCCGCCGCGCGTGCTCGGGGTGATGCTGGGCAACCTGTTGAGCAACGCCGTGCGTTTTACCGATGCCGGCCGGATCTGCGTGCGCTTGTCGGCGGATCGGGTGGAGGTCACCGACACCGGCATCGGCATGGATGCGGCCGCGCTGGCGCGCGCATTCGAGCCGTTCTACCGCGCCAACCTCGAGCGGCCGCCCGGGCCGGGACTAGGCCTGTCGATCGCGCATCGGCTCGGCCAGCGCTGCCGATGGCCGCTGCAGCTCGCCAGTACGCCGGGCCAGGGCACCCGTGCGACCATCCTGTTCGGTGCCGGCATCCCACGGGATTGAGCCTGGCTCCCGCATGGCGACCGTCGGTTGACCGGGATGGTGTCAACCGGTCGCCTGCCCGCGCGTTCCCCTCCCTTTGCCGAAGACCTCCCCCCACGCATGAGCCAGTCCCGTCGTTCTCCTTCGTTGCCGTTGCGCAAGATCATCATCGCGGTCGTGGTGCTCGCCCTGCTGGGACTGGGCTGGTATGCCTGGAGCAAGCGGACGGCGGCCGAAGCCGAAGGCGCCTTCCGCACCGAAACCGTGCAGCGCGGCGACATCCGCGTGGCGATTTCCTCGACCGGCACGCTCAGCGCGATCTCCACGGTCACCGTGGGCAGCCAGGTCTCCGGCCAGATCACCGAGGTCATGGTCGATTTCAACGACCACGTGAAGAAAGGCGAGGTGCTGGCCACGATCGACGCCTCCACCTACCGGGCGCAGATCGAACAGGGTTCGGCGCAGATCGCCAGCGCGCAGGCCTCGCTGCGGCAGGCGCAGGCCGGCCTGCGCAACGCCCGGCTGGACTACGAGCGCAAGGCCGACCTGGGCCGGCAACAGCTGGTGAGCAAGAGCGAGGTCGACCTGGCCCGCGCATCGCTGGAACAGGCGCAGGCGCAGGTGAATTCGGCGCAGGCGCAGATCCGCCAGCAGACCGCCTCGACCCAGACCACCCGGGTCAACCTGCAGCGCACGGTGATCCGCTCGCCGGTGGACGGCGTGGTGCTGACCCGCACCATCGAACCCGGCCAGACCGTGGCCGCCAGCCTGTCGGCGCCGGAACTGTTCACCATCGCCGAGGACCTGGCGAAGATGAAGATCGAGCTGGCCGTCGACGAATCCGACATCGGCCAGGTCAAGGTTGGCCAGTCGGTCAGCTTCAACGCGGATGCCTTCCCCGATCGCCAGTTCAAGGGCGTGGTCGACCAGGTGCGGCTGTCGGCGACGACCTCCAACAACGTCGTCACCTACCCGGTGGTGGTGACCGTCGACAACAGCGACGGCACCCTGCTGCCCGGCCTGACCGTCAATGCCGAGATCGAGGTCAGCAAGCGCAGCAACGTGCTGACCATCGCCAATGCGGCGTTGCGCTTCAAGCCCACCGAAGGTTCGCCGCTGGCCGCCATGCAGCCGGCCGGGCCGGGCCAGGCGCAAGCGCAAGGCGGCGGACGCGGCAATGCCGGCATGGCGGACGACCTGCAGGCGCTCGCCGCCAGCATGAAGCTCGACTCCCGGCAGCAGGCGGCGTTCGACAGCGGCTTGCAGGAGATGCAGAAGCGCCAGGCCGAGCGGATGGCGCAGGCGCAAGGCCAGAACGGCCAGCAGGGCGGCAGCCGCCTATTCGGCGGCGGCCCGGGCGGCCCGCCGCGCACGGGCCGCGCGCCCGACGCGAGCATGCAGGCGCAGATGCGCTCGCGCATGCGCGAGCGCTTCAAGCAGCAATTCGCCGCGTTCACCGCGAGCCTGGACGATGCCCAGCGCGCCACCTGGAATTCGGCGCTGGAAGCGCAGCTCAGCGCGAAGCGGGTCACCGTCTACAAGCTGGTCGACGGCAAGCCGGTGGCGGTGATGGCGCGGGTCGGCGCCAGCGATGGCACCAATACCGAAATATCGGGACGCGAGATCGCCGAAGGCGACCTGGTCATCTCCGGAGAGCGTGCTGCGACGGAGAGCAAGTGATGGCGGCCGGTTCGGCGCCGGTCCCGGTGATCCGCACCCAGGGCCTGGGCAAGGTGTATTCCGCCGGCACCGAAGCGGAAGTGGTGGCGTTGAAGGCGGTCGACCTTGTCATCGACCGCGGCGAGTTCGTCGCCATCATGGGCCCGTCCGGCTCCGGCAAGTCGACCCTGATGAACCTGATCGGGTGCCTCGACACCCCCAGTTCGGGCAAGTATTTCTGCGATGGCGTGGACGTCTCCACCCTGGACAAGGAGGCGCTGGCCGGGCTGCGCCGCGACAAGATCGGCTTCGTGTTCCAGGGCTTCCACCTGTTGCCGCGGATGGACGCCACCGACAACGTGGCGATGCCGCTGGGGTATGCGCGGATCCCGCATGCGGAGCGCCGCGAACGCGCGCGCGCGGCGCTGGTCTCGGTCGGCTTGGGCGAACGCGCCGGGCATCGCCCGAACGAACTGTCCGGCGGCCAGCAGCAGCGCGTGGCGATCGCCCGCGCCCTGGTCAACAGTCCGCCGATCCTGCTCGCGGACGAACCCACCGGCGCATTGGACAGCAAGACCGGCGAGGAGATCCTGGCCCTGTTCAAGCGCCTGCGCGACGACGGCCACACCGTGATCCTGATCACACACGATGCGCACGTGGCCGCGCATGCGGACCGCACCTACGTGATGCACGACGGCGACTTGCATCCGCAAACCGATGCGGAGGCCGCGGCATGACCTTGCTCGACATCCTGCGCACCGCCTTCTTCGCCCTGCGCGGCAACTGGATGCGCAGTGCGCTGACCTCGCTGGGCGTGATCATCGGCATCGCCGCGGTGATCGTGATGGTCTCGATCGGCCAGGGCACCCAGGCCGAGATCGACAAGATGGTGTCCGGCCTCGGTTCGCAGCGGCTCGACATCGGCGGCGCCGGCGGCATGGGCCCGGGTGGCGCGCGCGTCGCCCAGGGCAGCCGCTGGAGCCTCAACGACGGCGACGTCGAGGCCATCCGCAACGAAGTCCCGACCGTGCAGTACGCCTCCGGTTCGCTGCGCGGCAATACCCAGGTGGTGTTCGCCGAGAACAACGCCTCGACCAGCTGGCAGGGCGTGCAGGACGACTGGTTCGCGATCAACGACTGGCAGATCGCCGACGGCGCGGGCTTCCAGGCCAACGATTACGCGGGCAGCGCCAAGCCGGTGATCCTCGGCGAAACCGTGCGCAAGACCCTGTTCGGCGAGGACAGCGGCATCGGCCAGACCGTGCGCCTCGGGCGGGTGCCGTTCACGGTGGTGGGCACGCTGAAACCGAAGGGCCAGGGCGGCTTCGGCCAGGACCAGGACGACATGGTGGTGGTGCCGCTGGAAACCGCGCGCCGGCGCCTGTCGAACTCGCAATCGATGCCGCCGGGCGCGGTGCAGCAGATCTCGGTGGGCATCGACGACGCGCGCAACCTGGGCAGCGCGCAGGGCGAGATCGAGGCCTTGCTGCGCCAGCGGCACAAGATCGAGCCGGGCGCGGAGGACGACTTCGCGGTGCGCAACATCAGCCAGATCGTCGCCACCCGCACCGCCACCACCAACCTGATGTCGAAGCTGCTGGGCGCGGTCGCCGGCATCTGCCTGATCATCGGCGGCATCGGCATCATGAACATCATGCTGGTGTCGGTGACCGAGCGCATCCGCGAGATCGGCCTGCGCATGGCGGTGGGCGCGGGGCCGCGCGACGTGCGCCGGCAGTTCCTGGCCGAGGCGATGCTGATCTCGCTGATCGGCGGGGTGATCGGGATCGCGATCGGGGTGGTGGGGGCGCTGGTCGTCGGCAAGATCGGCGACCTGCCGGTGCAGCTGAACGCCCAGGTGGTGATGCTGGCGGCGGCATTCTCGATCGGCACCGGCTTGTTCTTCGGCTACTACCCGGCGCGCAAGGCGTCGCTGCTGGACCCGATCGAGGCGCTCAGGCAGCAATAGCGTGGGCAGCGCCGGGCCGGGTTCGGCTCACCCGGCGCGCCAGGCCCCGCCGCCGGATCCGACGTAGGCGCTGCGGCGGCGACCCGCCCGTCCGTCCGCGCCACCCGCTCATGCGCCTGCCGGACGCGGACACGGGCGGCACCGTGGCCCTTGTGGCAGAATCCGGGCGTTCCCGCAGCCGCGTTCCGCCATGCCCGCCAAATCCCGAGTGTTCCTGCATGGCTGACATCTATGGCCACCTCCCGCGTGGTCCGGCGGGGGTGATGAAGGCCGCGATCTGGTCGATCCAGGGCCTGCGTTCGGCCTGGCTGCACGAATCCAGCTTCCGCCTCGAAGTCTGCCTGTTCGTCGTGCTCGGCCCGCTGGGCTGGATGCTGGGCGGCAACGGCGTCGAACGCGCGCTGCTGATCGGCAGCTGCCTGCTGGTGATGGCGATGGAGCTGATGAACTCCTCGATGGAGGCGATCATCGAACGCTACGGCGCGGAGCGCCACGAACTGGCCGGCCGCGCCAAGGACATGGGCTCGGCGGCGGTGTTCGTGCTGATGATGAACGTGATCCTGGTGTGGGCGCTGATCCTCGGCCCGCGCCTGCTGCAAGGCTGACGAGACGACCGTACCGATGATTGCACTGCTGACCGATCCGCAGGCCTGGATCACCCTGATCACCCTGAGCGCGATCGAGATCGTCCTCGGCATCGACAACCTGGTGTTCATCTCGATCGCGGTCAGCAAGCTGCCGCACGCCACCCGCGAGAAGGCGCGCCGGTTCGGCATCGCGGTGGCCTGCATCACCCGCATCGCCCTGCTGCTGACCCTGGCCTGGCTGGCCGGGCTCACCGACGACCTGTTCAGCCTGTTCGGCCAGGGCATCTCGGTGCGCGACCTGGTGCTGATCCTGGGCGGCGTGTTCCTGCTGGTGAAGGGCACCATGGAGGTGCGCGACCTGGTGGTCGGCGAGGCCGAGGAAGAGGACATCGACACCAAGCCGATGAATTCGTTCTGGATGGTGATCGCGCAGATCGCGGTGATCGACATCGTGTTCTCGCTGGACTCGGTGATCGCCGCGGTGGGCATGGCCAACCAGAAGATCATCATGGTGCTGGCGATCCTGCTGGCGGTCGGGGTGATGCTGCTGGCCTCGGGGCCGCTGGGCCGCTTCATCGACCGCAACCCGACGATCAAGATGCTGGCCTTGGCCTTCATCGTGCTGGTCGGCGCCTACCTGGTGCTGGAAGGCTTCGGCATGCATGTGCCGAAGGGCTACATCTACGGCGCGATGGGCTTCTCCGCGGCGGTGGAATGCCTCAACCTGTGGGCCAAGCGCAACGCGCGCCGCCGCGGGCTGCCGGAGTGAGCGGCTGGGTGAAGACGGCTTAACGGGTTCGATGCTGCAATGGCATCGACCTAAACAGGGAGGGGTGCCATGCGCGTCATCGTGTTGCTCATGCTGTCGATGCTGCTGTCCGGCTGCGGCTACAACCGGATCCAGACCAAGGACGAGGCGGTCAAGGCCGGCTGGTCGGAAGTGCTGAACCAGTACAAGCGCCGCGCCGACCTGATCCCGAACCTGGTGAACACGGTGAAAGGCTATGCCGCGCACGAGCAGCAGGTGCTGACCGCGGTGACCGAGGCGCGCGCCAAGGTCGGGCAGATCAACGTCAACGCCGACGATGCCGCCTCGCTGGCGCAGTACCAGGCGGCGCAGGGCGAACTCAGCCAGGCGCTGGGCCGGCTGATGATGGTCAGCGAGAACTATCCGAACCTGAAGGCGGATACCTCCTTCCTCAACCTGCAGACGCAGCTGGAAGGCACCGAGAACCGCATCACCGTGGCCCGCGGCCGCTACATCCAGCTGGTGCAGGACTACAACACCTACATCCGCCAGTTCCCGGTCAACCTGACCGCGATGGTGTTCGGCTACAAGCCCAAGCCCAACTTCACGGTGGAGAACGAAGCGCAGATCCAGCAGGCGCCGAACGTGGATTTCGGCGCGCCGGCACCTGCGGCGCCCGCGCCCTCCAACGGCTGATCCGCGCCTACGCCCGATGATGCGGCGCTTCGCCACGCGCGCGCTGCTGGTCCTGTGGCTGCTGTGCCTGCCGTTCGCAGCGCTGGCGCAGCAACAGGCCGCAGTCCCGGCCTTCGACTCGCCGGTGGTGGACACCACCGGCACCCTCGATGCCGCGGCCAAGCAGCAGCTCGAGCAGCAGGCGCTGGCCCTGCAGCAACGCAAGGGCAGCCAGTTGCAGGTGCTGGTCATCCCCAGCACTGCCCCGGAAACCATCGAGCAGTACGCGGTGCGCGCCTTCGAATCGTTCAAGCTCGGGCGCAAGGGGGTCGATGACGGCCTGCTGCTCATCGTCGCCAAGGACGATCGCAAGGTGCGCATCGAGGTCGGTTACGGATTGGAAGGGGCGATCCCCGACATCACCGCCGGCCGCGTGATCCAGGAATACATGGTGCCGAAATTCCGCCAGGGCGATTACGCCGGCGGGATCATCGATGCCACCGCGCAACTGGTGAAGCTGGTCGATGGCGAGCCCTTGCCGGAACCGGTGGCCAGCAATCCGACCGGCGCGGACAGCGGCGACGCATGGTTGTTCGCCTTGTTCGGCGCCTTCATCGGGTCGCTGGTCGCGCGGTCCGTGTTCGGCGGGTTGCCGGCGGGACTGCGCATCCTGCTCACCGCCGCCGTGGGCGCGCTGGTCGCATGGCTGATGTCGCTGGTGGTCTTCGTCGCCGGCTTCGGCGCGGTGATCGGGTTCTTCACCGGCCTGCTCGGCGGCGGTGGCGGCGGCCGTTATGCGCGGCAAGGCGACTGGGGCGGTTTCGGCGGCGGCAGCGGCGGCGATTGGGGCGGCGGCAGTTCCGGCGGCGGCTGGTCGGGCGGCGGCGGTTCCTCCGGGGGCGGTGGCGCCTCGGGGAGTTGGTGATGGCAGGCATGCCCAAGCGCCTATTCGCGCACCTGTTCACCGGCAATGCCCGTGCGCGCTTCCCGGCTGCGGACATGCAGCGGATCGCCGCGGCGATCGCGGTCGGCGAAACCTGCCATGCGGGCGAAATCTGCTTCGCGGTGGAAGGCGCCTTGCACTGGCGCGAGGTGTTGCGCGGCACCCAGGCGCGCACGCGCGCGCTCGACGCCTTCGGCCGCCTGCGCGTGTGGGACACGGCAGCCAACAACGGGGTGCTGGTCTACCTGCTGCTGGCCGACCAGCGCATCGAGATCGTCGCCGACCGCGGCCTGGCCGGCCTGGTCAGCGACGAACAATGGCGCGGCGTCTGCCTGCTGATGGAGGAGCGACTGCGCGCCGGCGAGTATGCGGATGGCGTGGTCGCCGGCATCGAGGCGGTCGGCGACCTGCTGGCCCTGCATTTCCCGCAGGAACCCGGCGGCGTCGACGAGGACGAACTGCCGAACCAACCGGTTTTCCTGTAGCCGCCATGCCGGCTGCGGCACAATAGGGCATGCCTTACCTACACCAGATCGACCCCATCGCCCTCGACCTCGGGACCTGGAACCTGCCGCTGCTGGGCAGCGTGCATCCGCAAGTGCACTGGTACGGCGTGATGTACCTGCTCGGCTTCATCGTGGCGTGGTGGTTGGGCCGCCGCCGCGTGCGCGCCGGCCGCTTGCCCGGCGTCGACGACAACGGCTTCGGCGACCTGATGTTCTACGCCATGCTCGGCGTGGTGCTGGGCGGGCGCATCGGCTACATCCTGTTCTACGGCTTCGCCGATTTCATCGCCAACCCGCTGATGATCTTCAGGGTCTGGGAAGGCGGCATGAGCTTCCACGGCGGCCTGCTGGGCGTGCTGGCGGCGGTGTGGTGGTGGTCGCGCCGGCAGCGCCTGCATTTCTTCGATACGGTCGATTTCGTCGCGCCGCTGGTGCCGGCGGGGCTCGGCTTCGGCCGCATCGGCAACTGGATCGGCGGCGAGCTGTGGGGCAAGCCGACCCAGGGCACCGCGTTCGACGGCTGGGGCGTGGTGTTCCCGCGGGCGCTGCCGGAACCGTTCGCTTCCATGGATCCGGGCACGTTGAAGGCGCAGTTCGACAGCGGCATCCTCGACAGCTTCGCCCGCCATCCCTCGCAGCTGTACCAGGCCACGCTGGAAGGGCTGGTGATGTTCTGCGTGCTGGTCTGGTACTCGCGCAAGCCGCGCCCGCGCTATGCCGTGTCCGGGCTGTTCGCGCTGCTGTACGGCTGCTTCCGCTTCCTGGTCGAATTCGTGCGCGAACCCGATGCGCAACTCGGCTACCTCGCCTTCGGTTGGCTGACCATGGGCCAGGTATTGAGCCTGCCGCTGATCCTGCTGGGCCTGTTCTGGTGCTGGAAATCGCATTCCTCGCCGACCCTGATGCCGCAGCCTGCTGCGGAGGCGGCGAAGTGAGGCAATACCTGGATTTGCTGGGTCACGTGCTGGAGCACGGCAGCGAGAAAGCCGACCGCACCGGCACCGGCACCCGCAGCGTGTTCGGCTGGCAGATGCGCTTCGACTTGAACGCAGGCTTCCCGCTGGTCACCACCAAGAAGCTGCACCTGCGCTCGATCATCCACGAGCTGCTGTGGTTCCTGCAGGGCGAGACCAACATCGCCTACCTCAAGGACAACAAGGTCAGCATCTGGGACGAGTGGGCCGATGAACACGGCGAGCTCGGCCCGGTCTACGGCAAGCAGTGGCGCAGCTGGGAAGGCGCCGACGGCAAGACCGTCGACCAGGTTTCCTGGCTGATCGACGAGATCAAGCGCAACCCGGATTCGCGCCGCTTGATCGTCAGCGCCTGGAACGTGGCCGAGCTGCCGAAGATGGCGCTGATGCCCTGCCACTCGTTGTTCCAGTTCTACGTGGCCGACGGCAAGCTCAGCTGCCAGCTGTACCAGCGCAGCGGCGACATCTTCCTGGGCGTGCCGTTCAACATCGCGAGCTACGCCTTGCTGACCCACATGGTGGCGCAGGTCTGCGGGCTGCAGGTCGGCGACTTCGTGCACACGCTGGGCGATGCGCACCTGTACTCGAACCACTACGAACAGGCGCGCGAACAACTGTCGCGCACGCCGCGCGCGCTGCCGACACTGAAATTGAATCCGGACGTGAAGGACATCTTCGGCTTCACGTACGACGACATCGCGATCGAAGGCTACGATCCGCTGCCCGCGATCAAGGCGCCGGTCGCGGTCTGATGCCGGCTTCCCGGATGCAGGTTTCGCTTGTCGCCGCGCTGGACCGCAACTACGCCATCGGCAAGGGCAACGCGCTGCCGTGGCACCTGCCGGACGACCTCAAGCGCTTCAAGGCGCTGACCCTGGGCAAGCCGGTGCTGATGGGCCGCAAGACCGCCGAGTCGCTGGGCCGCGCGCTGCCGAAGCGGCGCAACCTGGTGCTGACCCGCAGCGGGCGCGTGCCGTTCGACGGCATGCAGGCGGTGGCCTCGCTCGAGGAAGCGATGGATGTCGCAGGCCATGACGGCGATGAGCTCTGCATCATCGGCGGTGGCGAGCTGTACGCGCTGGCCTTGCCATGGGCCACGCACATGCGCCTGACCTTCGTCGATACCGAAGTGGAAGGCGCGGATGCCTTCTTCCCGCGCTTCGATGTGCGGGCCTGGCGCGAAACCGCCCGCGAAGCGCATCCTGCCGATACGGCGCATGCCGTCGCCTTCGCGTTTGTGGATTACGCGCGCACCTGAACGGTTAACGTGTTGTTTCGCTGCCCACACGCGGCGATGTGAAATATTGTCTTTGTCGCCCGTGTGCCGCGCACCACAATGCCGCATGCCGCCACGGTCGGCAGCAGCGTGACCCCGGGCAGGCATCGACAGGACGTGGATGCCTGCTTTTTTTTTCGCGGCGCGCGGGTTCAGCCCTGCAGCGGCAACGGCTTGACGATGATGGTGCGGCGTTGCGCGTCGCGCGCCAGGTAGCCGTTGCGGCGCAGCCGCTGCATCACGTGGTTGACCATTTCGCGGGTCGCGCCGACCCGGTTCGCGATTTCCTGCTGGGTAAGCAGCAACGGGATCCGCCGCGTACCGTCGCCGCCGCTGGCGTTTTCCTCCAGCAAGGCGACCACGCGCTCGAACACGCCTTCCAGCGCCAGGCTGTGGATGGTCCGCGTGGCGTGGCGCAGGCGCGCAATCAGCCGCAGCATCAGCCGTTCGGCGAGGTCGGGGCAGGTGCGGATCAGGGTGCGCAAGGCATCGCCCTTGATCACCAGGCATTCGGATTCCGCGACTGCCTGCACCGAGGCGGAACGCGGTCCGCCGTCGAGCAGCAATTCGCCGAAGGTGTCGCCGGCCTCCAGCACGTTGTAGACCACCTCGCGTCCGTTGGCATTGCCCGAATACACGCGGAGCCGGCCGGACAGCAGCACGTACAGGGCATCGGAGGCATCGCCCTGGTGGAACAGGATGTCGCCGATCGCATAGCGCCGGGTGTCGCCTGCCGTCAGCAACTGCTCCAGCAGGTCTTGCGGGATTCGCGTGTCCAGATCCATCTGCTGCCGCATGCACGGGCCGGAAGGCCCCCTAGGTATGGGCACATGATGGCGGTGAAAGGCGGACAAAGTGATGTGAAAAATTTACGCCAGCAGCGAATGTACTGATCCGGATCAATCGCTCGCCCGATCGCGACCGCGGCGGGCGCCTGCGGGATGCTGCTGTCCCGGCTTCGGCTTCGGCTTGTGCGGCCGCGCGCGCGGCGCAGGCGCGGGCACGTCGCGGCCGGGTACCTGCACGACCCGCAGGTCTTCGCCGTCCAGCTGGATCGCGCTGAGCTTGCCGCTCCACACCGCGCCGGTATCGATCGCATGCACCCCGTGGCCGATGAACAGGCCCAGCGTGCTCCAGTGCCCGCACACGATCCTCAGGTCGCGCGGCGCATGGCCGGGCACCGAGTACCACGGGTACAGGCCGGGCGGCTGGCTGCCGGGTTCGCCCTTGTGCTCGAAGGCGATGCGCCCGCGCGGGCTGCAATAGCGCATGCGGGTGAAGATGTTGATGATCGCGCGGTCGCGCTCCGGGCCGTTCAGCCGCGGCGACCATTCCGGGCCGTCGCCGTACATGTTCTTCAGCAGCTTGCGGTAGTTGTCGCCGCGCAGCTTCGCCTCGATTTCGCGCGCGTGCTTCTCGGCCAGCTGCGTGGTCCACTTCGGCGCCAGGCCGGCGTGCACCATCATCCAGCCGAGCCCGCGGTCGACATGCGCCAGTTCCTGCGTGCGCAGCCAGTCCAGCAGCGTGCGGGCGTCATCCGCGAACAGCACGCCCTGCAGGTCGGGGTTGACCTTGCGCTGTTCGTCCGGGGTGCGTTCGCCGATGGCGAGCAGCGACAGGTCGTGGTTGCCCAGCACCACGTGCGAGACCTCGCGCAGCGAATGCACCAGCCTCAGCGTTTCGACCGATTGCCCGCCGCGGTTGACCAGGTCGCCGCAGAACCACAGCCGGTCCGCCGCCGGGTCGAAGCGCAGCTTCTCCAGCAGGCGCTGGGTAACGTCGTAGCAACCTTGCAGGTCGCCGATGGCCCACGTCGCCACGGTCCTGTCCTCAGTGCAGCGTGCGGGGCACGGACAGGGTGAACGCCGGGATCGGCGCGGCGAAGCGCGTGCCGTCGTCGGCGAGGATGTCGTAGCTGCCGCGCATGGTGCCGATGTCGGTCTCCAGCACCGCGCCGGAGGTGTATTCGAAGCCTTCGCCCGGGCGCAGCCACGGCTGCTCGCCGACCACGCCTTCGCCGACCACTTCCTGCACCTTGCCGTTGCCGTCGGTGATCAGCCAGTGGCGGCCGAGCAGGCGCGCCGGCACCTTGCCGCCGTTGCGGATATGGATCGTGTACGCGAACACGAAGCGGCCTTCTTCCGGCGCGGACTGGTCGTCGAGGAAGCGGGTGTCGACCGCGATGTCGAAGATGTAATCGGTGTTGCCCATGCACGCATTCTAGCGGCGGCGCGCGCGTTGCCGCATCACCGCGCGTTCATCCGCCGGCCAGCAGGTTCGCCAGCCGCACGAAACCGGCCACCTCGACCTGTTCCGCGCGCGCGTCCGCGCGCAGCCCGGCGGCTTCGATCCGCGCCGTGTCGGCGACGCCGTTCAGCGCGTTGCGCAGGGTCTTGCGGCGCTGGCCGAACGCCGCCCGCACCACGTTGGCGAACGTGCGGTGGTCGGCGACCTCGACCTGCGCGGGCGGTTTCGGCACCAGCCGCACCACCGCCGAGTCCACCTTCGGCGCCGGCCGGAACGCGCCCGGCGGCACGATGAACAGCGGCGTGACCGCGCAATAGGCCTGCAGCATCACGCTCAGGCGGCCATAGACCTTGCTGCCGGGGCCGGCGGCCATGCGTTCCACCACTTCCTTCTGCAGCATGAAGTGCATGTCGCGTACCGCCGCGGCATGGTCCAGCGCATGGAACAGGATCGGCGAGCTGAGGTTGTAGGGCAGGTTGCCGACCAGGCGGATCTGTCCGCCGGCCGGGGCCATCTCCGCCGCCAGCGCGGTGAAGTCCACGCCGAGCACGTCGCCCTCGATCAGGCGCAGCGTGCCGTGCGCGCGTGCGGCGGCCTGCAGCGGTGCATGCAGGTCGCGGTCGAACTCGATCGCGGTGAGCGCGCCGTGCTTGCGCAACAACGGGAACGTCAGCGCGCCCTGGCCGGGGCCGATCTCGACGATCGCATCGCCGGGCTGCGGATCCACCGCCTGCACGATCTTGTCGATCTCCCCGCGTTCGTGCAGGAAGTTCTGGCCGAGGTGTTTCTTCGCGGGTTCGGTGAAGGTCGTGTTCACAGCAGTCGCGTGCCCAGCGGCACGTCCTTGTCGGGTACGCACAGCGCGACCGCGCCGTCCGCATCGTGGAAGCCGGTGACGAGGCATTCGGACATCAGCGGGCCGATCTGCTTCCTCGGGAAGTTCAGCACCGCCACCACCAGCCGCCCGACCAGTTCCTCGGGGCGGTAATGCACGGTGACCTGCGCGCTGGACTTGCGCGTGCCGAGTTCCTGCCCGAAATCGACGTGCAGCACATTGGCGGGCTTGCGCGCCTGCGCGAACGGCTCGGCCGACAGCACGCGGCCCACGCGCAGCTCGACCTTGAGGAAATCGTCGAACGAGATCGCATCCATCACGCAGCGCTCCGGCGCTGGCGCGCCAGCCGTGCGCAGGTGCGGATCGCGGCGAACAGGCTGGACGGATCGGCGAGGCCCTTGCCGGCGAGGTCCAGCGCGGTGCCGTGGTCCACCGCCACGCGCGGGTAGGGCAGGCCCAGCGAGATGTTCACCGCATTGGCGAAGTCGCTGTACTTCAGCACCGGCAGGCCCTGGTCGTGGTACATCGCCAGCACCGCATCGAAGCCGCGCAGCTTGCCGGGCAGGAAGGCGGTGTCGGCGGGCAGCGGGCCGACCAGCCGCAGGCCTTCGCCGCGCAGGCGTTGCAGGGTCGGTTCGATGACCTCGATTTCCTCCCGGCCCAGGTGGCCATCCTCGCCCGCATGCGGGTTCAGGCCGAGCACGGCGACGACCGGTTCGGCGATCCCGAAGTCGCGGCGCAGGGCGGCATCGACGATGCGCAGCGCGCCGTCGAGTGCATCGGGCGTGATCGCATCGGCGACTGCGCGCAGCGGCATATGCACGGTCAGCAGGGCGACCCGCACGATCCCGTTGGCCAGCATCATCACCACCTCGCGCCGCGCATGCGCGGCGAGCAGGCCGGTGGTGCCGGTGAAGGCGATGCCGCCCTGGTTGATCGCGGCCTTGTGCACGGGGCCGGTCACCATGCCGTCGCAATCGCCGTCGAGGCAGGCTTGCGCGGCGCGGGTCAGCGCTGCGACCACCGAGGCCGCATTCGCGGGTTCGGGAATCCCGAAGGCGGCCTGGTCGGGATGCGGGATCTCGACCAGTTCGAGGCTGCGCGGCGACGCCGGCGTTTCGCCGGCGCGGTGCAAGTGCAGGGGCAGCGACAGCGCGGCCGCCGCGCGATGCAGCGCGGCCGCATCGCCATGGATCACGAGGTCGGCATCGAAGTCCTGTTGCGCGGCCCGGACCACCAGTTCCGGGCCGATGCCGGCCGGTTCGCCCGGCACCAGTGCAAGCCGCGGACGCATCGGCAAGCCGCGTCAGTTGCCGCCAGCGCTTTTCTGCTCTTGCTCGCGCGTGAGGGTCGCCTTGTGGCGCTCGGTCGGGGCGGGGCCGGTCGGCACCGGGGAGGTCGAATTGCCTGCGGCATCGCGCACGTCGACGAAGGCTTCGCCGCGCATTTCGCGCAGGAAGCGGTTCCACTCGTCTTCCAGCTTGCGGCGGCCGATGGTCTCGCGCACCTGCGCGCGCAGGTTGTCGTTGCCGGCCGCGACCTGGCGGCTGGCGCTGCGCTGCACGATCACCCAGCCGGCGTCGGTCTTGAACGGCGCCGAGGCCTGGCCATCGGAGAGCGCCGCGACCTGCATGCCGAACGCGCTGCCGTAGGTATCCGCGCCGAACCAGCCGAGGTCGCCGCCGCGGCGCTTGGTCGCGTTGTCGTCGGAGGATTCGGCGGCCAGCTTGGCGAAGTCGGCGCCGCCGGCGATGCGCGCGGCCAGAGTGTCGGCCTTGGCCTTGGCGGCGGCATCGTCGGTCTTGTCATCGACCTTGACCAGGATCTGGCGGGCGGAGAACTGGGTGACCTGCTCGCCGCCGCCGGCGGCCTGGGTGCGGGTTTCGACCAGCTGCAGCAGCTGGAAGCCGCTCGGGCCGCGGATCGGGCCGATCACCTGGCCGGCCTGCATCTGCTGGATGGTCTGGGCGAAGGCCGGGGGAATTTCGTTCAGGCCGCGCCAGCCAAGGTCGCCGCCTTCCAGTGCGTTGGGGCTGTCCGAATAGCGCACGGCGGCAGCGGAGAAGGTCATCTCGCCTTTCTCGATCAGCGCCTTCACGCCTTCGATCTTCTTCTGCGCCGTGGCCAGCTGCTCCGGGGTGGCGCCGTCCGGGGCGCCGACCAGGATATGCGCGAGGTGGAATTGCTGGCTGGCGGCGGCCGATGCAGTGGCCAACGCTGCGTCGACCTCGGCCTCGCTGACGTTGATCCGGCCCTGGGCGAAGCTCTGGCGCAACCTCTGGCTGATGATCTCGTCGCGCATGTTGTTGCGGAATTCGGCGAAGGACATGCCGTCCTGGGCGATCCGCGCGCGCAGCTGGTCCACGCTCATGTTGTTCTGCTGCGCCACGCCCTGGATCGCGCGCTCCAGGTCCTCGTCGCTGGCGGTGATGCCGGCGTCGGTGGCGCGCGCAAGCTGCAGGCGCATCAGCACCAGCCGCTCCAGCACCTGCCGTTCGAGCACGTCCTGCGGCGGCAGCTGGGTTTCCTTGCCGGCGTACTGCGCGCGGATGTTGGCGACCGCGCGGTCCAGCTCGCTGCGCAGGATCACGTCCTCGTTCACCACGGCGGCGATGCGGTCGACCGGGGCGGTGGCGGCATAGTTCTGCGCCTGTGCGCCAGCGGCGAACAGCAGGCCGGCGAGGGCGACGGCGAGGAAGGAGCGGGAGGGGTGGCTCATGGGCTGGCGTCGGTAACCGTGTCGGGCGGAGTGGGCTGGCCCGTGGCGGTCTGCGGCGGTACCAGGTAGAGATCGTCTCGATTGTAGCCGAGGATGGCCCGGCGCAAGGTGCGGCGGGTGTCCTGGCCGGCGGAACCCAGCCCCTTCAGTTCGATCTCGAACATGATCGCGTTGCTGAGGTCGCCGGCGCGATTGTGCACGTAGCGCCGGCCGACAAGCCGAACGGCGACACAACAGCTGTCCCACTGCACGCCGGCGAGGGTTTCCAGCGCCTTGTTGTCGTACAGCGAGTAGTAGTGGCGGCCGACGATGCTCCAGCTGGCGTTGATCGGGTACAGGAACGAGATGTCGGTCTGCTCGATCAGGCCGCGGCGATAGCGGTAGGCGATGTTGAACAGGCCGTCGTCCGGCAGCATGTAGCGGGCGCGCACGCTGGCCAGGTCGGTGCGGTTGAATTTCGGGTCCCACTGGTAGGAAGCGCCGATGGTCCAGCGGTCGGTCGGCGCGTAGTTGGCATCCGCCACCCAGGCCGAGCGGCCCTTCTCGGTGATCGGCTCGCCCGGGATGCGCACGCGGGACTCGTCGAAGTAGCGGATCTGGCCGAGGCTCGCGGAGAAGCGTTCGTGGCCATCGGCCTGGCGGATCATGCGCGTGCTCACCGCCAGGGTGAGCTGGTTGGCGTCGGCCTGGCGGTCGGCGCCAGAATAGCGGTTGTCGCGGAACAGCTGGCCCCAGCTGAAGGTCAGCGGCTGGGTGTCGAACAGCGGCATGTCGTCCTGGTAGGCGTACGGCACGCGCAGGTAGTACAGGCGCGGTTCGATGGTCTGCAGGTAGTCCTTGCCCTTGACCGTGGCGTCGCGGTCGAAGAACAGGCCGCTGTCGAGGCTGAAGATCGGCTGGCTGCGCGAGCGCGACTTGCTCGCGGTCAGGCTTTCGTCGAGCCGGTAGGCGGTGTGGCGGAACGCCGCGGTCGGGCGCAGGAACCAGCTGTCGCCTTCCAGCGGCAGGCTGATCCAGGGCTTCACGTCGAGGCGCGAGCCGGCGTCGATGGCCGGATCCGGATGTTGGAAGCGCACGGCCTCGGCATCGACGCCGCCGACGAAACGCAGGCCCAGCGCCCGCTCCCAGCGCACATAGCCGCGCGGCATGCGGTTGTAGGGCAGCACCGACTCGGTCAGCAGGGAATCGGCCAGCTGCCAATGGTCGGCGGTGACCGCCGCTTCCCAGCCATGGCCGCGGCCGTAGATGCCGATTTCGCTGAACGACGTGGACTGCGACAGGCCATCCAGGCTGTTGTTGAAATCTTCGTAGTAGCGGGTATCGCTGATCCAGTTCAGGTTGGCGCGTGCCTGCCAGTTCTGGCTGAGGTTCTGGAACGCGCTGTACTTGAGCAGGCTGCGGTCGCGGTTGCGCAGGTCGTCATCCGGCATCCAGGTGCCTTCGACGGTGCCGGCGCCGCCTTCGACCAGGTAGCGGAACTGTGCGCCAAGCTGCACGCCGCGCTCGGTCATCAGGCGCGGGCTGAGGGTGGCGTCGTAGTTCGGGGCCAGGTTCAGGTAGATCGGCTGCTTCCAGTCGAAGCCGTTGCGGCTGGAATTGGACACCGACGGGAACAGCAGGCCGCTGCGGCGGCGTTCGTCGGTGGGGAACATGAACCACGGCAGGTAGATCACCGGCACCTTGCCGACCCGCAGGGTCGCGCCGCGCGCCACCGCCACGCCCTTGTCGGTGTCGATGTCGATGCGGCCGGCGCGCAGCTCCCAATGCCGGCTTTCCGGCGGGCAGGTCGAATAGGTGGCGCCGTGCAGCGAGCCGATGTCGCCGGTGAGGATCACGCTTTCCGCGCCGCCGTTGCCGCGATGCGACAGCAGCTGGTAGTCCAGGTCGCGGATGATGTGGGTGTCCTTGGCCTGGTCGCCTTCGGCGCTGGCGGCGGTCATGCGCAGGCCCGAGCCCTGATAGCGGATGCTGCCCTCGGCGGTGTAGTGCTCCTGGCCCTTGTCGTAGGTCAGCTGGTCCGCGCCCATGAACTGGTTGCCGCGGCGCAGGGTGACATTGCCGTTGAACACCGGGTTTTCCTCGGTGCCGGAAAGGGCATCGCCCTCGATGTCGGTGGCCTGCTCGGTATTGCTGATGCCCAGCCCTTCCGGCGCGGCCTGCGCCTCCGCGAACGGCTTGACCACGTCCTGCACCGGGCACAGGCCCCAGTTCGGCGGCATGTCGTCCGCGGCATGGGCATTGAGCGAGAAGGCGATGCACAGGGGCAGCGGCAGCAGACGCAGGGCTGGGCGCACGGGGAATCCAGGTGGCAAAATCCGGCGGCTAGCTTGCCGGAACGGCGCGATGCGGGCAAACCGCCGGGCCATTCCACCGTGCGTTCAGCCGCGCGGGTTCAGGCTGGAACCACCGGAACCAGGAGCACGCGATGTCCAGGCAATCAGCGCCCGACGGCGACATGCCGCGAACGGAAGAAGAATGGCGCCAGCGGCTGGATCCGCAGCAGTACGCGGTCTGCCGCTGCTCGGCCACCGAAGCCCCGTTCACCGGCAAGTACTGGGACCACAAGGGCAGTGGGCAGTACACCTGCGTGGCCTGCGGTGCGCCATTGTTCGCGTCCGCCGACAAGTTCGATTCCGGCACCGGCTGGCCCAGCTACGTGCGGCCGCTGCAGGGCGATGCGGTCAGCGAACACGCCGACGACAGCCACGGCATGCGCCGCGTCGAGGTGCGTTGCGCGCGTTGCCAGTCGCACCTCGGCCATGTCTTCCCTGACGGCCCGGCGCCGACCGGCCTGCGCTACTGCATCAATTCGGCGTCGCTGGACTTCGAGGACGAGCGCTCCGCTTGATCAGGCCAGCAGCGCGCCCACGTGGGCGACGCTGCTCTCGCGCAGGGCGTCGAGGTCGTAGCCGCCTTCGAGCGTCGACACGATCCGACCGCTGCAGTGCCGGTCCGCCAATGCGGCCAGTTCGCGGGTGATCCAGGCGAAATCGCCGGCTTCCAGCCGCAACTGCGCCAGCGGATCGCGGCGGTGCGCGTCGAAGCCGGCCGATACCAGCAGCAGTTGCGGCCTGAACGCATCGATCGCGGGCAGCAGCACGTCCGACCATGCCGCGCGGAACAGGCAGCCATCGGCATCCGGCGGCAGCGGCGCGTTGAGGATGTTGCCGTCGCCGGTTTCCTCGCGCGAACCGGTGCCCGGGTACAGCGGCCACTGGTGCGAACTGGCGAACAGCACCCGGCGGTCGTGCTCGAAGATGGCCTGGGTGCCGTTGCCGTGGTGGACGTCGAAATCGACCACCGCCACCCGCTCCAGCCCGTGCCCATCCAGCGCATGCAGGGCGGCGACGGCGATGTTGTTGAACAGGCAAAACCCCATCGCGCTGTCGTGGGTCGCGTGGTGGCCGGGCGGTCGCACCGCGCAGAACACCCGCGGGCTTGGGCCGAGCAGCGCCGCATCGACCGCGGCCACCGCCGCGCCGGCCGCGCGCAACGCCGCTTCCGCCGAGTCCGGCGAGAGCACCGTGTCCGGGTCGAGCATCGTCCTGCGCTGGGGCCGCGTTTCCAGCACCAGGTCCAGCAGTTCCTGCGAATGCGCGCGCAACAGCTGGCCGCGGCTGGCGCGCGGCGCCTCGCGCCAGTCGAGTTTCGGGAACGCCGCGCGCAAGGCCTCCAGCACCGCGCGCAGGCGTTCGGGGTGCTCGGCATGCCCCGGCCCGGTGTCGTGCAGCAGGCAGGCGGGGTGGGTGTAGATGCGCATCGTCATCCGCGCCTTTCGCGACGGCTCACTTGCGGCGGTCGTGGTTCCACAGCACTTCGCCGTGGCCGCTGGCGCGCGCCAGCACCCGCGCCAGCACGAACAGCAGGTCGGACAGGCGGTTGAGATAGCGGATCGCCTGCGCGCGCACCGCGTCGTGGCGCGACAGGGCGACGGTGTCGCGTTCGGCGCGACGCACCACGGTGCGCGCGACATGGCAGCGCGCCGCCGCCTCGCCGCCGCCGGGCAGGATGAAATCCTTCAGCGGCGGCAGGCCGTCGTTGTAGTGGTCGAGCCTGGCTTCCAGCGCCTCGACGTCGGCATCGGAGATCGCCGCGTGGCCGGGGATGCACAGCTCGCCGCCCAGGTCGAACAGCTGGTGCTGCACGCGGGTGAGCAAGTCGCGCACGTCATCCGGCATCTCGGCCGCAAGCAGCAGCCCGATGCAGGAATTGGCCTCATCCACGGTGCCGTAGGCAGTGACCCGCGCCGAATCCTTGGCGACGCGGGTGCCGTCGCCGAGACCGGTGGTGCCGTCGTCGCCGGTCTTCGTATAGATCTTGGAGAGGCGGTTACCCATGGCGATGGCGGATCGCCATGCGGATCAGACCGTCTGCGCCTGCAGCGCCGGGACGCGCCTGCGCAGCAGCTCGAAGCCGCCGAACAGCAGCGCGGCGTAGAACAGCGTGCCCAGCACCGTCCACTGGAAGAACGGGATGCCGGCCACGTAGGCGGCGAGCAGGCCGGCAGCGGTCTTCGGATAGGTCGGGTCGGACAGCCACGCGCCGAAGTTGGTGACCACGAAGAACAGCATCGAGCCGGCCAGCGAATAGCCCAGCACGCGGCCGCCGCTCACCTTGCCGCGCAGGCCGAAGCCGAGCACGGTGGACAGCGCGATGCAGACGTACACCAGCAGGTAGCCGGCGCTGGCGAAGTAGTCCCAGTAGATGCCGCCGTTGACCAGGCCCAGCGCCAGGTCGGAGGCGAACATCGCGGCCAGCGGCACCAGCAGCGCCCAGTGGCGCTTGGCGAAATACGCGCCGCCGAACAGCGCCACCGCCTCGATCGGCGAGAAATTCGGCGGGTGCGGCAGCACCCGGCTCAGCGCGGCGATGAAGATCAGGGCGGCGAGCGTCAGCGGACCGGCGGACGGGGCAACGGGACGGTTCATGGCGATAACTCTCGAACGGTATGTCGATGATCGGACAGCGGAGCCGTTAGCATAGCGCAATGCCCGCATTCCCCCGCGAAACCCCGGTCCATGACGTGCTGGTCGTCGGCGGCGGGCTGGTCGGCGCCAGCCTCGCCATCGCGCTGGACGCGCAGGGCCTCGATGTCGGCATGGTCGAGGCCGCGCCCGCCGGCGCGTTGCCGGCGGTGTTCGACCAGCGCAACCTCAGCTTCGCCGAAGCGACGGTGAACGCGCTCGACGCGCTCGGGGTGATGCCGTTGCTGCGCGCGCCGACCGGACCGATCCGCCGCATCCATGTCAGCCGCAGCGGCGACTTCGGCCGCATGCGGCTGCGCGCGGAAGACCATGGCCGCGACGAATTCGGCCGCGTCGTGGTCGCGCGCGATTTCGGCGAGGCGCTGGAAACGCGGCTGGCGCAGCTCGCGCGGCTGACCCGCTATCGGCCGGCGCGCTTCGTCGGGCTTGGCGATGCCGATCCGGCGCAGCGCCGCATCCGCATCGCCGACGATGCGGGAGAACGCGAGATCGGCGCGCGCCTGCTGGTCGCCGCCGACGGCACCCGCAGCGCGGTGCGCGCGGCGTTGGGCGTCGCCGCGCGCGAGCACGACTACGCGCAGACCCTGTTCGTCGCCCGCCTGCACGCGCAGCGTGCGCCGGACGGCACCGCCTACGAGCGGCTGACCGCGCATGGCCCCACCGCGTTGCTGCCGCGCGGCGACGGCCACTACGGGCTGGTGCACGGCGTCGCCCGCGACCGCGCCGATACCGTGGCCGCGCTCGACGAAGCCGGCTTCCTCGCCCGCGTGCAGGAGGCCTTCGGCTGGCGCGCCGGCAAGTTCCTGGCGTGCGGGCCGCGCAGCGCCTATCCGATCGTCGGCTGCGTGGCGGACGCGTTGGCGGCGCCGCGCGCGGTGCTGGTCGGCAACGCCGCGCAGACCCTGCATCCGCTCGGCGCGCAGGGCTTCAACCTCGGCCTGCGCGATGCGCTGACGCTGGCCGAATGCATCGCCGCCGCGGACGACATCGGCGATGCGGCGATGCTGCGGCAGTACGCGCGAAGGCGCGCGCCGGATCGCGAACGCACGCTGGAGTTCTCCGATGGCCTGGCGAGGTTGACCTCGAACGAAGCGCCGTTGCTGCGGCCGTTGCGCAGCGCGGGCCTGCTGGCCGGCGATGCGATGGGCTGGTTGCAGGGCTGGCTGGTCGGCGGTGCGATGGGCTATCGCGGCGATGTACCCGCGCTGTGCAGGCGCGCGGCATGAGCCGGCGCAACCGCCTGGATGCGGTGGTCGCCGGCGGCGGCGTGGTCGGCGCCGCGACCGCGCTGATGCTGGCGCGCGAAGGCCTGCAGGTCGCGCTGGTCGAGCCCAGGCGGCCCGCCGCGTGGCGACGCGAGGCACGCGACCTGCGCGTGTACGCCTTCGCGCCCGACAATGCGCGCCTGCTCGATGAACTCGGCGTGTGGTCGCAAGTCGCGGCCGCGCGCGTGCAGCCGTACCGCGGCATGCGCGTCTGGGACGCAGCCGGCGGCGACGCGCTGGCGTTCGATGCCGATGCGCTGGGCCAGCGGCAACTCGGCTGGATCGTCGAGAACGCCTTGCTGGTCGACGCGCTGTGGCAGGCCTTGCCCGCGGCCGGCGTGCGCCTGCATTGCCCGGCACGGATCGAAACCCTCGAACAACACGAAAACGCCGTCCGTGTCGGCCTCGACGACGGCCTGCAGCTGGAGGCCGGGCTCGCGATCGCTGCCGATGGCGCGGACTCCGCGTTGCGCTCGCTCGCCGGCATCGGCACGACCCGGCGCGAATACCGGCAGCAGGGATTGGTGGCGTTCGTCGCCAGCGAACGCCCGCATCGGGACACGTGCTGGCAGCGCTTCCAGCCGACGGGCCCGGTCGCGTTGCTGCCGTTCTTCGCCGGCGATGCGCAGGCATCGCGCGGCCGCATCGGCTCGATCGTGTGGACCCTGCCGGACGCGGCAGCCGAACGCCTGCGCAATGCCGACGCCGGCGTCTTCGAACGCGAGCTTGCCGCCGCCTTCGGCGGCGAACTCGGCGCGATGCGCCTGGAGTCGCCGCGCGCGGCCTTCCCGCTGCAGCGGCAGCTTGCGCAAACCTATGCGCAGGGCCGGGTCCTGCTGCTCGGCGATGCGGCGCACGTGGTGCATCCGCTGGCCGGGCAGGGCGTCAACCTCGGCCTGCGCGATGTCGAGGCCCTGCGCGGCCTCGTCCGCGATGCGTCGAAGCGGGGCGGCGACATCGCGTCGCCGCAGCGGCTCGCGCGCTGGGCGCGCACCCGCAAGAGCGAGAATGCGCTCAGCGCGCACGCCTTCGAGGCGATCAACCGCGCCTACAGCAACGATGCGCTGTGGCCGACGCTGTTGCGCGGGCACGCGCTCGGCATCGCCGGCAAGCTGCCGCCGCTGGCGCGCGCGTTGTGGCGGCACGCGGCCGGGGTCTAGGTGCCGCGGGCGATCACTCGTCCAGCCATTCGCGCACTTCCTCGAACTGCAGGCGGCCGTCGCGGTTGCCGTCGAGCATGCGGAAAGCGCGGGCCAGGTACTTGTCGGCGCGCGCCTCGCGCGGGCTGATGCCGCCATCGCGATCGGCGTCGAAGGCGGCGAATTCCGCCTGCAGGTCTTCCTGTGCGGGCATCGCGTGGTGCGAAGTGACGGTGATGGTGTTGCCGGCGGCATCCTGGAAGGTCGCGGATCCGGTGGCGTCCTGTGCGTAGGCGCTGGCGCGCGGCCACAGGGCGAGGACCAGCAGCGGAACCGCCAACAACCATTTGCGTTTGATGTCCATCGCGAACTCCCGTGCGGGAGTTTCGACCCTACGCCGCGGGCGGCGGCGGCGGGTGAATCCGCCATGAAATCTTCGCCGTGGTTCGCTCGGGATTCAGTGCGGTGACGGCGCTGCGAACGCGGTGGTTCAGCCGCGTCTGGCGGGGGTGGCGAACACGGTGATTTCCTCGCGGTCGTGGTACAGCTGCTTGGCGCGGATCGTCAGCGGTTGTTGCGCCTGCTGCGCGAACAGGTCGAGGCACAGCCGGGTTTCCTGCCAGCGTTTCTTCATCGGCAGCTTGAGGTTGAAGATCGCGTGCCTGCACCAGCCCTCGCGCAGCCAGCTGGCCATGCGCTCGGCCACGCGGCGCGGTTGCTCGACCATGTCGCAGACCATCCAGTCCAGCGGCTGCTGCGGCTGCCAGCTGAAGCCGTCGGCGCGCAGGTGCTCGACCCGGCCGCTGTCCAGCACATGCGGGCGCAACGGGCCGTTGTCGACGGATTGCACGCGCAGGCCGTTGCGGAGCAGCACCCAGGTCCAGCCGCCGGGCGCGGCGCCGAGGTCGGCGGCGCGCATACCCTCGCGCAACAGCGCCTTGCGCTCGCGTTCGTCGAGCAGCACCAGCAGCGCTTCTTCCAGCTTCAGCGCGGACCGCGAAGGCGCATCCGCATGCATGCGCAGGCGCGGGATGCCGAGCGGCCACGGCGCGCTGTCTTCCGGTTCGCCGGTGGCCAGCAGCGCGTGGTCGCCATCCAGCAGGCATACATGCAGGCGCTGCAGGCGCGGGTTGTCTTCGCGGGTCAGCAGGTCCGCCTTGCGCAGCGCCGGGCGCAGCGCGTTGCCCAGGCTGCGCGCAAGGCCGGCGAGCGGTTTGGCGGCATCGGAATCGGGATGCTCCATCACCAGTTCGCCGAAGCGGATGCCCGGCGGCAGCGCGGCCAGCATCGGTGCGATCCGGTCGCGCGGATCCAGGCCGCGCAACTCGGCGAACAGGCGCAGTTTCTGCCGCGCGAAGATCAGCGTCGACCATGGCACTGCGCGCGACAGCGCATCCGCGTCTTCGCATGCGAACACGACATGGCCGCTGTTGCGCTCGGTGCGCGCATAGCCGGCGAAGCCGGCCTCGGCGGCGCGGTCGGTGAGTTCGCCGGCGAGCTCCGGTTCGAAGCCCGCGCGGCAGTAGCAGAGCAGGCCGTTCATCCGGGTGCGTTCAGTACTTCGCGCCGCCGGTTTCGCCGTAGGCGCGCAGCACCGCACGGGCGGCGTCGCGCTCGATGTCGCGGACGACCTCGATGCCGCGAGCGTTCAATTCGCCGACCCAGTCCGCCGGCAGCGGGCCTTCGTCGAACTCGGTCAGCGCCTCGACATCCTCGGCACGCGCGCCGATCAGCAGCCGGTCGATCCCGGCCCACACCGTCGCGCCGTAGCACTGGCAGCAGGGCTGCGAGGAGGTCGCCAGGGTGATCGGGCCGATCGGCGCATCGTCTGCATCGCGGTTCAGGCGCAGTCGCTGGGTGCGGCCCTGCGCCAGCATGTAGGCCATCATCTCGGCATGGGCGACGCTGCAGGCATGCGGCACCACCCGGTTCACGCCGATCGCGATGATCCTGTCGTCGGGGCCGAACACCGCGGCGCCGAACGGGCCGCCGGAATCGGCTTCGACATTGCGCTGCGACAGTTCGATGGCGAGCCGCACCTTGTCCGCGCCACCGGCGTAGACGCGGCCGATGTCGACCGCCTCGTGCACCCAGGCCGGCAAGGTCAGATGGACTTGCGCGTACAACATGCCTACTTGCCCGCCCAGGTATCGCGCAGGGTCACGCTGCGGTTGAACACCGGCGCGCCCGGCTTGTGGTCGTAGCGGTCGGCGACGAAATAGCCGGTGCGTTCGAACTGGAAGCTCTGCTCGGGCGCGGCGTCGGCGGCCGCGGGTTCCACGTAGCCGGTGACGGTCTTGCGCGAATCCGGGTTGAGGTAATCCACGTAGGTCTTGCCGTCCGATTCGCTGTCCGGATCGGCGACGGTGAACAGGCGGTCGTACAGGCGGATTTCCGCGGCTACGCCCTGCGTGGCGCTGACCCAGTGGATGGTGCCCTTGACCTTGCGGTTGGCGCCTTCCATGCCGGGGCGCGAGTCCGGATCCAGCGTGCAGTGCAGCGCGACGATGTTGCCGGTTGCGTCCTTGACCGCTTCGTCGCAGCGGACGATGCCTGCGCCGCGCAGGCGCACGTCGCCGCCCACGGTCAGGCGCTTGAAGCCCGGCGGCGGCACTTCGGCGAAGTCCTCGCGCTCGATCCACAGCTCGCGCGAGAACGGAATCTGGCGCTCGCCTTGCGTCGCGTCCTTCGGGTGATTGGCGAAGGCCAGCGATTCCTCGAAGCCGGCATCGAGATTGGTCAGCACGACCTTCAGCGGATCGATCACCGCCATCCGGCGCGGCGCATGCGCATCGAGGTCGTCGCGCAACGCGCCTTCGAGGATGGAAATGTCGAGCAGCGAGTTCTGCTTGCTGATGCCGACCCGGTCGACCATCAGGCGCAGCGCGCTCGGCGTGTAGCCGCGGCGGCGGATGCCCTGCAGGGTGGGCATGCGCGGATCGTTCCAGCCGTCGACGCGGCCGGATTCGACCAGCTGCAGCAGCTTGCGCTTGCTCATCACCAGCCAGTTGAAATTGAGCCGCGAGAATTCGATCTGGCGCGGCTTGGCGGCTTCGAACGGCAGGCCCTTGGCGGTCAGCGGCGCGACCAGCGCCGGCGAGTTCGCCAGGTCCACCTTGTCCACGCACCAGTCGTACAGCGGGCGGTGGTCCTCGAATTCCAGCGTGCACAGCGAGTGGGTGATGCCTTCCACCGCGTCGCTGAGCGAATGCGCGAAGTCGTACATCGGGTAGATCGGCCAGGCGTTGCCGGTGTTCTGGTGCTCGACGTGCTTGATCCGGTACAGCGCCGGGTCGCGCAGGTTCATGTTGCCGCTGGCCATGTCGATCTTCGCGCGCAGCGTGCGCGAGGCATCCGCGAACTCGCCCGCGCGCATGCGCCGGAACAGGTCGAGATTCTCTTCGACGGAGCGGTCGCGGTACGGCGAATTGCGGCCCGGCTCGGTCAGGGTGCCGCGGTATTCGCGCACCTGCTCCGGGGTGAGGTCGCAGACGAAGGCGTCGCCCTGGCGGATCAGTTTCTCGGCGGCCAGGTACAGCACGTCGAAGTAGTCGGAGGCGTGGCGCAGGGCGTGCCAGTTAAAGCCGAGCCAGCGCACGTCGTCCTGGATCGCGACCACGTACTCCGGGTCTTCCTTGGCCGGGTTGGTGTCGTCCAGGCGCAGGTTGCAGTCGCCGCCGAACTCCGCGGCGATGCCGAAGTCCAGGCAGATCGCCTTGGCGTGGCCGATGTGCAGGTAGCCGTTCGGCTCCGGCGGGAAGCGGGTGCGGATGGCGGCGTGCTTGCCGCTGGCCAGGTCCTCGCGGACGATCTGGCGGATGAAGTCCTTTTTCTCCGATGCCGAAGCATCGGGGGCTTTCTTTTCCGATGCCGGGGCGTCGGAGGCGGCGGTTGCGCTGGGTTCGGACACGGGTCGCGTACTGCTTCGGGATAGCCCGGCATTCTAGCGGAGCCGCATGCGGCTGCGGTTTCGGCTGGTTTGGCACGTTCCCTGCTTGATCCTCCCGCAAGGGGAGGACGCATGCGCAGCGTGTACGAAGCCGCCAACCTGGTCGATGCCCATCTGGTGCGCCATGCGCTGGAGGGATCGGGCATCCCGGCCTTCATCCGCGGCGAGGCGCTGGTGGGCGGGATCGGTGAGCTGGGGGTATTCGGCCTGCTGGCGGTGATGGTCCCGGAAGCGGCATGGCCGCAGGCGCGGGCGACGGTCGAGGCGCTGGGCCTGGGCATCCCGTCGGGCGAAGGCGACCCCGTCGCAGGGGATGGATGGGCATGCCCGGCCTGATCCGGATCCTGCTCCTGTTCTGGCTGGCCGCGGTGCCGCCGGCGTTCGCGGCGGCATTGGATGCCGACAACACGCACGAGGTCGAAGTCAGGGTCGTGGCCGATGCGCCGGGCGCCGCGGGCGAGACCCGGTTGCGCATCGAGGGCGGCCCCGTGCAGGCGCGGTCGGCGCGCTTGAAGTTCGAATTGCCGGCCACCGGCGACAAGCGCTGGGTGCTGTGGCTGGCGCGCGACCCGCTGGATGCGGTGACCGCCTCCGGTGGCGGGTGGACGCCGCCGCAGGCCGGGTTCTTCCGCGTGCCCGCGGATGGCCAGGCATACCAAGGCACGTTCCCGGCGGGTTTCGGCTTCCCGCTGCCGCGCGGCGCGAGCGGGCCGCAGGAGCTTCGCTTGGACCTGCAGGGCAGCGTGCGCGCCGCGCCCGTGCCGCGGGTGCTGAGCGAGCAGGACGTGCTGCGCTACGTCGGCCGCGAAACCGCGCTGGCGGTTGCGGTCTATGCCGCCTTGGCGACCTTGCTGATCGCCACCCTGGCGCTGTACTCGGCGATCCGCGACCCGCTGTTCCTGCTGTACGCGGCCTACGTGGTCGCGGCGGCGGCGTTGATGGCGGTGGCCAATGGCCATGCGTTCGCGATCCCGGGCTTGCGCGCCCTGGGTGCGCGCGGATTGTGGCTGGCGATGCTGGGCTTCAACGCGATCGCCCTGACCACGCTGCTGCGCTTCGCCGATGTCCGCGGATCCGGTTCGCCGCTGCTGCGCGGCATGGACAGGTTGGCGATGGCGATGTGGGCGCTGCTGCTGTTGCCGTTGCTGCCGTTGCCGGCGATCAGCGGCGGCCTGCAGGCGGTCGCGACCGGGGCCTGGATGCTCGCGATGCCGGTTGCGGCCTGGGCAACGCTGGACGGCGCGCGGCGCGGCATCCCGATGGCGCTGGCGACCGCCACCGCATTGCTGGCGCTGTTCGCCTCCGCGGGCGCGCACGAGGCGATGCATCGCGGCTGGATCGAAGACGGCATCCTCGCCCGCCATGGCTACCAGTTCGCGGTGGTGCTGGTCTCCGCGATCCTGTTCGTCGGCATGAGCAGCCGGCTTGCGCTGGTGCGGCGCCGCCTGGACGACGAGACCCTGGCCCGCCGCGACAGCGAGGATCGCCTGCGGTTCGAGCGCCTGCGTGCCGGCCTTGCGCAGGCGCTGCAGGACGAGTTGCGCACGGCGCCTGCGGACGAAATCGCGCCGCATGCGTTCCGCCTGCTGTGCGGCCACGCCTGCGAGCTGCTCGGGATCGAGGATGCGGTGGTGCTGGGCAACGGCTATCTCGGCAACGAACTGCTGCTGGCGCAATCCAGCGAGCGGCAGGTGTCGCCGCTCGCGCAGGCCGCGCTGGTGGCGCGCAACATCGTGCGCCTGCACGCCCAGAACCGCGGCCCGGTGCATGTGCGGATCGACGGCGCGCTGGCCAGCGACGATCCGCGCGTGCCGCAGTACGCCATCGTGCCGATGCGGCTGCCGTCGCCGGCATGGGCGGCGCTGGTGCTGCGCGTGCAGTCCGCGCAAGGATTGGCCGAGGGCGAGCTGGATGCCTTGGCGGAACTGGCGCGGATCGCGGTCGGCCATGCGGGCGAGGCGCATGCCGCCATCCAGCTGCGCAAGACCGCCGAATACGATGCCTTGACCGGCAGCCTCAACCGGCGCTCGCTGGACCAGGCGCTGGCGCGCGAATTCAAGCCGTCGGCGCTGCAGGCGCCGCTGTCGGTGCTGTTCATCGACATCGACTGGTTCAAGCGCATCAACGACGAACACGGTCATGCCTGCGGCGACCACTGCCTGCGCAGCGTGGCCGCCACCTTGCGCGCGGAGCTGCGCCCCGGCGATGCGCTGGGCCGCTATGGCGGCGAGGAATTCCTGGTGCTGCTGCCGGGCCACGATGCCGCGGCGTCGCGGGTGATCGCTGAACGCCTGCGCCAGGCGATCGAATCCAGCGCGATCGACTGGCAGGGGATGCGGGTGATGCTGACCATCAGCATCGGCATGGCGGCGCGGCGCGCCGGCGACCACCAGGCATCGGCCTTGCTCGAGCGCGCCGACAAGGCCCTGTACGCCGCCAAGCACCAGGGCCGCAACCGGGTCTGCGTGGCGCCGGCGGCGTTCATCTGAGGCCCGCGGTTCCGGCCTGGTCGCGCTTGAAATGCGGGCGGCATCGCGCATGATCGTGGGCCCTTGCACGGAAGCGCGCGATGACCGGACATCCACGCCAGGCGGCCATGGCGCAACTGCTGGTGGGCGCCGCGATCATCGGCACCAATGGCCTGATGGTGCGCCTGGCCGGCATGCCGCCGACCGCGGTCGCGTTCTGGCGTATGCTGCTGGCCGGGCTGATCCTGGGCGCGTTGGTGCTGGCCCGGCACGGCTGGCAGCCGCTGTCGCGCAAGGCCTGGCTGTGGTGCGCGGTGCCGGCGCTGGCCTTCGCCATCGACCTGTGGATGTGGCACCAGAGCATCCTGCTGGTCGGCCCGGGCTTGTCGACCCTGCTTGCGAATGCGCAGGTGTTCTTCATGGCGCTGGCCGGCGTACTGCTGTTCCGCGAACAGCTCGGCCTGCGGTTCGTCGCCGGCGTGCTGCTGGCCTTCCTCGGCCTGTGGCTGCTGCTCGGCGAAGGTTGGGCGGCGCTGCCGCGCGAATACCGCTGGGGCGTGTGGCTGGGCCTCGGCACCGGCGTCGCCTATGCGGCGTACAACATCGGCATCAAGCGTTCGCAGGGCGTCGCCGCGCAGGGCAAGGCGCGCGCGCCGGTGGAGCAGGTGCTGTGCATCGCCGCGTTCGGCAGCGCACTCTGCCTTGGCGTGATGGGTGGCGTCGAAGGGGTGGCGTTCGCGCCGCCGAGCCCGCATGCCTGGGGCATCCTGCTGGTGCTCGCCGCGGTCGGCCATTGCCTGAGCTGGGTGCTGATCTCGCGGGCGATGGTGGCGCTGCCGGTGGCGCTGGCCGGCCTGTTGCTGCTGGCGCAGCCGATCGTCGCCTACCTGCTGGACGTGGCCTTGTTCGACTTGCCGACCTCGCCGCGGCAATGGCTGGGCCTGGCGGTCAGCCTGGCCGGGATCTTCGTCGCCGGGATGAAGGCGAAGCAGCCGGTGGCCGCGCAGGACGCTTGATCGCGCCGCATCCGGCCGCATATCCAAGCCATCACAACGGAGGCATCGCGATGTTCGGCATCGGCGCATACAAGCAACGCATGGTGGATCCGGCGAAGGCCTTGCCGGGGCGCGAAACGCCGATGCCGGTGCGCAACGCGCACCATGTGCACGGCCGCCCGATCGCCGGCGAGTTCAGCGGCCTGCAAACGGTGCAGTTCGGCATGGGCTGCTTCTGGGGCGCCGAGCGCAAGTTCTGGTCGATCCCGGGCGTCGACACCACCGCGGTGGGCTATGCCGGCGGCTATACGCCGAACCCGACTTATCGCGAAGTCTGTTCCGGCGAGACCGGCCATGCCGAAGTGGTGCTGGTGGTCTACGACCCGGCGCAGGTGGCGTTCGAGGCGCTGCTGAAGAGCTTCTGGGAAAGCCACGATCCCACCCAGGGCATGCGCCAGGGCAACGATGCCGGCACGCAATATCGTTCGGCCATCTACTGCAGCACGCAGGCGCAGTTCGATGCCGCCATCGCCAGCCGCGATGCCTACCAGCGCAAGCTGGCCGATGCGGGCCTCGGCGCGATCACCACCGAAATCGTGTTGCCGGCGCCGCCGTTTTATTACGCCGAGGACGAGCACCAGCAATACCTGTCGAAGAACCCGATGGGTTACTGCGGTCTCGGCGGTACCGGCGTGAGCTGCCCGATCGGACTCGGCGCCTGAGCTGACCGCATCCGCCTGACCGGCAGGCGACGCATTCCGCGTTGCCTGCAGGCATGGATGCAGGGGACGCGCGCGGCCGCATGCCGCAAGCACATCGCGGGTTGTCGTGGTTGTTGCTGGTGCTGCTGGCCTTGCTGGCGGTGGGACGCTCGGCCTTGGGCACGCGGCTGGACAGCTTCACCGTCGACGAGCCCTGGCACATCGTCGCCGGCACCGCCTATGTGCGCGGCGGCGATCGCCACCTGAATCCCGAACACCCGCCGCTGGTGAAGCTGTGGGTGGGCGCGGCGATGCCGGACAGTTTCAAGCTGGGCAAGGAGCCCGTCCTGCGCGAGAAGGAGCAGGAGCGGGAATGGGTCGAGCAGACCATGTTCCAGCGCAACGATGCGGCACGCGCCCAGCAACGCGCGCGCTTGGCGATCTGGGGCCTGGGCGGCGGCCTGCTGCTGGTGCTCGGGTTGCTGTTGTGGCGCGCGGCCGGGATCGCGTGGGCGGCCGGCACGCTGGCGTTCCTCGCGCTGGAGCCGACCATCGGCGCGCACCTGCCGGTGGTGATGACCGATGGCCCGCTGGCATTGACGCTGGCGCCGGCGATCGTCGCCGCCGGATTGCTCGCCTCGGAATGGCGCTGGCGATGGACGCTGGTGTTCGGCATCGTTGCCGGCCTGGCGCTGGGGGCCAAGCATTCGGCGCTGGCGGGCTTGCTCGGGATCGGCGGGGTGCTCGCGGTCGCGGTGGTCGCCGGATGGCGCGCGGGCGGTGCGCGCGAGACCTTCCGCCGCGCCCTGCAGTTGCTGGCGGCCGGTGCGATCGCGCTGGCCCTGTTGTGGGGCATGTACGGTTTCCGCTTCCATGCCGATCGCGACGGCGGCGACGGCTTCAATCGCCCGATCGCCGGCAAGATCGCCGATATCGGCAGCCCGGTCCTGCACGATGCGTTGTCGCTGGCGGATCGCCACCACCTGTTGCCGCGCGCCTATTTGTGGGGACTGGCGGACACGGTGCGCACCGGCGTCGAGGGCCGCGGCATCGCCGCGCACCTGGTCTGGGGCAAGATCTACGAGGGACGCACGCCGTGGTTCACCTGGCCGGCGATCCTCGCGGCCAAGCTGCCGTTGGCGCTGTCGGCGTTGTCGCTGCTCGGGTTCGCGCTGCTCTGGCGTGCGCCGTTGGCGAAGACCGCCCGCTGGATGCTGGCCGCGCTGGCCGGCGCGGGGCTGCTGCACCTGCTTGCGCTGATGGACTCGCCGGCGGCCTGGGGCGGCGTGCGCCATGCCACCCCGCTGATCGCGGTCGCGGCGATCCTCGGCGGCGGTGCGGTCGCCGAAGCATGGCGCCGGCGCTCGAAACCCTTGCTGGCGCTGGTCGCCGTGCTGTTCGCGTCCGCGTTCGCGATGACCATCCGCGAACCCAGGCTGTGGGAATACCACAACGAACTGGTCGGCGGCAGCGCGGGGGCATGGCGCTATTTCGACAACGAAGGCCTCAACCTCGGCCAGCGTTTCGGCGAAATCCGCGCATTCCACGACCGCGCGATCAAGCCCGGCGGGCTGCCGATGTACGCCAGCTACTGGATGATGGAACCGCAGGTGCGCGCGGCGGGGCTGAACTACCACCGCCTGGTCGAGAGCCTGGACGACAGCAACGTGGCGGGCATCTACGACGGCTGGTTCGTGTACGGCACCTCCGACCACAATCCGTGGCCGCAGTTCGGCTGGGACCCCGCGGAGGCGTTCAAGGGCATGGCCTTCGCGGCGCGCTACGGCAACGTCGAGTTCTGGCGCGGCCGCCTGGTGCGGCCGAAGTCGCGCGCGTCCAGCCTCAATGGACTGGTCAAGGAATACATCTACAAGAAGAACGGCAGCGACTGGGCGTTGGTCGCCCGGCGCCTGGAGGAAGTGGCCGGCGTGTTGCCTTCGCGCGTCGATGCGGCGGTCGAGCTCGGCAATGCCTACCTGCGGCTCGGCGATCGCGAGCACGCCTTGCGCGCCTATCGGCGCCCGCTCGAACAGGAGGAAACCCCGATCGATCACGGCATCGCCAAGTCCTTGCGCGACCAGCTCGCGCGGGTCGAATCCGCGTCCGACCCGAAGCAGGTGCCGCCGATGCGCGACCCGTGGCTGGAATGAGCCCGTCCGTTATTCGCGCGTGACCGCGCACACGTAGACCAGCTCGCAGGCGCCGCCGCCGCTGTCCTCGCGGGTCAGCGAACTGCGCCAGCGCCAGCGCCCGGCATCGATCTGCACCAGCCAGCCGTCGATGCGCACGCGCTCGCCGCGCTCGATGCGGTCCAGCGCCGCGGCGACCGCATCGTCGGCCGGGATCATGTGCATGTTGGCGCTGCTGCGCACGATCTCGTCGAGCGGGATCGGCGGCGCGTCGCGCCAGCTGTAGCGGTACCAGCGGCCACCCTGGCTGATGTCGAGTTGCGACAGCACGGCATCGTCGGTCATGCGGCCCCAGCCCAGGGCCAGGTCGATTGGCGAAAACTCCGCCTCGCGGCCCATGCCGTAGTCCTCGCGCGACAGGACGCGTGCCTCCACGCTGAAGCCGGCCAATGGCGTCACGCTTGCGCCCTCGATGGCGGGCAGGGCCACGCCATCGGGCACGGCGCTCTGCAATGGCGTGGCGCCGCGTTCCACGCGCGGCGGCAGCGGGCAGCGGCTCGCCTGCGCGAGGGTGGTGCCGTGGCCGATGGCCGCGGTGGCCGGTATCGAAGTCGGGCGGAACGCCAGCCAGGCGAGCGCTGCGCATGTGAGCAGCAGCAACGCCAGCGCAGTGCGAAGACTCATCGATCGCGTCCGCAGTTCAGGCCTGGGGCAATTGTGCCCGCGCCAGCGTGCCGATGGCATCGGCGAGCTGCTGCAGGAAGCCGTCCAGCGCCGAGGATTTGCGCCAGACCAGCGCGATCTGCCGGCTCGGGGCGGGATCGCGGAACGGCACCAGCTTGATATTGGGGGACTGCGCGATCGGCTCGTGCACGGACAAGGCAGGCAGCAAGGTCACGCCAACGCCGGCGGCCACCATCTGCCGCAGCGTTTCCAGGCTGGTGGCGCGGAAGCCGGATTTCTCGTGCGCACCGGAGAGGCGGCACACGTCGAGCGCCTGGTCGCGCAGGCAATGGCCGTCTTCCAGCAACAGCAATGTCTCGTCGGAGAGTTGCGACATCGACAGTGCTTTTTCCGCTGCCAGCGGGTGCTGGTGCGGCGCGGCGAACACGAACGGCTCCTCGAACAGCAGCTGCGACTGCAGCTGGTCGTCGTGCAGTGGCAGGGCGAGCAGGGTGGCGTCCAGCTTGCCCTCGCGCAGGCGCTGCAGCAGCACGTCGCTCTTTTCCTCGACCAGCAGCAGCTCCAGTTGCGGGAAGCGTTCGCGCAGTTGCGGCACCACGTGCGGCAGCAGGTACGGGCCGAGGGTGGGGAATACGCCCAGCCGCAGCGAACCGGATTCCGGATCCCTGCTGCGTCGCGCCGCCTCTTTCATCCCCTCGACCTCGGCGACGATCCGACGCGCGCGCAGCACCACGTCCTGCCCGGCGGCGGTCAGCATCACCTTGCGCGGCGCGCGTTCCACCAGCGCCACGCCGAGTTCGTCCTCCAGTTTCCTGATCTGGGTGGACAGGGTGGGCTGACTGACGAAGCAGGCGTCCGCGGCCTTGCCGAAATGGCGCAGGTCGGCCAGCGCGACGAGGTATTTCAGGTCGCGCAGGTTCACGTGGCAGGCCCCTTGAGTTCGATGGTGTTGCCGTCCGGGTCGCTGAAGTACAGCGAAGGGCCGTCGCCTTCCGCGCCGAAATTGGAGGTTGCCGGGCCATGTGGTGCGAGGCCGTGCTCGGCGAGGTGGCGGACGATGGCGGCTACGTCGAAGGGTTCGATGCGCAGGCACAGGTGGTCGAGGTTGCGGCCTTCACTGCCGGCGGCGTGGCCACCACGTAGGCCGAGTTTCCCGTCCACTGCGATCAAATCGATCATCGAGCTGCCTGCGCGCAGATGGCGCAGGCCGAGGTCGTCGCGACGCCGCACGACGTCGCAGCCCAGCACCTCGCGATAGAACGCTTCGGCGCGGTCCAGGTCGCGCACGCGCAGCACCACGTGATCGAGGCGCAGTACCGCGAACGGCGACGCCGGGACGGTCATCGCTCAGGCCGCCACGGCGTCGCTGGCGGCGGGCGCGGAGTGGCGGATCAGGTGATCGAAGGCGGACAGCGCCGCGGTCGAACCGCCGCCCATCGCGACCACGATCTGTTTGAACGGCTCGGTGGTCGCATCGCCGGCGGCGAACACGCCCGGCAGGTTGGTGTGGCCGCGATCATCGATCCCGATTTCGCCGCGCGGGCTGAGGGTCACCGCGCCCTTCAGCCAGTCGGTGTTGGGCAGCAGGCCGATCTGCACGAACACGCCCTCCACCTGCAGTTCGCGCTTCTCGCCAGTGCCGCGATCGGTGAAGGTCAGGCCGGCGAGCTTGCCGGCAGCCCCGATCATCCCGGTGGTCTGCGCGTTCACGTGCACGCTGGCGTTCGGCAGGCTGCGCAGCTTGCGCTGCAGCACTTCGTCGGCGCGCAGCTTGCCGTCGAACTCCAGCAGGGTGACGTGCTCGACCAGGCCGGCGAGGTCGATGGCGGCTTCGACGCCGGAGTTGCCGCCGCCGATCACCGCCACCCGCTTGCCCTTGAACAGCGGGCCGTCGCAGTGCGGGCAATAGGTCACGCCCTTGTTGCGGTAGGTGTCCTCCCCGGGGACACCGGTCTGCCGCCAGCGCGCGCCGGGCGCGAGGATCACGGTGCGCGCGCGCAGGGTCGCGCCGCTTTCGAGTTCGACGCCGACCAGGCCACCCGCCTGCGCGGCCGGCTGCAAGGCCTTCGCGCGCTGCGCGGTGACCACGTCCACGCCGTAGCTGCGCACGTGCGCCTCCAGCGACGCGGCCAGCTTCGGGCCCTCGGTGTATTCGACCGAGGGGAAGTTCTCGATCGCCATGGTGTCCAGCACCTGCCCGCCGAAACGCTCGGTGACGATGCCGGTGCGGATGCCCTTGCGCGCGGCGTAGATCGCGGCCGCGGCACCGGCCGGACCGCCGCCGACCACCAGCACGTCGTAGGGCGCGGCATCGTTGAGCGCATCAGCGGCACGCGCCGCCGCGCCGGTGTCGAGCCTGGCCAGGATCTGTTCGATGCTCATGCGCCCGGCATCGAACTCGACGCCGTCGAGGAAGATCGTCGGCACCGACAGCACCTGCCGCGCCTCGACCTCGGCCTGGAACAGGCTGCCGTCGATCGCGACGTGCTGGATGCGCGGGTTGAGCACGCTCATCGCGTTGAGCGCCTGGATGGTGTCCGGGCAGCTCTGGCAATGCAGCGACATGTAGGTTTCGAAGCGGTAGTCGCCGGGCAGCGCGCGCACCTGCGCCGCCAGCGCCTCGTCGATCTTCACCGGGTGGCCGCCGACCTGCAGCAGGGCCAGCACCAGGGACGTGAACTCGTGGCCCAGCGGGATCCCGGCGAAGCCGACCTGCACCTGGGTGCCGGCGCGGCGGATCAGGAACGACGGCTTGCGCGGGTCGTCGCCGGTCGCGCGGCTGATCTTCGGCGACAGCGCGGTGATGTCGTCGAGCAGTGCGTCGAGTTCGCGCGCGGCCTCGGAATCGTCCAGCGACGCGACCAGTTCGATCGGCTGCTGGAGGCGTTCGAGATAGGCGGCCAGTTGGTCCTTCAGGTCCTGGTCGAGCATGGCGGCATCCTCTGGGGGAGGGATGGAGGGGGATGGAAAGGGCTGCGGCCAACCGCCCATGGTGGGCTGGCCGGAGCCCTCTCCCCGAGGGGAGAGGGGCGGTCCGCAGGCGTCGGACAGGAACGCCGCCCGCGGCTTGGGGGTCAGATCTTGCCGACCAGGTCCAGCGACGGCTTCAGCGTCTTGGCGCCTTCGTTCCACTTCGCCGGGCAGACTTCGTTGGGGTGCGAGGCGACGTACTGCGCGGCCTTGAGCTTGCGCACGGTCTCCTTGACGTCGCGGGCGATCGCGTTGTCGTGCACTTCCATGGTCTTGATCACGCCATCGGGGTTGATGATGAAGGTGCCGCGCAGGGCCAGGCCTTCCTCGTCGATGTGCACGCCGAACGCGCGGGTCAGCTGGTGGGTCGGGTCGCCGACCAGCGGGAACGCGGCCTTGCCCACCGCCGGGGAGGTCTCGTGCCACACCTTGTGCGAGAAGTGGGTGTCGGTGGTGACGATGTAGACCTCGGCGCCGGCTGCCTGGAACTCGGCGTAGTGCTCGGCGGCGTCTTCGATCTCGGTCGGGCAATTGAAGGTGAAGGCCGCCGGCATGAAGATCAGGACCGACCACTTGCCCTGCAGGGACTGGTCGGTGACCTCGACGAACTTGCCGTTGTGGAAGGCATTGGCCTTGAACGGGGCGACCTTGGTGTTGATCAGGGACATCGTGGTTCCTCGGTGTGGGCGGGGGTGGGATGATGCGACGCGACAAATCTATGGCGTGGCATTCAATCAATCAATGAAATTGATTCTATCGAATCAATAGTTAAGAACTATTGAATCGGTCGACGTCGCCGACGCGACGCGTCAATGCGGCTTCCAGCCACGCGATGCGACACTGCACGCATGCAGAGCACCACGCCGCGGGTCCGGGATTTGTTGCAGCGCGCCAGCGCCATGATCGAGCGCGTCGATGCCGAGTGGCTGCTGGCGCATGCGCTGGACCGCCCGCCGGGCTGGCTGTGGGCGCATGCCGACGACGCGGTCGAGGCGGCTGCCCGGGAGCGTTTCGAGGCCTTGCTGTCGCGTCGCGCCGCCGGCGAGCCGGTCGCCTACCTGAGCGGGACCCAAGGCTTCTGGTCGCTGGACCTCCGGGTGACGCCGGCCACCCTGATCCCGCGCCCGGAAACCGAACGGCTGGTCGAACTCGCCCTGGCGCGGCTGCCCGCCGACGCCCCCTGCCGGGTCGCGGACCTCGGCACCGGCAGCGGGGCGATCGCGCTGGCCATCGCCCGAGAGCGGCCGATGGCCGCGGTGGTCGCCACCGACGCCAGCAAGGCGGCCTTGGCGGTGGCGGTGGCCAACGCGCAACGCAACGGCATCGACAATGCGTGGTTCCGTCGCGGCGACTGGTGCGAGGCGCTCGGTCGCGAGCGCTTCGACCTGATCGCCAGCAATCCGCCGTACATCGCGCTCGGCGATCCGCACCTCGGCCAGGGCGACCTCCGCCACGAACCGCCCGACGCGCTCGCCTCGGGCAGCGACGGACTGGACGCGATCCGCCGCATCGTCCGCGACGCCCCGGCGCACCTGGCGCCCGCGGGCTGGTTGCTGCTGGAGCACGGCTGGGACCAGGGCGAGGCCGTGCGTGCGCTGATGGCCGCGGCCGGCTTCGTGGACGTGGCGACCGAGCCCGACCTCGAGGGCCGCGACCGCGTGACCCTGGGGCGCAGGCCCTGAACCGCGCCAGCTAGAATCCGGGGTTCTCCACCGCCGGATCCCGCCATGCGCACGCTGTATCCCGAACTCGCCCCGTCCCGGACCGGCACCCTCGCGGTCGACGGCCGCCACACCCTGTACTGGGAGGAATGCGGCAACCCGGACGGCAAGCCGGTGGTGTTGCTGCACGGCGGTCCCGGCGCGGGCTGCAATGCCAACATGCGGCGCTTCCACGACCCGGCGAAGTACCGCATCGTGCTGTTCGACCAGCGCGGCTCGGGGCGCAGCACCCCGCACGCCGACCTCGTCGACAACACCACCTGGGACCTGGTCGCCGACATCGAGAAGCTGCGCGAGCACCTCGGCATCGCGCGCTGGCAGGTGTTCGGCGGCAGCTGGGGCTCGACCCTCGCGCTGGCTTATGCCGAGACCCACCCGCAGCGGGTGACCGAACTGGTCCTGCGCGGCATCTTCATGCTCCGCCGCTGGGAGCTGGAATGGTTCTACCAGGAAGGCGCCAGCCGCCTGTTCCCGGATGCGTGGGCGCACTACATCGCGGCGATCCCGGAGGTGGAGCGCGCGGACCTGATCTCGGCCTTCCATCGCCGCCTGACCTCCGACGATGCCGGCGTTCGGCTGGCGGCCGCGCGCGCCTGGGCGATCTGGGAAGGCGGCACCAGCTACCTGCGGATCCCCGCGGACTACGCCGACACCCACGGCAACGCGGAGTTCGCGCTGGCGTTCGCGCGGATCGAGAACCATTACTTCGTCAACGGCGGCTTCTTCGAGGTCGAGGACCAGCTGCTGCGCGATGCCCATCGCATCGCCGACATCCCCGGGGTGATCGTGCACGGCCGTTACGACGTGGTCTGCCCGATCCAGAACGCCTTCGACCTGCACAAGGCCTGGCCGAAGGCGGAACTGCTGGTCAGCGCGACCGCCGGCCACTCCGCGTTCGAGGCCGAGAACGCCGCCGCGCTGGTGGAGGCGACCGACCGCTTCGCCGGCTGAAGCGCGCGCCGCCTACTGGCCGTCCGCGGCGAGCACATTGGCCGCCGAGCCCACGATCTGCGCATCCGCCGGGTAGGCGACCTTCGGGTCCTTGCCCGGGTAGGGCAGGGTCGACAGCACGTGGCGCATGCAGTTGAGGCGCGCGCGCTTCTTGTCGTCGGACTTGATCACCAGCCACGGCGAATCGGCGGTGTCGGTGTGGAAGAACATCGCTTCCTTGGCATCGGTGTAGTCGTCCCACTTGCCCAGCGACTGCACGTCGATCGGCGACAGCTTCCAGTGCTTCAGCGGGTCGTTGCGACGCGAGTTGAAGCGCCGCAGCTGTTCCTCGCGGCTGACCGAGAACCAGAACTTGTAGACCCGGACGCCGCTGCGCACCAGCATGCGTTCGAACTCCGGCGCCTCGCGCAGGAACTCGAGGTATTCCGCCGGGGTGCAGAAGCCCATCACCCGCTCGACCCCGGCGCGGTTGTACCAGCTGCGGTCGAACAGCACGATCTCGCCATAGGTCGGCAGGTGCTCGATGTAGCGCTGGAAGTACCATTGCCCGCGTTCGCGTTCGCTGGGCTTCTCCAGCGCGACCACGCGCGCCCCGCGCGGGTTGAGGTGCTCGGTGAAGCGCTTGATGGTGCCGCCCTTGCCGGCGGCGTCGCGGCCCTCGAACAGCATCACGATGCGCTGCCCGCTTTCCTTGACCCAGCTCTGCACCTTCAGCAGCTCGATCTGCAGCTTCTTCTTCTCCGCCTCGTATTCCTTGCGGCGCAGGCGGACGCGATAGGGATAGCCGGCGGGCAGCGGCGCGGACGTGCTCTCTTCGGCGGTGACCGGCATCGCCTCCATCTCCCGCGCAGTGGCCTCCGGCACGCCGAGCTCGGCGGGCGCGATGCCCATCGGCGGCACCGCCGGCGGCGCGTGGGTGCCGGCCCAGGCTTCGGCCTCGGCCTGCGCGACCGCGGCGGCGGCCGGGGTGGGGATCGGGTCGGGCGCAGGCAGCCGGCCGCGCGGCTTGCGCGCGGCGGGAGTGGCCCGTGGCTTGGCGATGGGGGGCTTGGCGGTCGGGCGACGGGCCATGGCGCGTTCCTGGGTCGATGGCGAGACCCCATCATCGCACCGGCCTCGGGCCGCGGCCTTGACCGCCGTCAATCCCGGGTCAGCGGCGCGGGCTGCCGTCCGGGTCGTGCTCGATCATCCACAGCCCGGCCCAGAGCTTGAGGTCGAGCTCGAAGCCCTCGGCATGCTTGCGCATCAGCCAGGCCGGCGCCTCGGCCCGCGGCACGTGGTGGACGGTGATGTCCTCGCTGTCCACGCCGCCGCCGTCGCCGACCCGGACCAGGTCCAGCGCGCGCACGAAGGCGATGCGCTCGTTGCTCATGCCGGAACTGGTGGGGCCGACCAGCAGCACGTCGACCCGCCCCGGCGCCCAGCCGGTCTCCTCGATCAGTTCACGGCGTGCGGCGTCGGCCAGGGTGTCCTCGGCATGGTCGTCGCCGACCAGGCCCGCCGGCATCTCGATGGTGCGCGCGCCCAGCGGCACGCGGTATTGCTCGACGAACAGCACCTCGTCGGCGGGGGTCACCGCGATCACGATCACCGCCATGCCCTGGCCGTGGGTGCGCTCGCAGGATTCCCAGTGGCCGATTTTCACCAGCCGCAGCCAGTCGCCTTCGTAGAGGGTGGTCTTGAGGTTGTGGCCCATGCCTCGATGCTACCGCAGGCGGATGACCATCATCGTTCGCAATGAAGCGCTCGCCCGGAGGGGATTCGCCGCTTAGGCTCCGCATCCGGCTCCGATGCGCGGCCGCGCGCCATCCATGGCGCGCTCGAACCCTCCCCCGGACGAGCGCTTCCATGCTCGGGGGCGCTTCAGGCAGAAAGCCCCGCCGCCTCGGCCAAGCGCTTGCGGGTCAGCGGACCGAAGCCGATCCAGTCCGACAGCGCCTGCAGTTCGTCGGCGTCGCCGTTGCCGCGCGCGAAATGGCCGTCCGGCAACGGCGCATCCAGCGCGATCGTGGTGAGTTGCCGCCACAGCAGTGCGTGCTCGCGCTGTTCGCGCAGGCGCACGGCGAGCTGCGCGGCCCCGCGCAGGCGCAGGAACGGCACCTCGTCGATCCGCGCCAGCAGGGCATCCAGCGAATCGAAATGCGCGAGCAGGACCGCGGCCGACTTCGGGCCGATCCCGGTGATGCCCGGGATGTTGTCGACCGCGTCGCCGGTGAGCGCCAGGTAGTCGGCGATCTGGTGCGCCTGCACGCCGTGCCGCGCCTTGACCCCGTCGCGGCCCCAGCGCTGGCCCTTGGCGAAGTCGTACTGCTCGTCGTGCACGTCCAGCAGCTGCGAGAGGTCCTTGTCGGCGGACACGATCACGCTGCGGTAGCCGTGTCCGCGCGCGCGGTGCACGGCGCTGCCGATCAGGTCGTCGGCCTCGTAGTCGTGGTGGGCCAGGGTCTGCAGCCCCAGCGCCTGGCACAGGCCCTTGCACCAGGCGAACTGGCGGCGCAGCTCCGGCGGCGCGGGGTCGCGGTTGGCCTTGTAGGCCGGATATAGCGCGTTGCGGAAGCAGGAGTCCAGCGCCTCGTCGAAGGCGATGGCGATGTGCCGCGGGCGTTCGCGCTCCAGCAGCTCCAGCAGGAAGCGGGCGAAGCCGTGCACCGCGTTAGTCGGCCAGCCGTCGGCGTCGTGGAACTCGTCCGGCATGGAATGCCAGGCGCGGAATACATACATCGAGGCATCGACGAGGTGCAGCGTCGGCGCTGCTGGCGTGTGCCCGGCGGTCACGCGCCGGTCCAGTCCGACAGCAGGGTCGCGGGGTCGGGGCGTTCGCGTTCGGGCGCCTCGACCAGCGGCGTGCCGATCGCGATGGTGCCGACCAGTTGTTCGTCTTCGGCCAGCCCCAGGGTGCCCTCGAGGAAGGCGCGGTCGTAGGCGATCCAGCCGGTCAGCCACTGCGCGCCATAACCTTCGGCCTGCGCGGCCTGCAGCAGCAGCAGGCAGACGCAGGATGCGGTGGCCAAGCGCTCGGAGGCGGGGATCTTCTCGTCGGGTCCGAGGCGGGCGACCACGCACAGGGTCAGCGGCGGCATCAGGAAGCGGGTGCGCAGCTTGTCGAGGGCGGCCTCGCTGGCTTCCGGCTCGCGCTCGCGCAGGCGCGCCGAGGCGGCGTCGGCCAGGTGCGCGCGGTCCACGCCGGCGACGCGCAGGAAGCGGAACGGCACGCGCTTGCCGTGGTCCGGCACCCGCGACGCGCTGCGCAGGATGCGCAGCAGCTGGTCGGGGTCGGGGCCGGGCGTGGCCAGCTGGCGGGTGGGCACCGAGCGGCGGCTGTCGAGGGCGGCGAGGGTCAGCATCGGCATCGGATGGGGGCGGGACTCGCCATGGTAGCGGTCGCTTTGGTTAGGATGCAGGCAACGGGTCGATGCAGGGGTGGGCGATGGCGGTGATCGTGGGCGTGGCACGCGAGACGGCGTCGGGCGAGCGGCGCGTCGCGCTGACCCCGGAAACCTGCAAGAAGCTGGTGGCTGCCGGTGCCAGCGTGCGCATCCAGCCCGGGATCGGCGATGGCGCCCATTTCCCGGACCAGGCCTATGCCGATGCCGGCGCCGAGTTGCGCGAGGACGCGCTCGCCGAGGCCGACGCCGTGCTGTGCGTGCAGCCGCCCGCGAACCCGGTGCTCGCGGGGCTGAAGCCCGGCGCGGTGCTGGTCGGCAGCCTGCAGCCGCAGGCGGACGAGGGGCGCGCGGCGGCGATCCGCGAGCGCGGCCTGCTGGCGTTCCCGCTGGAACGCTTGCCGCGCACGACCCGTGCGCAGGCGATGGACGTGCTCAGCTCGCAGGCAGGCATGGCCGGTTACAAGGCCGTGCTGATTGCCGCGCAACTGGCGCCGCGCTTCTTCCCGATGCTGACCACCGCGGCCGGCACCATCCGGCCGTCGAAGGTCCTGATCGTCGGCGCCGGTGTGGCCGGCCTGCAGGCGATCGCCACCGCCAAGCGCCTGGGCGCGCAGGTCGAGGGCTTCGACGTGCGCCCGGAGACCCGCGAGCAGATCGAGTCGCTGGGCGGCAAGTTCCTCGACCTGGGCGTGTCCGCGGCCGGCGAGGGCGGTTACGCCCGCGCGCTGACCGACGAGGAACGCGCCGAGCAGCAGCGGCGCCTGGCCGAGCACCTGAAGAACGTCGACGTGATCGTCTGCACCGCCGCGGTCCCAGGCCGTCCCGCGCCGAAGATCATCAGTGCGGCGATGGTCGCGGGGATGAAGCCTGGCAGCGTGATCGTCGACCTCGCCGCCGAGACCGGCGGCAACTGCGAACTCACCGAACCGGGGCAGACCATCGACCGCGGTCGCGTTATCGTGGCGGGTCCGCTGAACCTGGCGTCGATGGGCGCGCAGCACGCCAGCGAGATGTACGCGCGCAACGTCTACAACTTCGTCGCGCTGCTGCTCAAGGAGGGCGCGCTGGCGTTCGACTGGGACGACGAGCTGCTGGCGAAGACGGTGTGGCCGGAGCGGGGCAAGTGAGTGTGCTGAACCGATAGGGCCAAAGTGGGGGCGCATATGAAGGTGACACGCCTTGTCGGGTGCCTGGGCGCATTCGGGTTCTGCCTGTTGCTGGCGGCACACACGTTCGCCTTTGCCGGGCAGCCGCCCAGCGAAACCGCCGTCCCGGTCGAGCGCGCCTCCTTCCATCAACTGGTCTTCGCGGATGAGGACATTGCGATCCTCAACAACCTCTACCCGCCGAATGGCGATTCTGGGTTCCACACGCATTACCGCGACCTGTTCGCCGTGATCATCCAGCCTGCGCAATCGAGCGGACAGGGGCTGGGCAAGCCGCTGACCGCAGCGCCGATGTATCCGATGGGCGCTGCAGCCTACAGCCCGGTAGGTGCCGAACCTCGCACGCACAGGGTGGTCAACGGCGACAAAAGCACCTTCCAGATCATCGTCGTTGAACTGCGCCGCGCGAATCCCTCCGGAAATGCAATCTCGTCGCGGGACAGCGCGCCCCAGTACGTGCAGATTCTCGACAACCCGCGGATGCGGGCTTGGCGGCTGGTGCTGGAGCCGGGCCAATCGGCCCCGGCGATTTCACAGGGCGACAAGGGTGTCCGGGTTGTCGTGCGCGGTGGCTTGCTGACGACGATGACGCCTGGTTCGCAGGATCAAAGCTTGGCGTTGCGGCCGGGAGATTTTGCGATCCAGCCGGCCGGTGCGACACGCGCACTCAAGAACGGCGGGACGGACACCATCGAGTTGGTCGAAATGGAGCTCAAATAACGCAGCTTCCACGTAGCTCGGGTAAGCGCAGCGCCCCTCGGGGTGAAGCATGATTCGATGATGTGAATCGTCCCGGATGCGGCCATATCCTGGCTACGCAGCCTTCCCCGATTGCGGATTTACTGCCGCGCGCGTTCGCGCCGCTCCGGCGCCGGATGTGCCTTCAACCACTCGGTTTTTTGCTGCGCGCTCTTTTTCCGCCAATCGGCCAGGAACACCTTGCGTTGTTCCTTGTCCATGTCGCGCATCGCGTGGAAAAGGCCGCGCGCCTCGGTGCGTTGCTCAGGCGACATGTGCTCCCAGCGCTGCATGCCATGGCCGGCGCGGTCACGCTGGTCGCGCGGCATCGTCTTCCATCGTTGCGCGCGTTCGACCATGCGCGAGCGTTCGTCGGGATTGCTGTTCCAACGCTCGCGCAAGGGCGCGACCAATGCATCGCGCTGGGTCGGCGTGAGCTGGTCCCATTCCGGGTACTGCGTGGCAGCCGGCTGCGCTTGCGCGAAGGCGAATGCCGGCCACAGGGCGAGGGCGAGGAAGGCGGTGCGGATCAGGCGGCTCGGGATGGTACGGTTCATCGGTTACTCCATCGCGACTTGCTGGGCATCGGACGATGCCAGCCAGGCGTAGAACTCGGGGTCTTCGTCCAGCATCGTGCTGGGCGTCGCGGCTGATGTAGCGACGCTGGTCGCGGGCGTGTTGACCGTGGGCGCGGGAATGCTGCCGAACCGCAGGCCGATGGCGAGCGCACCCAGCGCGGCGAAACCGGCGACGGCATAGCGCAGGCCGTGACCGCGGCTAACAGTGTTGCCGCGCAGGGCGGTGTTGCGGCGCTGCGCGAGCTGCGCGCGGACGCGCGGCGACAGGCGTTCCAGCGATGCGGAGTGCTGCGCGCGGATTGCCTCGTCGAACTTGCTGTCGTGATCGGTGCTCATCGGAATTCTTCCAGTTGTTTCTGCATTGCATCGCGTGCGCGGGAGAGGTGGGTCTTCACCGAGCCCTCGCTGCAGCCCATCACCCGCGCGGTGTCGGCCACGTCCAGTTCTTCCAGCACGCGCAGGGTGAAGGCTTCGCGCTGGCGGGCGGGCAGGTTGCCGAGTGCCGCGCTGATCCGCGTCCATGCTTCGCGGCTATCGTTGTTGCGCGACGGATCCGGGCTGTCGTCGGCCCAGTCGATCGGTTCGCCGTCGTCGTTGCTGCCCGGCACCAGCCAGCGCAGGCGGAACAGGCCGCGCCGCTGCAGGTCGACGATGCGGTTGCGCAGGATGCTCCAGAACAGCGGGGTCCATTCCGACGCCGCTCGGTCGCGGTAGCCCAGCATCTTCATCATCGCGTCCTGCACCGCGTCCAGTGCGTCGTCGCGGTTGCGCAGGGCGATCTCGGCGAAGCGGAAAGCGCGCGCGTCGATGCCGGCCAGGAACGCTTCCAGCGTCGCCGGCATGGCCGGCTGGGTGGCCGGATCGTCCTGGTGGGCCTCGGCGCTCACGCGCCCAAGCTTAGCGGGGTCGAACAGCAACATGGCATTCCGCGTTCGCCATCGGCAGTACCTTGGTCCGCAACCGGGGCGGGATTGCGCCGGGCGTGCAGGGGAAACGCGCCGCCGCCTGCATGGTTGACATGGCGCATCGCAGCAAGCCGTGTTTATGATGCGGACAGACAGACGGGGAGAGGCATCGTGGGCGACGGCTTCGTGGCGCTGTACATCTTCATGCTGGCGGCCATTGCCGGCCACGTCATCATCTCGCGGGTGCCGGTGATCCTGCACACCCCGTTGATGTCGGGTTCCAACTTCATCCACGGCATCGTGCTGATCGGCGCGATGGTGGTGCTGGGCCACGCCGATACCCCCCTGGAGAAGGCCATCGGCTTCGTCGCCGTGCTGCTGGGTGCAGGCAACGCGGCCGGCGGCTACGTGGTGACCGAACGCATGCTGGACATGTTCAAGTCTTCGAAGAAGCCGGAGGGCAAGGCATGACGGTCCTGACCCTGGTCAAGCTGAGCTACTTCGTCGCGGCCACGCTGTTCCTGCTCGGCCTGCAGCGCATGGCCAGCCCCAAGACCGCGCGCAGCGGCATCCAGTGGGCCGGCGCGGGCATGCTGATCGCGACCCTGGCCACCTTCTTCCTGCCGGGCCTGCACAACATCGGCCTGATGATCGCGGCGATCGTGATCGGCGTCGGCCTGAACTGGGCCTGGGGCAAGAAGGTGGCGATCACCGACATGCCGCAGATGGTCGCCCTGTTCAACGGCATGGGCGGCGGTTCCGCGGCGGCCATCGGCGCGATGGAGTTGGTGCGCTGGTCGGCAGCCGGGCAGTCCTCGGGGCTGGTGCCGGCGGTGCTGGCGGTGGTGGGCGCGCTGATCGGCGCGGTGTCGCTGACCGGGTCGATCATCGCCTGGGCCAAGCTCGACGGGCGCATGGACAAGCGCTACACCTTCCCCGGCCAGCAGTGGTTCAACGCGGCGGTGGCGGTGGCGGCGGTGGCCTGCGGCGTGATGGCGCTGCAGACGCTGGCGATGCCGTGGATCATCGCCTTCTTCGTGCTGGCGCTGGCGCTGGGCGTGCTGATGACGCTGCCGATCGGTGGCGCCGACATGCCGGTGGTGATCTCGCTGTACAACGCCTTCACCGGCCTGGCGGTGGCGTTCGAGGGCTACGTGCTGGGCAACGAGGCGCTGATCATCGCCGGCATGATGGTCGGCGCGGCCGGCATGTTGCTGACCCGATTGATGGCCAAGGCGATGAACCGGCCGATCAGTGGCGTGCTGTTCTCCAACTTCGGCGGCAGCAGCGGCGAGATGCAGGAAATCGGTGGTTCGATGAAGCCGATCGAGGCCGCCGACGTGGCCGCGATGATGGCCTTCGCCGAGCGCGTGGTGATCGTGCCCGGCTACGGCCTGGCGGTGGCGCAGGCGCAGCACAAGATCTGGGAGCTGACCCAGCGGCTGATGGAGCGCGGGGTCAAGGTGAAGTTCGCGATCCACCCGGTGGCCGGGCGCATGCCGGGGCACATGAACGTGCTGCTGGCCGAGGCCGGCGTGCCCTACGACCTGATCGCCGACATGGACGACATCAACCCGGAGTTCGCGAATACCGATGTCTCGCTGGTGATCGGCGCCAACGACGTGGTCAATCCGGTGGCGAAGACCGATCCGGCCAGCCCGATCTACGGCATGCCGATCCTCGACGTGGTCAATTCGAAGAACACCATCGTCATCAAGCGCGGCAAGGGCACCGGGTTCGCCGGCATCGAGAATGCGCTGTTCTATGCCGACAATACCCGCATGCTGTACGGCGACGGTTCCGAGATGGCGAACGCGCTGGTGTCCGAACTCAAGGCGCTGGACGGCGGGCACTGAGCCGCCGTTCCATCGTCAGCGCAGGGCGCGCCTCGCGGCGAAGGCGCACAGCACGCCGATCAGCAGGTGCATGGCGATGCTGCTGGCGACCCATGCACCGTTCCTGAAATCCGGGGTGCCCGCGGCCGACAGCGGCAACACCACGAAGCTCATCAGCGCATAAATGCCGAGCCCATGGGCCAGGCCGCCGCCCCACGGATGCGCGCGCAGGGCGGGGATCCGCCTTGCGGCGAGCCAATAGGCCAGCACGAACGCCAGCATGATTGCGTAGTGCGAGACGGTGCCGACCAGGGCGCTGGTCATGCCCATCTCGTAGCTGGCCTTGCCGTACCAGCCGGCAGCGATTGAATGCAGGATGTCGGTCAGGGTGACGCCCTTGCTTGCCCAGAAACCCCAGGCAAACAGCAGGTCCAGCGTGCCGATGCCGAGCGTGGCCGGCAGCAGGGTTCGCATCGGGTTCGCCTTGTCCATCGCCGCCTCCGTCAGTGACGGCGCATCTTCAGCGTGATGCGATCGCCGCCGCAACCAATGCCAGTGCGTACCAGGCGAGTTCGATGGTGCCATTGGCCAGACGGATCAGTTCCCAGGCATAGACCGGGCCGAGCCGCAGCGCGGATTCCCACGGCAGCAGGCCCAAGCCGATGCCGACCTCGGTGGCGGTGATGCCCCAATTCGCCAGCAGCATGATCGCCGCGGTCGCGGACAGGCCCCACGCCATGCGTTTCCATCCGGGGGGCATGCGGCCCAGCCGCAACATCAATGCCGCATCCAGCGCCGCCAGCGGTGCCAGCCAGGCGGACTGCGCTTCCAGCAAGCGCGCCGCCAGCACCCACGTCGCGGCGAAGCCGAGGCAGCCGATCAACAGCAACAGCAAGGCGGGCAGCGGGGTTTTATGTTGGTCGGGGGTCATGGCGGTGGGCGCGGGCGGTCGCGAATGATAGCCGTGCGGGCATTCCGTTCGATCTGGACTAGAATGGTACGAATTCCAGCACGCATGCACCGCCGCCTCCACGATGTACTCACGCAGCAGCGAACCCGTCCGTTTCGAGCGCGATTGCGCCGCCGTTTTGGTCCCGCAGGGCGAGGAAGTGACCTTGCCGGCCGGCACCGTGGGCTACATCACCCAGTCGCTGGGCGGTAGCTGGACGGTATTCGTCGAAGGCAACCTGATGCGGATCGCCGGCAAGGATGCGGACGCCATCGGCAAGGAGCCGCCGCAGCCGATCGAACTGCCGGAAGGCGCCAGCGACGAGGATGTCGAGAAGCTGGTCTGGCAGCAGCTGCGAACCTGCTTCGACCCGGAGATCCCGGTCAACATCGTCGAGCTTGGCCTGGTGTATTCGGCCGAAGTGAAGACCCGCGGCGACGGCCGGCGCGACGTCGATGTCCGCATGACCTTGACCGCGCCTGCCTGCGGCATGGGCGAGATCCTCGTGGATGACGTCCGCAGCAAGATCGAGTTGATCCCGACGATCGCCGAGGCCGATGTCGAACTGGTGTTCGATCCGCCGTGGAACCGGACCATGATGTCCGAGCTCGCGCGGCTGGAAACCGGAATGCTCTAACGCAAGCCGGTGACGGGCTTGGCCATGCCGATGTGACTGGATTCACAACGGCATGACCCATGGCACAGACCATTCGCGTCACTTTTTGACGGCATTGAACTGCGCAGAAGTGTGATGCCCTGCAGCATATGCGCGTCTAATGCTCGCTTGCAGTGACTCGATACTGCGCTGCAGCAAATCAAGGAACCGCTCTGGAATGCGGTTGACTACGATTTCATGACCTCATATGCCGAAAAGTTATCGGCTTATGCCTTTAGGTGCTTGACGGTTTTCCAACAAGCCCGCAACCCTCGCGCATCGCTTCGGGTTTGGTTCAGGTTCCGGGGCGCTCCCGTTTCGCCAAGAGATCGGACAACGATCCACCAAAGTCCGCAGCGGGAAGATTTGCCTGTGTTCGCCATGTCGCCGTCGCAGCGGTGATCCATCCAACCAAATCTTTTTCAGGGGTACTTGCCAGTGAATCAGCGCCGCATCAACAGCCTTGCAGCCGCCATCGCCCTCTCGCTTGTCGCCACGGGCGCGCAGGCCGCAGGCAAGGTCGACCTGCACAAGCAGGACATCGCCCAGCTCAAGCAGCAGTACCAGGCCCAGGTCGCCGCCAAGGGCGGCATCGCCGCGATGGCCCACAGCCGCCACGAACAGTTCATTGGCGCCGATGCCAACACCCGCCTGCTGATGAAGGCGCAGCGCGAGGATCATGGCGTCCGCAACTACCGCTATGACCAGACCTTCCGCGGCATCCCGGTGTTCGGCGAAGGCGTGGTGGTCAGCGAGGACAGCGCCGGCAACGTGCGCACACTGTTCGGCAACATGGTGTCCGGCCTCGACCAGGACATCGCGTCGACCACCCCGAAGCTGAGCAAGGCCGCCGCCCTGATCGCCGGCAAGCGCGCGTGGCTGGGCAATGGCCTCTCCGGCATGCTGACCCGCAACGAAAAGACCGAGCTGGTGATCTACGTCGACAACGCCGGCCGCGGGCACCTGGCCTATCACGTCGATTTCTTCGCTGACTCGGCCACCGGCGGTTCGCCGACGCGTCCGCGCCTGCTGATCGACGCCAACAGCGGCCGCGTGCTCAAGAAGACCGAGAACCTGCAGCACGCCCTGGTCGGCACCGGCCCCGGCGGCAACGCCAAGACCGGTCAGTACGAGTACGGCACCAACTACGGTTACCTGGACGTGACGCAGAGCGGCACCACCTGCACCATGAACAGCACCAACGTGAAGACGGTCAACCTCAACAACGCCAGCACCAATACCAGCACCACTGCGTTCTCCTACACCTGCCCGCGCAACACCGTGAAGACCATCAACGGCGCCTATTCGCCGCTGAACGACGCCCACTATTTCGGCAACGTCGTGTTCAACATGTACCAGGCGTACATCGGCCAGGCCCCGCTGACCTTCCAGCTGGTGATGAAAGTCCACTACAAGACCAGCTACGAGAACGCGTACTGGGACGGCACCGCCATGACCTTCGGCGACGGCGCCACCACCTTCTATCCGCTGGTCAGCCTGGACGTGTCCAGCCATGAGGTCTCGCACGGCTTCACCGAGCAGCAGTCGGGCCTGTGCTACGACGACGGCAGCCATTGCGGCGGCATGAACGAGGCGTATTCCGACATGGCCGGCGAGGCCGCCGAGTATTACTCGCGCGGCACCAACGACTGGAAAGTCGGCGCCGAGATCTTCAAGGGCACCGGCGCGTTGCGTTACATGAACAACCCGACGCAGGACGGTTCGTCGATCGACAACGCGGCGAACATGACCAGCAGCATGGATCCGCACTACTCCTCCGGCGTGTACAACAAGGCGTTCTACAACCTGGCGACCACCGCAGGCTGGAATACCCAGAAAGCCTTCCAGGTCTTCGCGCGCGCCAACCGCGACTACTGGACTGCGAATACCACCTGGAACAACGGCGCTTGCGGCGTCGAAACTGCAGCCACGGACCTGGGCTACACCAAGGCCGACGTCACCGCGGCGTTCACCGGCGTGGGCGTGAGCTGCGCCGGCGGCGGCGGCGGCGGTGGCAGCACCGGCGGCGTGTTGACCAAGGGCGTGGCGGTCACCGGCATCAACCAGACAGCCGGCAATTCGGTGAACTACACCATGGTGGTGCCGGCCGGTTCGACCAACGTGACCTTCACCATGTCCGGTGGCACCGGCGATGCCGACATGTACGTGAAGCTCGGCAGTGCGCCGACCGACACCGTGTACGACTGCCGTCCGTACAAGTCCGGCAATGCCGAGACCTGCACCTTCGCCAGCTCGACCGGCGGTACCTACTACGTCCGCCTCAAGGCGTACTCGGCGTTCACCGGCGTCAGCCTGGTGGGTAACTACACCGCCGGCGGCGGTGGCGGCACCACCCAGACCTACACCAACGGCACTGACGTCAATATCCCGGACAACAATGCGACGGGTGTGACCAGCAGCATCGCCGTGTCCGGCCGCACCGGCAATGGCCAGGCCAGCACCCCGGTGGCGGTCAATATCACGCACCCGTACAGCGGCGATCTGATCGTCGACCTGATCGCGCCGGACGGCTCGGTCTACAACATCAGCAACCGTGCCGGCGGCAGTGCCGACAACATCGTCAAGACGGTCAACATCAACCTGTCCGGCGAAGCCCTGAACGGTACCTGGAAGCTGCGTGCCGCCGACCGTGCCGCCGCGGACGTGGGTTACATCAACAGCTGGAGCATCACCTTCTGATCCTGTCGGCTAGGGATAGCCACGAACCCCGGCTTCGGCCGGGGTTCTTTTTTGCATGGCGGGAAACCGGCCGGAAGCGGGCGTCGGGTCCGCCGCGGGTTCAGCCGATCGCCTCGAAGCGGTTCGCGTCCACGTTCTTGCGCACCTTGAGCGGATCCCAGATGCGCCCGTTCATCGCGATGTAGGTGCCGGCGGGCAGCGACTGCACCGCGCCGACCGCGCAACCGATGTTGAACTCCGCGTCGGAACCCTCGAAACGCGCCGGGCTGAGCGCGCCGGTCAGCACGATGGTCTTGCCTTCGATGCCGGCCAGCACGCGCGCGGTCTCGACCATGCTGTCGGTGCCGTGGGTCACCAGCACGCAGGCCTCGTCCTGGGCGGCGATGGTCGCGCGCAACAGCTGGCGGTCGGAATCGTCCACGAACAGCGAATCCTTGCGCAGCAGCGGGATCACGTGGAAGCGGAAGGCGACGCCCAGTTCCTGCAGCATCCGGCCGATCTGCGGCTCGCCGACCTGGTAGTCGGACTTGGCATCGAAATACACCTTGTCGATGGTGCCGCCGGTGGTGACGATCAGCAGGTTGTCCATGCGCTTGCCCCAAATAGGGGAATTATCCGCCAACTGCAGGCGCGCGTCAGGCGGTGGGCAGTCCCAGCGCGACGCGCAGGGGATCGAGCAGGCCGCCATAGGCGGCCGCGCGCGCGGTGTCGCGTTGCAGCGGTTGCCGCACCTGCGCCGCGCTGGCGGTGCGCACGCTGCGCGCGGCGGCATGGAATCGCATGCAGGCCGGGTCGAAATCCAGGCCGCAATCGGCGAGCAGCGCTCGCACCCTCGGTTCGGGCGATGCCAGCAGGTCCTCGTAGCGGTGCAGGCGGATGCGCGCCGGATCGCGCGCGCGCCAGGCATCCATCGCCCGTTCGCAGCCGCGCAGGTAGGCGCCGAGGTCGGCCAGCGTGTTGGCGAAATGCGGCTGGCTGTAGAACTGCTGCTTGAAGCAGGACCAGGCGGTTTCCAGCGGGTCGCGGCGGGTTTCGACGATCGTGGCGCCGGGCAGCATCGCGCGCAGCACGCCGGCGTGCTTCCAGTTTTCCGGCAGCTTGTCGGTGAAGCGCGACCGCGCCGTCCGCCAGTGCGCGGTGCGCGCCAGGTAGTCGCGGCCGAGGCGTTGCCAGTCCTGCGCGCTGGCCTGCGGGATCCATTGCGGGTACGGCACGCCGCGGCGCATCGACTCCTGCTGGATGACGATGCCGAGTTCCTGCAGTTCGCTGGCGCCTTCGACCTGCGGGTGCGCGGCGAGGATCTGCTCGAACAAGGTGGAGCCGGAACGCGGCATGCCGACGATGAAGATGACCTCCCGGCCCAGCGCCGGATCGACCGGCTCGGGCAGCGTTTCGGTCATCGCCAGCGCCTGTTCGAGGTAGTGCTCGAACGGCGGCAGCCGCCACGGCGTCAGCCGCTGCTGCAGGGCGTTGGCCGCGCTGAATGCGGCGAATGCCTGCGGGTGCCGGCCGCGGTCCTCCTCCAGCTTGCCCAGCGCGTGGTTCATCGCGATGCGGTCGGTGTCGGCGATGTCGTGGCGTTGCAGTTGCGCGGCCAATGCCGCCGCATCGGCATCCGACAGCGCCACCGTCTTGATGTTGGACAGCCCGCGCCAGGCATCGCCGCAGGCCGGATGCAGGCGCAGGCCGTCGCGGTACTGCGCGCTCGCTTCGTCGAAGCGGCCGAGGTGCGCCAGCGCGTCGCCCAGCAGGATCGCCGCGGGCAGGATCTCGGGGGCCAGGCTGCGCGTGCGCTGCAGGGCCTCGACCGCCGCCAGGCTGTCGCCTTGTCCCTGGTAGGCGCGGCCGAGGTTGAACCATGGCACGGGCTGCTGCGGCTCGAGTTCCACCGCCCGGCGCCAGGCCGCAATGGCGGCATCGCGTTCGCCGCAGGCATTGTGCGCATTGCCCAGGTCCGCGTGCAGTTGCGCGTCCCGCGCATGCCATTCGATCGCCTGCCGGAGGCTGGCCACGGCCTGCGCCGCGCGCTGCGTGTGCAGCTGCAGGATCGCCAGCAGGCGCAGCGCCTCCGGGTGGCGTGGATGGCGCGCCAGCACCCCGCCGATCAGGCGTTCGGCCTGCGCGTGGGCGCGGTCGCGGATCGCGCGCGCGCCGGCATGCAGGCGTTCGACGTCGTCCGTCGCCAGGCCCGCCATGCGCGGATTCGCGGGCATCATCGCTGCTTGCCGAAGCGGGCGTGGATGCCGTCGATGCTGGATGCGTACACCACCGCCAGCGCGAGCGCGATCTCGACCAGTGCGAAGGCGCGCTGGCCGGGTTCGGACCAGGCCGCCATCACCCCGTGGCTGAACCACAGCAGGGCGAACACGCCGGCGACGAAGCCGGTGCGCGGCCAGCGGCGCCAGGCCGCGAGCGCAAGCAGCAACGGCGGCAACACGAACACCAGCAGCGCCGCCAGCGCGTGTTCGTCGCGGGCGAAGCGCAGCGCGTACGTCGCCGCCAGCGCGAGCAGGGCGAGGGCCAGGCGTCGTTGCGGGTTCATGCGGCGAGCTTCGCCGCCAGCGTGGCGATGCGCCGGCCCAGCGCTCGCGCGAGCTGCGCTTCCTCGTCGCTGGGTTCGGGCGCGTCCTGCAGGCCGGCCACGTGGCTGGCGCCATACGGGGTGCCGCCGCTGCGGGTGGTGTTGAGCGCGGCTTCGGTGAACGGAATGCCGGCGACCACGCAGCCGTGGTGCAACAGCGGCACCAGCATGGTCAGCAGGGTCGATTCCTGGCCGCCATGCATGGTCGCGGTCGAGGTGAAGACGCCGGCCGGCTTGCCGACCAGCGCGCCGCTGGCCCATTCGCTGCCGAGGCCATCGATGAAATGCTTCACCGGCGCGGCCATGTTGCCGAACCGGGTGGGGCTGCCCAGCAGCAGGCCCGCGCATTCGCGCAGGTCGCGCTTGTCGACGTAGGGCGCGCCGTCCTCGGGTTCCGGCGGTGCCGCGACCTCGGTGATCGGCGCCACCGGCGGCACCGTGCGCAGGCGCGCGGCCATGCCCTCGACCTCGCCGATGCCGCGCGCGATCTGCCGCGCGAGCTTCGCAACCGAGCCGCCGCGGCTGTAATAGAGGACCAGGATCTCGGGCATGGCGCGCAATGTTTCGGGTGGAGCGCGCAGGATAGGCCATGCGACGCGACACACAAGATAAAGGCGGGGGCATCGGTTAGGCTTGGGCCGATGGAGCCGCTGGATTCCCTGAACCGCTGGAGCGAACGCCTGCGCGACCGCGCGCGCGCCGGCACCTTCTTCCGCTTCACCTGGAAGCGCTTCCTCGGCGATCGCCTGTTCGAGGCCGCCGGCGCGCTGTCGTTCACCACCGTGTTCGCGCTGGTGCCGCTGTCGATGGTGGTGTTCGGCGTGCTCTCGGCGTTCCCGGTGTTCGACGAATGGAGCGCCAGCCTCAAGACCTACATCTTCGCCAACTTCGTGCCGAGCGCGGCCAGCAAGGTGCAGGATTACCTGACGGAGTTCTCCGCAAACACCAAGTCGTTGACCACCACCGGCGCGTTCGCCTTGGTGGTATCGCTGCTGGTGACCCTGACCAGCGTCGAGGCGATCTTCAACCGGATCTGGCGGGTGCCGACCGCGCGCCCCAAGTTCGGCCGCTTCCTCGTCTACTGGACGGTGCTGACCCTCGGCGGACTGGTCGCCGCCACCAGCCTGGCGCTGTCCACCCGCTTCTTCGCGCTGGCGATCTTCGAGACCGTGCCGGGCCGCTGGCTGGAGGCGATCATGCTGCGGCTGGCGCCGATGCTGATCGAGATGCTCGCCTTCGCCGCGGTGTTCAAGGTCGTCCCGCACCGCACCGTCAAGTGGCGGCATGCGCTTGCCGGCGCGGCGCTGTCGGTGCTGCTGTTCGAGTCGGTGAAGTGGGGCATCGGCCTCTACCTCGGCAGCTTCGGCTCCTACCAGAAGATCTACGGACCGCTGGCCTTCGTGCCGATCTTCCTGCTGTGGATCTACCTCGGCTGGACCTCGATCCTGTTCGGCGCCTCGTTCGCGGCGTCGATGTCGGCGTTCCGTTACCAGCCCGCCGCGTTGCGCCTGCCGCACGGCTTCGAGCTGTACGGCCTGCTGCGCATGCTCGGCCGCTTCCAGCAGGCGCGCGCGCAGGGCCGCGGCCTGCACAGCGACGAGATCCAGCTGCTCGAACCCATCCTCACCGACAGCCTGGTCCAGGACATGCTGGGCAAGCTCGACGGGATCGACGTGGTCAGCCGTGCCGAGAGCGGCGAGTGGCTGCTCTCGCGCGACCTCGACGACGTCGCCATCGGCGAGCTCTACGAAGCCTGCCACCTGCGGGTGCCGGTGGCGGAAGCGCACCTGCCGCACCGCGACGATGCGCTGGGCGTGGCGGTGATGGGCGTGCTGGACGGGCTGCGCATGCCGTTGCGCGACCAGCTCAAGCAGCGCGTGTCCAGCGTGTACGAGGCAATCGGAGGAACCTGATCGATGCTGTTGCGGATCGCGATGCTGCTGTTGCTGGGGTTGTTGGCCGCATGCAAGCCGGAAGCCGGGCCCGCCACGCCCGCGGGACCGGCGGCGCAGCCGGAGCCCGCCACCCCGGCGCGGCCGGCGCGGATTCCCGCTGCCGCGGAGCGGCCGACCCTGCGCATCGCCACCCTCGACGGCAAGACCTTCGACCTGGCCGAACAGCGCGGCAAGTGGGTGGTCGTCAATTTCTGGGCGACCTGGTGCGGGCCCTGCCTGAAGGAGATGCCCGAACTGTCCGCGCTGGACGCGATGCGCGAACATGTCGTGGTGATCGGGCTGGCCTACGAGGACAACACGCCCGAGGCGATGACCGCCTTCATGAAGGAACACCCGGTGGTCTATCCGGTCGCGCTGGTCGACGTGTACGACCCGCCGAAGGATTTCGAGACCCCGCGCGGCCTGCCGATGACCTACCTGATCGCGCCGGACGGCAAGGTGGCCAGGAAATACACCGGCCCGCTCAGCGCGCGCATGCTCGAGGAAGACATCGCCAAGGCCGGCGGCCCAAAGGCGGGCGCTTGAACGGAGCCGGCATGGCGGTCGCGCGTTTCATCGTCCGCGGCAAGGTGCAGGGCGTGTGGTTCCGCGCCGGCACCCGCGACGAGGCGACGAAGCTCGGCGTGCGGGGCTATGCCTGCAACCTGGCCAACGGCGACGTCGAAGTGCTGGCGGCGGGCGATGCCGATGCGATCGCGCGCCTGCAGGAATGGCTGCGCCAGGGCCCGCCGCAGGCGCGGGTCGAGGAGGTGTTGCGGCTGCCGGCGCAACCCGGGATGGCCGTGCCAGTGGCGGGCTTCGCGATTCGCTGAATACCCCGGTGGGCGGATCCGGCACCGTCTTGCGTTCTCCTATGCAAGAATCGGGGCAGGGGGCCGGAATGAGCGCGCATGGTCGGTAATTTGATGGGCGAGCTGAGGCGCCGCAACATTCCGCGCGCGGCGATCCTCTACATCGGCTCGGTATGGGCGTTGGCGCAGGGCATCGCCCAGTTGGGGCCGGAAATCGGTGCGCCGGAATCGGCGACCCGCTGGTTCCTGATCGCCGCCGCCATCGGCTTCCCGTTCTGGATCGGGTTCTCCTGGCGCTACGAGTTCACCAGCCAGGGCCTGCGGCTCGAAAGCGAAGTCGACGACAACGCGCACGATGCGCGCACGGTCAAGCGCCGCACCGACCTGATCATCATCGGCGTGCTGGCGATCGCGGTGGTGCTGTTGCTGACCGACCGCCTACTCGACCGCGCCATGCCGGAGGTCGCCCAGGGCGGTCCGGTGCCCGCCGTGGCGGCGGCCAATTCGATCGCGGTGCTGCCGCTCGACAACGAAAGCGGCGACAAGGACCAGCAGTATTTCTCCGACGGCCTGTCGGAAGGCTTCATCATCGCGCTGGCGCGGATCGACGGCCTGCGGGTGATCAACCGCAAGTCCTCGTTCGACTTCCGCGACAGCAAGGAATCCAGCCAGACGATCGCCGCCAAGCTCGGCGTCGCCCATCTGCTGGAAGGCAGCGTGCGCCGGGTCGGCGATACCGTGCGGATCAGCGCCAGCCTGATCAAGGCCAGCGACGGCAGCACCTTGTGGGCGGACAGCTACGACCGCCCGTACAAGGACCTGTTCGCCCTGCAGGACCAGATCACCGCGCAGGTGGCCGCGGCATTGAAGCTGAGGCTGCAGTCGCCGCCGGCCAACGGCCAATCGTCCGGCCCGGCCCGGCCGGTGCAGCAGGGCGACCGTCCGCCCAGCAACAACCTCGAGGCCTACAACGCCTACATGCATGCGCGCGCGCCCGGCACCACCCAGGAAGAGGCCACCAGGCAATACGATCGCGCCATCCGGCTGGACCCGGCCTACGGCCTAGCCTATTCGGCGAAGGCGCGGATGCTGATCGATGCCGTATCCAACGGGCTGTCCGGTGCCGAGGCCGCGGATGCCTACGCGCAGGCGGATGCGGCCATCGAACAGGCGATGCGTGTGGCGCCCGAGCAGGCGTCCACCCGGATCGCGCGCGGCAAACTGCTGATGCTGCGGGACTTCGATTGGCAGGGCGGCGAAGCCGAGCTCAAGCGCGCGGTGGAACTGGCCCCGGACGATGGCGAGGCGCTGTTCCAGCTCGGGGTGGCGCGCGCCAGCCAGGGCGACCTGGCCCAGGCGGTGGAACTCACCCGCAAGGCCTTGAAGCTCGATCCGCGCAACCTGAGCTGGTACCCGTGGCTGGTCGCCTACCTGATGCCGCTGGGCAGGCTGGACGAGGCCGAGCAGGCGATCGCCCAGGCCATCGAATTGCATGACGGAATCTACAACCACTACCTGCTGACGATCAGCAAGGTCCTGCGCAAGGACGCAGCGGGCGCGAAAAAGGCGGCGGAGGCGGAGCCGGCGGGCGAGTGGCACGACTTCGCCCTGGCATTGGCGATGCAGATCGGGCCGGACCGCAAGCAGGCGGACGCGTTGCTGCAGGCGTGCATCGACCAGTACGCAAGCGGCTGGGCCTTCCAGATCGCGCAACTGTACGCCGTGCGCGGCGAGCCGGACCGCATGTTCGACTGGCTGCAACGCGCCTGGAAGGCGCGCGACCCGGGCATGCAGACCCTGCTCTACGACGCCCTGCTGTTGCGCTACCGCAACGACCCGCGCTACGCCGCGCTGGCGAAGGACGTGGGCTTGCCCAGCCCGGCCGCGCCGGCTACGCCTTGAATGCCGGGATCGGCTTCAGCACGCCATAGCGTTCCTTCGCCGGGGTTCCGTCCAGCGGCGGGAACTCGAGCGCCGGGGCATCGACCCCGGTATCCGGCAGGCGGTCCAGCAGGTCGCGCAGCAGGGTCAGGCGCCCGCGCTTCTGGTCGTTGAAATCGACCAGCGTCCATGGCGCATGCGCGGCATGGGTGGCTTTCAGCATCGCCTCGCGGGCCCTGGTGTAGGCGCCGTATTTCGTCCGCGCGTCGACGTCGATCGACGACAGCTTCCAGCGCTTGAGCGGATCCTGCAGGCGTTCGGCGAAGCGTTTTTCCTGCTGCGCCTGGTCGCAGCACAGCCAGTACTTGAACAGCAGGATGCCGTCGTCCGTCAGCATCTTCTCGAACAGCGGCGCCTCCTTGAGGAAGGTCTTGACCTGGGCGTCGCTGGTGAAGCCCATCACCTTCTCCACCCCGGCGCGGTTGTACCAGCTGCGGTCGAACAGCACGATCTCGCCGGCCGCGGGCAGGTGCGGCACGTAGCGCTGGAAGTACCACTGCGTGGCTTCGCGCTCGCTGGGCTTGGGCAGGGCGACCACCCGGCACTGGCGCGGATTCAGGTGCTCGCGGAACGCATCGATCGCGCCGCCCTTGCCGGCGGTGTCGCGGCCCTCGAACAGCACCAGCACGCGCTTGCCGGTGTGCTGCAGCCAGCGCGCCATCGCCGCCAATTCCTCCTGCAGCGGCTCCAGCAGTTGCTCGTAGTGCTTGCGCTTGAGCTTGCTCATTTGCCCTGCGCCCTCGGCTTCATGCTGCGCGCCACTTCCAGCAAGGCGCCCTGCTGCCTGCTGTTGAGCTTGCGGTACGCCGCGAGCAGGTCGTGCTCGCCCTTGCTGCGCGCGGGGTCCAGCGTGCTGGCCAGTTCGCCGAGCAAGGCCCCGGCCGGCACGCCGAAGGTGCGCGCCAAGGCGTCGATCTGGTCCTTGCCCGGGATCTTGTCGCCTTTCAGCCAGGCATTGACCGTGCTCACGCCCGCGCGCGGGATGGCGGTGGCGATGTCGACCACGCTCAGGCCGCTGGCCTTGCTGAGCAGTCGCAGGGTGGTATCGAGGGCCATCGTCACTCCTTGAGGCGGGGTTTCAGGTTGGCGAGGTTGCAGGGCTTGGTGCGCGCGTCCAGCTGCGCGGCGATGATCTTCTCCCAGCCGGTGCGGCAGGCCGAGGTGGAGCCGGGCAGGGCGAACAGGAAGGTGGCGTTGGCCAGGCCGGCGAACGCACGCGACTGCAGGGTGCTGGTGCCGATCTCCTCGAAGCTCAGCGCGCGGAACAGTTCGCCGAAGCCGTCCATGCGCTTGTCCAGCAGCGGCAGCAGGGCTTCCGGCGTGGAATCGCGGCCGGTGAAGCCGGTGCCGCCGGTGACCAGGATGCCGTCGACATCGGCATCGGCGATCCAGCGCGAGACCAGCGCGCGCATCGCGTACTTGTCGTCGCGCACGATGGCGCGTTCGTGCAGGCGATGGCCGGCATCGCGCAACGCATCGCAGAGGTAATCGCCGGAGGTGTCGTTGTCCGCCGTGCGCGTGTCGGAGACGGTCAGCACGCACAGCGCGAGAGGCTTGAAGTCGGTGGCGGCGGTCATGCGCCGAGTGTAGGCCGGGCCGCGGCCCGCTGCATCAGTGGTGCTGCTTCGAGAACGACAGCGAGTACCACTGGGTCGCGTCCTCGTTCCAGCCGGCGGCGCGGTACAGCGCGCGGGCGACGGCATTGTCCTGCGTCGTTTCCAGCGAGATGCCGGCGGCGCCGTCGTCGCGGGCGAACTTCGCCGCGGCATCCAGCAGGCTGCGCGCCACGCCGCCGCGGCGCGCACCGGCATCGACGTACAGGTCGTTGAGGATCCAGGTCTTGGCGGTGCGCACCGAGGAGAACATCGGGTACAACTGCACGAAGCCGGCGATGGCGCCGTCGCGCTTGGCCAGCAGCACCACCGACTCGCCGACGCGCAGGCGGCTGCGCAGCCAGTCGCGCGCCCGCGGCACGTCGGAGGGCTGGCCGTAGAACTGGCGGTAGGCGTCGAACAGCACGGCGAGGGCATCGAGGTCGGCGGGGCCGGCGCGGGAAATCACGGTGTCGGTCATGTCAGTTCTCGCGTGCGAGGCGCGCCAGTTCCTCGGCCTGCTGCTCCTGCTGCAGGCGCAGCACCAGCGGGTCGAGGTCGCCTTCGATGATGTTGGGCAGGTCGTACAGGGTCAGGCCTTCCACGCGGTGGTCGGTGATCCGGCCCTGCGGGAAGTTGTAGGTGCGGATGCGCTGGCTGCGGTCGCCGCTGCCGACCTGCAGCTTGCGGTCGGCGGCCTGCGCGGCGGCGCGCTTCTCGAGTTCGGCTTCGACCAGCATCGCCTGCAGGCGCTTCATCGCCTTGTCGCGGTTGGCGTGCTGGCTGCGCTCGGTCTGCGATTCGACGACGACCCCGCTGGGCACGTGGGTGATGCGGATCGCCGATTCGGTCTTGTTGACGTGCTGGCCGCCGGCGCCCGAGCTGCGGAAGGTGTCCACCTTCAGGTCGGCCGGGTTGATCGTGATCTCGGCGTCGTCGCCGGGTTCGATCGCGATGATCGCCACCGTCGCCGCCGAGGTGTGGATGCGGCCCTGCGATTCGGTGGCCGGCACGCGCTGCACGCGATGGGTGCCGGATTCGTACTTGAGTTTCGCATAGGCGCCGTCGCCTTCGACGCGGGCCACGATTTCCTTGAAACCGCCGTGTTCGCCGGGGTTGGCCGATTCCACTTCCACACGCCAGCCCTGCGTTTCCGCATAGCGCGAATACATGCGGAACAGGTCGCCGGCGAAGATCGCGGCCTCGTCGCCGCCGGTGCCGGCGCGCACTTCCAGGTACAGGCCGCCGGAATCGCGCGCGTCCTTGGGGATCAGCTGCGCCAGCAGTTCGCCTTCCAGTTGCGCAAGGCGTGCAGTGGCGGCTTCGATTTCGTCGTCGGCCAGTTCGCGCAGTTCCGGATCGCTGCGCATCGCCTCGGCGGCGGCCAGGTCGGCGCGCGCCTGCGCTTCCGCGGCCAGCGCATCGGCGACCGGCTGCAGCGTCGAGAACTCGCGCGACAGGTTGCGGAAGCGCGTCTGGTCGGCGGCCACCGACGGATCGGCCAGCAGGCGTTCGACTTCCTCGCGGCGCTCGACCAGGGCGTCGAGCTTGCGGCGCAGCGCTGGGGTCATGCGTCGGTGTCGCCCGTGCCGTGCGGGAACAATTTCTCCGCCGCGCGCGGCAATTCGCCATCACCGCTGAGCGCGGCTTCGCGCAGCGCCACCGTCGGTGCGTGCAGCAGGCGGTTGGTCAGCGTATGCGCCAGGAACTCCAGCGCTTCCTGCGGCGATGCGCCGGCGGCGAGTTGTTGCTGCGCCTTCGCCAATGCCTCGGCGCGCGCGGCATCGCCATGCGCGCGCAGGCGCAGGATCGGCTGCTGGCGGCCGCTGGCCTGCAAGTGCTCGACGAAGCGCGCGGTCTGCAGCTCGACGATCGCCTCGGCCTGTTCGGCGGCTTCGCGGCGGCTGCGGCGGTTGTCCTCGATCGCGCGCTCCAGGTCGTCCACCGTGTACAGGAACACGTCGCGCAATCCCGAAACATCCGGCGCGATGTCGCGCGGCACGGCCAGGTCGAGCAGCAGCATCGGCCGATGCTTGCGCAGGCGCAGCGCATGTTCGACCTGCGCGCGATGCAGCACCGGCTCGCGGCTGGCGGTGGCGGAGATCACGATGTCGGCTTCGGCCAGGTGCTTGTCCAGTTCGGCCAGCGGCAACGCGACGCCGCCATGGCGAGTGGCGAGGTCCTGCGCGTGGGCGAGGGTGCGGTTGGCGATCAGCAGGCGCTGCGCCTTGGCTTCCACCAAGTGCCGCGCGGCCAGTTCGATGGTCTCGCCGGCGCCGATCAGCAGCACGCTGGACTCGCTGAGGCGGGCGAACGAATCCTGCGCCAGTCGCACGGCCGTTGATGCCACTGAGACCGGATTCGCGCCGATGCGGGTGTCGGTGCGTGCGCGCTTGGCGGTGGCGAAGGCTTGCTGGAACAGGCGGTCGAGTTGGCCGCCCAACGCGCCGGCATCGCGCGAGGCCGCCCAAGCCTGCTTCACCTGGCCCAGGATCTGTGGCTCGCCCAGCACCAGCGAGTCCAGGCCGGTGGCGACCCGGAACAGGTGGCGCACGGCATCGCCGTCGCGGTGCCGGTACAGGTAGGTGTGCAGGTCGTGGCCGGTGTCCGGGTGGGTGGCCAGCCAGTCGGCCAGCGCGCGGCCGTCGTCGTCGGTATGCGCGTACAACTCGGTGCGGTTGCAGGTGGACAGCAGCACCGCCTCGTGCACCTGCGGCAGCTTGCGCAGCGAGGCCAGCGCGTTGCCCAGCGCATCCGGGGCGAACGCCACCTTCTCGCGCAGGGCAACCGGCGCGGTCTGGTGGTTGATGCCGAGGACGTGCAGGCTCATCGAAAGTTCAATCGGGTGTCCGAAATCCGTTCAGGCGCCTGCGCTAAGCTGCCGGCACGACCGGACATTGTACCGGCCCCGGTTTCAAGAAGAATTTTCCATGCCAATGCCGAAACGCCGTGGTTCCCGCCTGCTGCTCTGCCTTGCCCTGCTGGCGGGGGCGTTGCCGGCGCAGGCCGCGAAACCCTTGCCTTCGCCGGCCGAAGACCCGCTGGAAGCCAGCATCGCCGGCGAATTCGCCCTGCAGGCCGGGCAACTGCCCGATGCCGCGCGCCGCTACCTGCAGGCCGCGCGCGCAGCCTCCGATCCGGTGCTGGCCGAGCGCGCCACCCGCATCGCCCTGTTGGCGAACGAAGACGCCCTGGCCCGCGAAAGTTATGGCCTGTGGCAGTCGCTGGCCCCGCAGCAGAGCGCGCCGCGGCAGGCGGTGGCCGCCACCCTGGCCCTGCGTGCGGGCGATAGGCGCGCGGCCAGGCGCGAGCTGCAGGGCTTGCTGGCCGATGGCGGCGACGGCTGGAAGCATGTGCTGGCCGCGCTGATCGGCGCGGTCGGCAAGCAGCCCAAACTGGTGGTGGCGGTGCTCGACGACCTCGTCGACGACGGTGCGTTGCCCGACAAGCTGGAGCCCTGGCTGGGTTTCGGCGGGCTGGCGCAGCGGCTGGAGCAGCCGGCGGTGGTGGAACGGATCGTCCAGCAGGTGGTCGCCCGTTTCCCCGGCGAGCCGCGCGTGAGCTTGCTGCGTGCCCAGCTGTTGCGCGAGGACGGCAAGCTCGAGCAAGCGCGGTCGCTGCTTGCGGGGCTCGAAGACGCCGCGCGTTCGTCGCCGCAGTTGCGCTGGTCGCTGGCCGGCGAATACGACGCGCTGGGCGATGCTGCGCAGGCGGCGCGGGTGCTGTCGTTCGGCGCGCAGGATGAATCGAGTTACGCGCAGCGGGCCGCACTGCTCGACAAGGCCAAGGACAAGGCCGGCTTGGCGACGCTGTACGACGAATTGAGGCGCGAGGCCACGCGGCCGAATCCCATGCGCCGGTTGCTGCTGGGGCAGGTGGCCGAACTGCTGGAACGCTACGAGGAAGCCCTAGCCTGGTACGCCAACGTGCCCGGCGAGCAAGCGCAGGGCATCGCCCGCCTGCGCAGTGCCAACGTGATGTTCCAGCTGCAGCGCAAGCCGCAGGCCTACGAGGCGCTGCGTGCGATCCAGTCGGATGCCACCCTGGAAGAAGACGCCCAGCGCGACGCCTACCTGCTGGAGGCCGAACTGCGGCTCAAGGACAAGGATGCCGTCGGCGAACTGGACGCCTATTCGCGCGGCCTGGCCGCCTTCGCCGATGACGAGGCCCTGCTGTATTCGCGTGCATTGCTGTGGGAGCGCCGCGACGAGATCGCCAAGGCCGAGGCGGATTTCCGCCGCATCCTGGTGATCGCGCCGGACGACGTGAACGCGCTGAACGCGCTGGGTTACACCCTGGCCGACCGCACCACGCGCTACAAGGAGGCGCTGGAGCTGATCGACCGCGCGCGCGTGGCCGAACCGGGCAACGCGGCGATCATCGACAGCTACGGCTGGGTGCTGTTCAAGCTGGGCAAGCCGCGCGAGGCGCTGGGCCACCTGCGCCATGCCTTCGCCCTGCAGAAGGATGCCGACATCGCCAGCCACCTGGCGCAGGTGCTGTGGGTGCTGGGCGAGAAGGACGAAGCGCGCAAATATTTCGAGGAAGCGCGCCGCATCGACCCGGAAAATCGCGCCTTGCGGCGCGCGCTGAAGGACGTGGGGGCATGAAGCTCCGCGTTTCCATCGCGGCCGCATGCCTCGCGCTGGCCGGTTGCCAGACCATGGCGACCAAGCCGGTGGTGGTCGATCTGCCCGATCCGGCGGCGCCTGCCGCGCAGCGCGCGCGCGAAGCGGCGCTCGGCCTGGCCGCGGGCGACTGCGCTGCGCCCGACTGGAGCATGGCTGGCCGCGTGGCGCTGTCCAACGGCAAGGACGGCGGCAGCGGGCGCATCGAATGGCTGCAGGGCGACGGTCGGGTGCAGGTCAGCCTGTCCGCGCCGATCACCCGCCAGAGCTGGACGCTGGCGGTCGATGCGGGCGAAGCGACGCTGGACGGGGTGCCGAATGGCCCGCTGCGGGGTCCTGACGCAGCTGCGTTGCTGCGCGCGGCGACCGGCTGGGACATCCCGGTGGCGGCGCTGGGCTGTTGGATGCGTGGGGCGCAGGCGGCAGTCGCGACGTTCGGCGCGTCGCGCATCGTGTTCGCCGCCGGCCAGCTGCCGGCGCGGATCGAGCAAGCTGGCTGGGTCGTCGATTACGCCGACTGGAAGGCCGATGCCGTGTCCGGCCTGCCGATGCCAGGCCGGATCAATGCCCAGCGCGGCGAGGATCGCGTGCGGCTGGTCGTCGACCGCTGGGACGCCAGCCTCGAATGAGTCGTTTCCCCGCTGCGCAGGGCTGGAGCGCCTGGCCGGCCCCGGCCAAGCTGAACCTGTTCCTGCAGATCGTCGGGCGCCGGGCCGATGGCTACCACCAGCTGCAAACCGTGTTCCGCCTGCTCGACTGGGGCGACAGCGTATTCCTGCGCCCGCGAATGGATGGCGTGATCGCCCGGGTAGGTGAGGGTGCGGCCGGCGTGGCGGAAGCCGATGATCTGCTGGTGCGCGCAGCCAAAATCCTGAAAAATGAGTCGAAATGCGTACAAGGTGTCGATATCGGCATCGAAAAACGCATTCCGATGGGTGGCGGCTTCGGCGGTGGATCATCTGATGCGGCGACCGTGCTGGTGGCCCTGAACCGGCTCTGGGGCCTGGGTTTCGATTTCGAACGGCTGGCCGAGCTGGGCTTGCGGCTGGGTGCCGACGTGCCGGTCTTCGTGCATGGCCGCAATGCCTGGGCGGAGGGCGTGGGGGAGCGGCTGACCGCCATCGACCTGCCCTCGGCCTGGTACCTGCTGGCCAGTCCGGGCGTCCATGCCGCCACCGCCGGACTTTTCCAAGCGCCTGATTTGACGCGGAATGCTGCACCCGCGAAAATAGCGGACTTCCTTTCCGGAACCGCGCTCGGCAATGCGTTCGAGCCGGTGCTGCGCCGCCGCGAACCCGCCGTCGAGGCCCTGTTCGAAGCGTTGGCGCGCATCGGCACGCCGCGCTTGACGGGTTCGGGCAGCGGCTGCTTCGTCGAATTCGCCACCCGCGAATCCGCCGAGGCGGCGCTGGCCGCTTTGCCAGTGGGCGTGAATGCCTGGCTGGCGCGCGGCGCGGATCGGTCGCCACTGCTGGACGCGGTGGAGAGTTTCACTACAGGGGCGTCGCCAAGCGGTTAAGGCACCAGGTTTTGATCCTGGCATGCGTAGGTTCGAATCCTTCCGCCCCTGCCATCCTGCAATACGTGCAATTCCTTGCCGCGCGCCAACCGCGCGGTCATTTCCACCGCCACGGTCAGAGCGCAGCGGAGCTGAACATGCAGGACGAACGCAACTTGCTGGTGTTTTCGGGCAACGCCAACCGGCCGCTGGCCGAGGCGGTCTGCCGCGAACTCGGCATCCGCCCGGGCAAGGCCCTGGTCAGCCGCTTCTCCGATGGCGAAGTGCAGGTGGAGATCGAGGAGAACGTGCGCCGGCAGGAGGTCTTCGTGATCCAGCCGACCAACGCGCCGACCGCCGAGAACTTCATGGAGTTGCTGGTGCTGGTGGACGCGCTGAAGCGCGCCTCGGCGGCCAACGTCACCGCGGTGGTGCCGTACTTCGGCTACGCCCGCCAGGATCGCCGCCCGCGTTCCTCGCGCGTGCCGATCACGGCCAAGGTGGCGGCCAAGATGTTCGGCGCGGTGGGCACCGATCGGGTGTTGACGGTCGACCTGCATGCCGACCAGATCCAGGGCTTCTTCGATATCCCGGTGGATAACGTCTACGCCTCGCCGCTGCTGCTCGCCGACATCTGGCGCGCGCACGGCACCGACAACCTGATCGTGGTCTCGCCGGACGTCGGCGGCGTGGTGCGCGCGCGCGCGATCGCCAAGCGCCTCGACGATGCCGACCTGGCCATCATCGACAAGCGCCGGCCGAAGGCCAATGTCGCCACCGTGATGAACATCATCGGCGACGTGGAGGGCAAGACCTGCGTGCTGGTGGACGACATCGTCGACACCGCCGGCACCCTGTGCGCCGCGGCGAACGCGCTGAAGGAGCGCGGCGCGCTGAAGGTGGCGGCGTACTGCACCCATCCGGTGCTGTCCGGCGCCGCGCTGGACAACATCGCCAGGTCGCAGCTGGACGAACTGGTGGTGACCGACACCATCGCGCTGTCGCCCGCGGCGCGCGCCTGCGGCAAGATCCGCCAGCTCAGCGTCGCCGAGCTGCTGGCCGAAACCATCCGCCGGGTGGCGTTCGGCGAATCGGTCAGTTCGCTGTACGTGGACTGACGGCACGTTTCGCGATGCCGGCGAATGCCGGCATCGCACCCCACTCACCTGGTCGCGGGTGAGTGTCTTCGCCGCCGCGAGGCGGTTCATCGCAATGAAGTGAGTACATCGAAATGTCCGAACACAACATCTCGGCCACGAGCCGCAACGTCGAGGGGAAGGGTGCGAGCCGCCGCCTGCGACTTGCCGCTTCGATCCCGGCCATCGTCTACGGCGGCAAGTCCGCGCCGCAGGCCATCCAGCTCGACCACGAGAAGATCTGGCTGGCCCAGCAGAACGAGTGGTTCTATTCGTCGATCCTGAACCTGGACGTCGACGGCAAGGTCGAGCAGGTGCTCCTGCGCGACATGCAGCGCCATCCGTTCAAGCAGATCATCATGCACCTGGACTTCCAGCGCGTGGACGCCAACCAGGCCCTGCGCGCCAGCGTCCCGCTGCACTTCCTGAACCAGGACAAGTCGCCGGCCGGCAAGACCGCGGGCATCCTGGTCCTGCACGAGCTGAACGAAGTGGAAGTCAGCTGCCTGCCGAAGGACCTGCCGGAGTTCATCGAGATCGACCTGTCGAACCTCGCCGTGGGCGACATCGTCCACCTGTCCGACCTCAAGCTGCCGAAGGGCGTCGAGCTGCCGGAACTGAAGCTGGGCAAGGAACACGACGTCGCCGTGGTGATCGCCAAGCACGGTCGCGAAGACGTGGCCGAAGAGGCTGCGCCGGCCGCTGCCGACGTGCCGGCGACCAAGGCCGCGAAGAAGGACGACAAGTAATCGCGCCGCGGCCCGCCGGTTCGCGCCGGCGGGCTGCCCGCATTGCTTTGCGACGCCGCGATGGCAGGCTTGCGCCTCATCGTCGGGCTGGGCAATCCCGGACCCGAACACGCCCGAACCCGGCACAACGCCGGGTTTTGGTTTGTTGACGCCCTGGCCGAGCAGGCCGGCGCGCGCTTCGGCCTGGAGAGCAAGCTGTTCGGCGAAACCGCCAGGGTGGAGATCGCCGGGCAGAGCGTCTGGTTGCTGAAGCCGGCGACCTTCATGAACCTGTCCGGCAAGTCGGTGGCGGCGGCGCTGCGCTACTGGAAGATCGAGCCGGAGGAGGCGCTGCTGGCGCACGACGAACTGGACCTGCCGCCCGGCGTGGCCCGGCTCAAGTTCGACGGCGGCCACGGCGGCCAGAACGGCCTGCGCGACACCATGCGCCTGCTCGGGCATGGCAAGTTCCACCGCCTGCGGATCGGCATCGGCCATCCCGGGCACAAGGACAAGGTCACCCCGTGGGTGCTCGGCAGGCCCGGGCGCGACGACGAGGCGGCGATCCTGCGCGCCATCGACGACGCCATCGGCGTGCTGCCGCTGGCGGTGAACGGCAACTACATGGATGCGATGACCCGGCTGCATACCCCGCGGCCGGGCTGATCCAACCGAATTTTCTTCGCATGGCGAAACGCCGTGCGGCAACGGAGCAACACGCGACATGGGCATCAAATGCGGCATCGTCGGCCTGCCGAACGTCGGCAAGTCCACGCTCTTCAATGCGCTGACCAAGGCCGGCATCGCCGCCGCCAACTTCCCGTTCTGCACGATCGAGCCGAACGTCGGCATCGTGCCGGTGCCGGATCCGCGGCTGAACGCGCTGAGCGAGATCGTCAAGCCGCAGAAGGTGATCCCGACCGCGGTCGAATTCGTCGACATCGCCGGCCTGGTCGCCGGCGCCGCCAGCGGCGAGGGCCTGGGCAACAAGTTCCTGGCCCACATCCGCGAGGTCGACGCGATCACCCACGTGGTGCGCTGCTTCGAGAACGACGACGTGATCCACGTCAACAACAAGGTCGATCCGCTGGCCGACATCGACACCATCGACACCGAGCTGGCGCTGGCCGACCTGGAATCGGTGGACAAGGCGATCTCGCGCTACGAGCGCGTCGCCAAGAGCGGCGACAAGGACGCCAAGGCGAAGATCGACGTGCTGCAGAAGCTGCGCGCCGCGCTGGACCAGGGCAAGGCCGCGCGCAGCGTGGCGCTGGACGAGGAGGAGAAGGCCGCGGTACGCGAGCTGTTCCTGCTCACCCTGAAGCCGGTGATGTACGTGGCGAACGTGCTGGAGGACGGCTTCGAGGGCAACCCGCACCTGGACGCGGTGCGCAAGCGCGCAGCGGAAGAGGGCGCGGAGGTGGTGCCGGTGTCGGCCGCCATCGAGGAAGAACTGAGCCAGCTGGACGATGCCGACCGCGACGATTTCCTCAAGGACCTAGGCCTGGACGAGCCCGGCCTGAACCGGGTGATCCGCGCTGCCTACAAGCTGCTGGGCCTGCAGACCTACTTCACCGCCGGGGTGAAGGAAGTCCGTGCATGGACGGTCAAGGCCGGTTCCACCGCGCCGCAGGCCGCCGGGGTGATCCATACCGATTTCGAGAAGGGCTTCATCCGCGCCGAGACCATCGGCTACGACGATTTCCTCAAGTACAAGGGCGAATCCGGCGCCCGCGATGCCGGCCGCCTGCGCCTGGAAGGCAAGGAATATCGGGTGCAGGAAGGCGATGTCCTGCATTTCCGCTTCAACGTCTGACGAAAACTGCAATTTCGGTGGTCGTGGCCGTTGACAGGCGGCCAAGCGCACCCCAAAATTGCGGGCTCTTTGGGACGTCCCTGCGGCAACCCAGCGAAACAATTCGGAGGGATACCCAAGCGGCCAACGGGGGCAGACTGTAAATCTGCTGGCTTACGCCTTCGGTGGTTCGAATCCACCTCCCTCCACCAGCTTCAAGCGGTATCGTTTTGTTCCACCCGGCGGCCTTACCAGCCATCGGCGCAACACAGGCAGGGCTCCCGGTGCGGGAGTAGTTCAATGGTAGAACTGTAGCCTTCCAAGCTACTAGCGCGGGTTCGATTCCCGTCTCCCGCTCCACCATTGCACCACGACGCCCGTCCCGCCTTACAACTTGCTCACGTAGCTCAGTCGGTAGAGCACCTCCTTGGTAAGGAGGAGGTCGAAGGTTCGATTCCTTTCGTGAGCACCACTATTCACTGGTGACATCCAGTAACTCCAACGAGACGCAGCCATGGCAAAGGGTAAGTTCGAGCGCACCAAGCCCCACGTGAACGTGGGCACGATTGGCCACGTGGACCACGGCAAGACGACGCTGACGGCGGCGCTGACGAAGGTGGGCGCGGAGCGTTTCGGCGGCGAGTTCAAGGACTACGGTTCGATCGACGCGGCGCCGGAAGAGAAGGCGCGCGGCATCACGATCTCGACGGCGCACGTGGAATACGAGTCCCCGAACCGCCACTATGCGCACGTGGACTGCCCGGGCCACGCCGACTACGTGAAGAACATGATCACGGGTGCGGCGCAGATGGACGGCGCGATCCTGGTGTGCTCGGCGGCCGACGGCCCGATGCCGCAGACCCGCGAGCACATCCTGCTGTCGCGCCAGGTGGGCGTGCCGTACATCGTGGTCTACCTGAACAAGGCGGACATGGTGGACGACGCCGAGCTGCTGGAGCTGGTGGAGATGGAAGTCCGCGAGCTGCTGAGCAAGTACGAGTTCCCGGGCGACGACACCCCGATCATCTCGGGTTCGGCGCGCATGGCGCTGGAAGGCGACCAGTCGGAGATCGGCGTGCCGTCGATCATCAAGCTGGTGGACGCGCTGGACACCTGGATTCCGGAGCCGGAGCGCGACATCGACAAGCCGTTCCTGATGCCGGTGGAAGACGTGTTCTCGATCTCGGGCCGCGGCACCGTGGTGACGGGCCGCATCGAGCGCGGCATCATCAAGGTCGGCGATGAAATCGAGATCGTCGGCATCCGCCCGACCCAGAAGACCACGGTGACCGGCGTGGAAATGTTCCGCAAGCTGCTGGACCAGGGCCAGGCGGGCGACAACGCGGGCCTGCTGCTGCGCGGCACCAAGCGCGACGACGTGGAGCGCGGCCAGGTGCTGTGCAAGCCGGGTTCGATCACCCCGCACACCGACTTCGAGGCCGAGGTGTACGTGCTGTCGAAGGACGAGGGCGGCCGTCACACGCCGTTCTTCAAGGGCTACCGCCCGCAGTTCTACTTCCGCACGACCGACATCACCGGTGCGGTGACCCTGCCGGAAGGCGTGGAGATGGTGATGCCGGGCGACAACGTGAAGATGGTGGTGTCGCTGATCAACCCGGTGGCGATGGACGATGGCCTGCGCTTCGCGATCCGCGAAGGCGGCCGTACCGTCGGCGCCGGCGTCGTCGCCAAGATCATCAAGTAAGCCCCTGCGTTTCCCCCGTTTCCGCCTGCGGGAACGGGTTGGGGTGAAAGGCAGGCGGCGCAAGCCGCCGTTGCCTTTTCAGGAAACGGCACAATCAACAAGTAGCAAATCGATACGCCAGTAGCTCAATTGGCAGAGCAGCGGTCTCCAAAACCGCAGGTTGGGGGTTCGAGTCCCTCCTGGCGTGCCATCCGCGACCCGTGTCGCCGGCGCGCGCGCCAACAGAGATCGACGTTTTGACCAGCAAGACGCTGCCTACCCAGTCCGCCTCCGGTGGGGACATCGTGAAGTACGCCCTCGCGCTGCTGCTGGCGGCGGCAGGCCTGTTCGCCTTCTACTGGTTCGACGGCCAGTGGCCCACCGGCGTGCGCATCCTTGCGGTCGTTGCCGGCCTGGTGGCGGGCGGCCTGGTGTTCATGGCCACCGCCAAGGGCGTGCAGGCCCGCGAGTTCCTCTCGGAATCGCGCTTCGAGCTGCGCAAGGTGGTGTGGCCGACCCGCCAGGAAACCACGCGCACGATGTGGGTGGTGATCGCGGTGGTCATCCTGATGAGCCTGATGCTGGCCGGCATGGATCTGGTGATCCAGGCGGCGGTCAAGTGGCTGCTGGGCAATGGTTGAGGATCGCACGATGACGGAAGCTCAGATCGACAAGCGCTGGTACGTGGTGCACGCCTATTCCGGCTTCGAGAAGTCGGTGGCGCAGGCGCTGCGCGACCGCATCGCGCGGATGGGCATGCAGGACCGCTTCGGCGAAGTGCTGGTGCCGACCGAGGAAGTGATCGAGATGCGCGCCGGCCAGAAGCGCCGTTCGGAGCGCAAGTTCTTCCCGGGCTACGTGCTGGTGCAGATCGCCACCCACGACGAGGCCGGCATCCCGCGCATGGACAACGAGTCCTGGCACCTGGTGAAGGAAACCCCGAAGGTGATGGGGTTCATCGGCGGCACCGCCGACCGCCCGCTGCCGATCCGCGACGCCGAGGCCGACCAGATCCTGCAGCGGGTGCAGGAGGGCGTGGAGAAGCCGAAGCCGAAGGTGCTGTTCGAGCCGGGCCAGATGGTCCGCGTGGTCGACGGTCCGTTCAACGACTTCAATGGCGTGGTCGAGGAAATCAACTACGACAAGAGCCGCCTGCGGGTCGCGGTGCTGATCTTCGGCCGTTCGACCCCGGTCGAGCTGGAGTTCGGCCAGGTCGAGAAGGCCTGACCGGCCTGCCCGCTGGGCGGGCAGCCAAAAACCTGATATGCTTTCCGGCTCCCTGCGGGGAGCCAGACAAACGACCGGCCGCCTTGCGCGGCCGTCGGCACGTGAGACGAATCACAACGTGAAGCCGGGGCACGCGCTCTTCCCGGCCCGATGGGGAGCCTGACAACAGGCGTTTGCACCCGGAGAAGCAGCAATGGCAAAGAAAGTAGTCGGTTACATCAAACTGCAGGTCAAGGCCGGCCAGGCCAATCCGTCGCCGCCGGTGGGTCCCGCCCTCGGCCAGCGCGGCCTGAACATCATGGAGTTCTGCAAGGCGTTCAACGCGGCGACCTCCAAGCTGGAACCCGGCCTGCCGACCCCGGTGATCATCACCGCGTACTCGGACCGCACCTTCACCTTCGTCACCAAGAGCACGCCGGCGTCGGTGCTGCTGAAGAAGGCCGTGGGCATCGCCTCGGGCTCCAAGCGTCCGAACACCGACAAGGTGGGCAAGGTCTCCCGCAAGCAGCTGGAAGACATCGCCAAGACCAAGGAAGCCGACCTGACCGCGGCCGACCTGGACGCGGCGGTGAAGACGATCGCGGGCACCGCCCGCTCGATGGGCCTGGTGGTGGAGGGTTAAGACATGGCGATGACCAAACGACAGAAGACGATCCTCGCCGCCACCCAGCCGGGCAAGGCGTATCCGATCGAAGAAGCGCTGAAGATCCTGAAGGACAGCAGCAAGGCCAAGTTCGTGGAAGCGATCGACGTGGCCGTGCGCCTCGGCGTCGATGCCAAGAAGTCCGACCAGCAGGTGCGCGGTTCCACCGTGCTGCCGGCCGGTACCGGCAAGTCGGTGCGCGTGGCGGTGTTCGCCCCGGCCGGCGCCAAGGCCGATGAAGCCGCGGCCGCGGGTGCCGAAGCGGTGGGCATGGACGACCTGGCGGAGAAGATGATCGCCGGCGACCTGAACTACGACGTGGTGATCGCCACCCCGGACGCGATGCGCGTGGTCGGCAAGCTGGGCCAGGTGCTGGGCCCGCGCGGCCTGATGCCGAACCCGAAGGTCGGCACCGTGTCGCCGAACCCGGCCGAAGCCGTGCGCAATGCGAAGGCGGGCCAGGTGCGTTACCGCACCGACAAGGCCGGCATCATCCACTGCACGATCGGCAAGGCCAGCTTCGAGAACGAAGCGCTGAAGGGCAACCTGCAGGCGTTGCTGATGGACCTGATCAAGGCCAAGCCGTCCAGCTCGAAGGGCACCTACCTGCAGAAGATCTCGGTCAGCTCGACCATGGGCCCCGGCGTGACCGTGGACCAGTCTTCGCTGACGCTGAAGTAATTCGCTACACCCTTCCCGCACCGCGCGGGGAGGCGCAACAAATTTTGAAGGCCCCGCATCGGGCAACCGATGCGGAAGCCGTCAAAGACCGCAGGTGCGGTCTGCGCAAGGCAACGACGGGCATGGATGCTCACATGGCATGGAATCGCCGTTGCCGAAGGCGGGATCGCTTAATCCGCATCGTTGATTCGATCGGGCCTGCGTAGATGGTGATGCCCTTCTGGAATCGCGTTGGTTCAAGCACCTCTGGATGGCCACCACCGGGATGCCCGGCATCCCCGACGCCACGGAGCGGTGTCGCCCAGGACCGTCAGCGGCTGGAGCCGCGGGCGGAGTTCATTAGGAGGAGTGAAATGGCTCTCAATCTGTCGCAGAAACAGAACGTTGTCGCCGAGGTGGCCGAAGTCGCCGCCAAGGCGCACTCCTTGATCGCAGCCGAGTACGCAGGCACCACGGTCTCCCAGATGACCGCGATGCGCAAGAAGGCCCGCGAAACCGGCGTGTACTTGAAAGTCGTCAAGAACACGCTGGCCGCGCGCGCCGTGGAAGGCACCGATTTCGCAGTCGCAAAGGACTCGATGGTCGGCCCCCTCCTGTATGCGTTCTCGACCGAGGAGCCCGGCGCCGCCGGTCGCCTGATCAAGGAATTCGCAAAGGGTAACGACAAGCTTCAGCCGAAGCTGGTCGTGGTCGAAGGGCAGCAGTACGGCCCGGCGCACGTCGAAGTGTTGGCCTCGCTGCCGACCCTCGAGCAGGCGCTCGGCATGCTGGCCCGCGTGCTGGCCGAACCGGCGGCGATGTTCGCCCGCGCGGTCAAGGCCGTGGCCGACCAGCAGGGCGGCGGCGACGCCGCTCCGGCTGCCGAAGCCGCCGCCGAAGCCGAACCGGCCTAAGCCCAAGACGACGTTTTCATTCAACGAAACCAATTCTTTAAACAGAATTTTCCAGAGGTAATCGAAATGTCCCTGTCCAACGAGCAAATCGTCGACGCCATCGCCGCCAAGTCGCTGATGGAAGTGATGGAGCTGGTGAAGGCCATCGAAGAGAAGTTCGGCGTCTCCGCCGCCGCCCCGGTCATGGCCGTCGCCGCTGCCGGTCCGGCCGCCGCCGTCGAAGAGCAGACCGAGTTCAACGTCATCCTGAAGTCGGCCGGCGAAAAGAAGGTCGAAGTGATCAAGGCCGTCCGCGCCATCACCGGCCTGGGCCTGAAGGAAGCCAAGGACCTCACCGAGGCCGGCGGCACCGTGAAGGAAGGCGTGTCGAAGGAAGACGCCGAGAAGATGAAGAAGGACCTTGAAGCCGCCGGTGCGACCGTCGAAGTCAAGTAATCCTTACTTGCGTCGTCAGCTGGCATCGACGACACGCTGAAGGCTGGGGGCCACAAGCCCCCGGCCTTTGGTCGTTGTATCGGAACGGAAGTTTCCAGGTCGTTCCGCAGCACATGAAGTTCATGAGTTGACAGTCGGAAGTAGCGGGAGAAGGCGTGCTGGTGCCGGCAATACCAGCGACTTCCAACTGTCAGTTCCAGCCATTCCCCCACGGCCGCCCATGCGCGGCCGCACGAGAGACGAGGCGCACGCCACATGACTACCGCCACCCAGCAGTATTCGTTCACCGAGAAGAAGCGCATCCGCAAGGACTTCGGCAAGAGCCGTTCGATCCTGGAAGTGCCGTTCCTGCTCGCCATCCAGGTCGACTCCTACCGCGAGTTCCTGCAGGAGCACGCCGAGCCGTCCAAGCGCGCCGACCGCGGCCTGCACGCCGCGCTGAAGTCGGTGTTCCCGATCAGCAGCTACAGCGGCAACGCCGCGCTGGAATACGTCGGCTACAAGCTCGGCGAGCCGCTGTTCGACGAGCGCGAATGCCGCAACCGCGGCCTGAGCTACGGCGCCCCGCTGAAGGTGACCGTGCGCCTGGTGATCTACGACCGCGAGTCGTCGACCAAGGCGATCAAGTACGTGAAGGAGCAGGAGGTCTACATGGGCGAGATCCCGCTCATGACCGACAACGGCACCTTCATCGTCAACGGCACCGAGCGCGTCATCGTCTCCCAGCTGCACCGCTCGCCGGGCGTGTTCTTCGACCACGACCGCGGCAAGACGCATAGCAGCGGCAAGCTGCTGTTCTCCGCGCGCGTGATCCCGTACCGCGGCTCCTGGCTGGACTTCGAGTTCGACCCGAAGGACGCGCTGTTCACCCGCATCGACCGCCGCCGCAAGCTGCCGGTGTCGGTGCTGCTGCGCGCGCTCGGCTACAACAACGAAGAGATGTTGAACGAGTTCTTCGACATCAACACCTTCCACATCGAAGCCGAAGGCGTGCAGCTGGAGCTGGTGCCCGAGCGCCTGCGCGGCGAGACCCTGGACTTCGACCTGGCCGACGGCGACAAGGTCATCGTCGAGGCCGGCAAGCGCATCACCGCGCGCCACGTGAAGCAGCTCGAAGCCGCCGGCGTGTCCGCGCTGGCGGTGCCGGACAGCTACATCGCCGGCCGCATCCTCTCGCACGACGTGATCGACCCGAAGACCGGCGAGCTGCTGGCCTCGGCCAACGACGAGATCAACGACGACATCCTGGGCAAGCTGCGCAAGGCCGGCATCGCCAGCGTCGGCACCCTGTGGGTGAACGACCTCGACCGCGGCGCCTACCTGTCCAACACCCTGCGCATCGACGGCACCAAGACCCAACTGGAAGCGCTGGTCGAGATCTACCGGATGATGCGCCCGGGCGAGCCGCCGACCAAGGACGCCGCGCAGAACCTGTTCCACAACCTGTTCTTCACCTTCGAGCGCTACGACCTGTCCTCGGTCGGCCGCATGAAGTTCAACCGCCGCATCGGTCGCGACAGCGTCACCGGCGCGCCGGTGCTGTACGACGCCAAGTACTTCGCCGACCGCAAGGACGAGGAATCCGTGCGCCTGCGCAACGAGTGCGGCGCGGGCTCCGACATCCTCGACGTGATTAAGGTGCTGACCGAGATCCGCAACGGCCGCGGCGTGGTCGACGACATCGACCACCTCGGCAACCGCCGCGTGCGTTCGGTCGGCGAAATGGCCGAGAACGTGTTCCGCGTGGGCCTGGTCCGCGTCGAGCGCGCGGTCAAGGAGCGCCTGTCGATGGCGGAGGCCGACGGCCTGTCGCCGCAGGACCTGATCAACGCCAAGCCGGTGGCCGCCGCGATCAAGGAGTTCTTCGGCTCCTCGCAGCTGTCGCAGTTCATGGACCAGAACAACCCGCTGTCGGAAGTGACCCACAAGCGCCGCGTGTCCGCGCTTGGCCCGGGCGGCCTGACCCGCGAGCGCGCCGGCTTCGAAGTGCGCGACGTGCACCCGACCCACTACGGCCGCGTCTGCACCATCGAGACGCCGGAAGGCCCGAATATCGGCCTGATCAACTCGCTGGCGGTGTTCGCCCGCACCAACAAGTACGGCTTCCTGGAGACGCCGTACCGCAAGGTGGTGGACGGCAAGGTCACCGACGAGATCGAGTTCCTGTCGGCGATCGAGGAAGTGGGCAAGGTCATCGCCCAGGCCAATGCGCCGCGCGACGGCAAGGGCAACATCACCGCCCAGTTCGTGGCCTGCCGCTTCAACGGCGAAAACGAACTGCGTCCGCCAAGCGAAGTGCAGTTCATGGACGTCAGCCCGATGCAGACCGTGTCGGTCGCGGCGGCGCTGGTGCCGTTCCTGGAGCACGACGACGCCAACCGTGCGCTGATGGGCGCGAACATGCAGCGCCAGGCGGTGCCGACGCTGAAGTCGCAGAAGCCGCTGGTCGGCACCGGCATCGAGCGCGCGGTGGCGCGCGACTCGGGCGTGACCGTGAACGCGCGCCGCGGCGGCGTGATCGAGCAGATCGACGCCGGCCGCATCGTGGTCAAGGTGAACGAGGCGGAGATCTCCGGCGAGCACGATGCCGGCGTCGACATCTACACCCTGATCAAGTACACGCGTTCCAACCAGAACACCTGCATCAACCAGACCCCGCTGGTGAACGTGGGCGACGTGGTCGCGCGCGGCGACGTGCTGGCCGACGGCCCCTCGACCGACATCGGCGAGCTGGCCCTGGGCCAGAACATGCTGATCGCCTTCATGCCGTGGAACGGCTACAACTTCGAAGACTCCATCCTGCTCAGCGAGCGCGTGGTGGAGGAGGATCGCTACACCACGATCCACATCGAGGAGCTGACCTGCGTCGCCCGCGACACCAAGCTCGGCCCGGAGGAAATCTCCGCGGACATCCCCAACGTCTCCGAGCAGGCGCTGAACCGCCTCGACGAGAGCGGCGTGGTGTACATCGGCGCCGAAGTGCGCGCCGGCGACATCATGGTCGGCAAGGTCACGCCGAAGGGCGAGAGCCAGCTGACCCCGGAAGAGAAGCTGCTGCGCGCGATCTTCGGCGAGAAGGCCTCCGACGTGAAGGACAGCTCGCTGCGCGTGCCGCCGGGCATGGACGGCACCGTGATCGACGTGCAGGTGTTCACCCGCGACGGCATCGAGAAGGACAAGCGCGCGCGCCAGATCGAGGAATCCGAGATCAAGCGCGTCAAGAAGGACTTCGACGACCAGTTCCGCATCCTCGAGTCGGCGATCTACGCGCGCCTGCGCGAGACCCTGCTGGGCAAGACCGCCAACGGCGGCCCGGGCGTCAAGAAGGGCGACAGCGTGTCCTCGCTGGTGCTGGACGGCCTGAAGAAGTCCGACTGGCTGCAGCTGCGGATGAAGGACGATGACGCCAACGACGCGATCGAACGCGCCGCCAAGCAGCTCGACGCGCACCGCAAGGAGTTCGACAAGCGCTTCGACGACAAGCGCGGCAAGATCACCCAGGGCGACGACCTCGCCCCGGGCGTGCTGAAGATGGTCAAGGTGTTCCTGGCGGTGAAGCGCCGCATCCAGCCGGGCGACAAGATGGCCGGCCGCCACGGCAACAAGGGCGTGGTCTCGACGATCGTCCCGGTCGAGGACATGCCGTACATGGCCAACGGCGAGACCGTCGACATCGTGCTGAACCCGCTGGGCGTGCCGTCGCGCATGAACATCGGCCAGGTGCTGGAAGTCCACCTGGGCTGGGCCGCCAAGGGCCTGGGCCAGAAGATCCAGCGCATGCTCGATGCACAGGCCAAGATCGCCGACCTGCGCAAGTTCCTCGACGAGATCTACAACCACGACACCAGCACCCACGCCCACCGCGTCGACCTCAAGCAGTTCAGCGACGCCGAACTGCTGACCCTGGCGCAGAACCTCACCGACGGCGTGCCGATGGCCACCCCGGTGTTCGACGGCGCGGCCGAGGCCGAGATCAAGAAGATGCTCGAGCTCGCCGAGCTGCCGCTGTCCGGCCAGACCGTGCTGCACGACGGCCGCACCGGCGAGGCGTTCGAGCGCGAGGTCACGGTGGGCTACATGCACATGCTGAAGCTGAACCACCTGGTCGACGACAAGATGCACGCGCGTTCGACCGGCCCGTACTCGCTCGTCACCCAGCAGCCGCTGGGCGGCAAGGCGCAGTTCGGCGGCCAGCGTTTCGGCGAAATGGAAGTCTGGGCGCTGGAAGCCTACGGCGCGGCCTACACCCTGCAGGAAATGCTGACGGTGAAGTCCGACGACGTGCAGGGCCGCAACCAGATGTACAAGAACATCGTCGATGGCGAGCACGAGATGGTCGCGGGCATGCCGGAATCCTTCAACGTCCTCGTGAAGGAAATCCGCAGCCTGGCCATCAACATGGAACTCGAGGAGCACTGAGTTTCGCGACGGCGCGGCGGTGACGCCGCGCCGGACCGCAAGACCCATTGCCCCTCATCCGGAGAATCCAAATGAAAGATTTGCTGAACCTCTTCAACCAGCAGCGCCCGGCGCTGGACTTCGACGCGATCAAGATCGCGCTGGCCTCGCCGGACCTGATCCGTTCGTGGTCCTACGGCGAAGTGAAGAAGCCCGAGACCATCAACTACCGCACCTTCAAGCCGGAGCGCGACGGCCTGTTCTGCGCCGCCATCTTCGGCCCGATCAAGGACTACGAGTGCCTGTGCGGCAAGTACAAGCGCATGAAGCACCGCGGCGTGGTCTGCGAGAAGTGCGGCACCGAAGTGACCCTGGCCAAGGTGCGCCGCGAGCGCATGGGCCACATCGACCTTGCCAGCCCGGTCGCGCACATCTGGTTCCTGAAGTCGCTGCCGTCGCGCATCGGCCTGATGCTGGACATGACCCTGCGCGACATCGAGCGCATCCTGTACTTCGAAGCGTTCGTGGTGACCGAGCCGGGCCTGACCCCGATGGAACGCGGCCAGCTGCTGACCGAAGAGCAGTTCATGCAGGCGCGCCAGGAGCACGGCGACGATTTCGACGCCGCGATGGGCGCCGAGGCCGTGTACGACCTGCTGCGCACCATCGACCTGCAGAGCGAAATGCTGCAGCTCAAGGAAGAAATCGCCAGCACCGGTTCGGAAACCAAGCTCAAGCGCCTGACCAAGCGCATCAAGCTGGTCGAAGCCTTCCTCGAATCCGGCAACCGCCCGGAGTGGATGGTGATGACCGTGCTGCCGGTGCTGCCGCCGGACCTGCGCCCGCTGGTGCCGCTGGATGGCGGCCGTTTCGCGACCTCGGATCTGAACGATCTGTACCGCCGCGTGATCAACCGCAACAACCGCCTGCGCCGCCTGCTGGAACTCAACGCGCCCGACATCATCGTGCGCAACGAGAAGCGCATGCTGCAGGAATCGGTGGACGCGCTGATGGACAACGGCCGCCGCGGCCGCGCCATCACCGGCACCAACAAGCGCCCGCTCAAGTCGCTGGCCGACATGATCAAGGGCAAGCAGGGCCGCTTCCGCCAGAACCTGCTCGGCAAGCGCGTCGACTACTCCGGCCGTTCGGTGATCGTGGTCGGCCCGACCCTGCGCCTGCACGAGTGCGGCCTGCCGAAGAAGATGGCGCTGGAGCTGTTCAAGCCCTTCATCTTCGCCAAGCTGCAGCGTCGCGGCCTGGCCACCACCATCAAGGCGGCGAAGAAGCTGGTCGAGCGCGAAGAGGCGGAAGTCTGGGACATCCTGGAAGAAGTCATCCGCGAACACCCGGTGCTGCTGAACCGCGCCCCGACCCTGCACCGCCTGGGCATCCAGGCGTTCGAGCCGGTGCTGATCGAAGGCAAGGCGATCCAGCTGCATCCGCTGGTCTGCACCGCGTTCAACGCCGACTTCGACGGCGACCAGATGGCCGTGCACGTGCCGCTCTCGCTGGAAGCCCAGCTGGAAGCGCGCGCGCTGATGATGGCGTCCAACAACATCCTGTCGCCGGCCAACGGCGAGCCGATCATCGTGCCGTCGCAGGACGTGGTGCTGGGCCTGTACTACATGACCCGCGGCCTGGAGAACAAGGCGGGCGAGGGCATGGTGTTCGCCAACATCGCCGAAGTGAAGCGCGCCTACGACAACCGCGCGGTGCAGCTGCACGCCAAGTGCAAGGTGCGCATCAGCGAGACCGTGGTCGCCGAAGACGGCAGCCGCAGCAAGCAGACCTCGATCGTGGACACCACGGTCGGCCGCGCCCTGCTGCGCGAGATCCTGCCGGAAGGCCTGCCGTTCGCGCTGGCCAACACCGAGCTGACCAAGAAGAACATCAGCCGCCTGATCAACAGCTGCTACCGCATGCTGGGCCTGAAGGACACGGTGGTGTTCGCCGACAAGCTGATGTACACCG